>DASRHL010000333.1:0-5755 GCA_035650535.1 Acidimicrobiia bacterium
GCGCATCGGCATCTGCGCGCCGAGGTCGGCGACGAAGTCGAAGCGGCCGGCGCCGACCAGCGGATCGAGGCTGGCCGCGCAGAACTCGCGCACCTTGGGCTCGAGCGCCTCCATCTTCTTCGGCGTGAAGACCCGCGACAGCAGCGAGCGGTGGACGGTGTGGAGCGGCGGGTCCTCGAAGATCAGGATGCCGGGCGGCATCTCGATCCCCGCCTTGATGAGCTCGAGGATCGCACCCCGGCCCGAGATGTAGGTCTCGCGGTCGACGAGGCCGCGCTCGACGTCGTCGAATCGGCTCAACGCGTAGAAGTCGTGGACGTCGTTGCGGTAGAGGGGTGCCTCCTCGCGGAGCCGCCGGAAGGTCGGGTACGGATCACGGTTGATGTCGACGTCGTACGGGTCGTACGCGAGCCCACTCCCGGTCAGCGCGGTCATGTCTGGTCGCTCCCTCCTCCTCGATGCCTCGGGCGAACCTGCCCGTCAGGCGATCTGGGCGACCCAGCCGCCGTCGACCGGGATCGCCGCCCCCGTGACGAACGACGCCCGGTCGGACGCGAGGAACGCCGCGACCTCGGCGACCTCGCCCGGTTCGCCCGCCCGCCGCAGCGCGGCCTTCTTCACGATGCCGGGGAAGGTCTCGAGCCCGGCGGCGCCCATGATCTCGGTCATGATGAACCCCGGGCAGAGGGCGTTGACCCGGATCCCCTTCGAGCCGTACTCGACGGCGGCGACCTTCGTGACCGCGATCACGCCGGCCTTGGCCGCCGAGTAGACGCTCGTCGCCGGCGACGCGTTGAGACCGCCGATCGACGACCAGTTGACGATCGACCCGCCGCCGCTCTCGAGCATCGCCCGGATGCCGTACTTCATGCCGAGGAGCACGCCCCGCAGGTCGACGTCCATGGTGCGGTCGTAGTCGTCCATCGTCACGTCGGCGACGAGCCCACCGGTTCCGATCCCGGCGACGTTGCAGAGCACGTCGAGGCGACCGAACTCCGACACTGCGCGCTCGATCATCGCGGCCACGTCCGACTCGCTGGTCACGTCGGCGTGGCACGCGATGACGGCGTCGCCCGCCTCGGCGGCGGTGGCCTGCTCGGCGCCGCTGACGTCGGCCGCGACCACCCGTGCGCCCTCGCGCGCGAACAGCAGTGTCGACGCCCTGCCCATGCCCGAGCCGGCGCCGGTGATCACCGCGACCTTGCCGTCGAGCAGGCCCATCACGCGATCTCGGGCTGCGTGCCGGGCCGGACGTCGAGCTGCGCGCCGTCGGCCCGGATGGGGACGCCGTTCACGAGCACGTGGCGGATGCCCTCGGGCTCCTCGGCGGTCAGGCGTTCGCCGCCGGCGGGGAAGTCGCGCAGCCGCCGGATGGGCCCGGTCGCGACCGTCGCCGGGTCGAACACGCACACGTCGGCCCAGTAGCCCTCGCGCAGGTACCCCCGGCGCACGAAGCCGAACATGTCGGCTGGCTCGCCGCTCAGCTTCCGCACCGCCCGCTCGACGGGCATCACCCCGCGCTCGCGGACCCAGACGCCGAGCAGGTCGGTCGGCAGGGGTGCGTCGCACAGCTGCGCGACGTGCGCGCCCGCGTCCGACAGGCCCAGGGCGACATGCTCGTGCGTGAGCAACCGGCTCACCGCGTCGACGTCGTCGTTGGCGATGTACGCCCGAAAGCGAGTCCTCAGGTCCTCGGCGACGGCGAGCTCGCACATCACGTCGAGCGGTCCGCAGCCCCGCTCCGCCGCGAGCTCGCCGACCCGGCGGCCCTGCAGCTCCGGAAACCGCTGCGACTCGGAGACCTCGAACGTCTCCCAGCGCGGCTTCATCGGTGCCTCTTCGAGGTCGGCCGCGGCCCGGGCCCGCCACTCGGGATCGCAGTAGGCGGCGACGCGCGCGTCGCGGTCGCCCTCGAGCAGCTCGCCGAAGACCTTGCCGACGTTGAGGCTGTACGGGTCGGCGAGCGTGAACTGCATCGTGAGCGGCCGCGGCGTCACCTGGGGCCACACCTCGAGGCCGCGGGCCAGCCCGGCCTCGTGCAGCGCGACCGGCTCGAGGTGGCGACCACCGGGCGCCGCGAAGAGCGGGTACGTGAACGGCCGTCCGGTCTTCGGTTGCCACTCGTAGACGTCGGCGTAGCTGCACTGCGGCCCGGGTGTGATGAGGATCACGCCCCTCCCGGCCTCACCGGTCGTCATGAACAGCGCCTCGACCTCGTCGGCCTCCGCGAAGCGGCTCGGGACGGGCTTCCCGTCGACGCCCCGGTGCGCGTAGGAGAAGCTCGTCGAGAACCCGGCGGCGCCGGCGTCGAGGCCCTCGCGCAGCAGCGCGCACATCCGCTCGATCTCGTCGGCGGTCGCGCCGCGCTCGTACGCGGCATCGCCCATCACGTACAGGCGCAGCGCGGAGTGCCCGACGTAGGCGGTGTAGTTGAGGGCCGTCCCGCGGCGCTGCACGAGCTGCAGGTACTCGGGGAACGTCTCGAACTCCCACGCGATGCCCGCGGTGAGGGTCGCCGGGTCCATGTCCTCGACGTTCTCGAGCGTGTGGACGATCACGCCGTGGTGCTCGGGCCGCGTCGGCGCGATCGCGAACCCGCAGTTGCCCGCGACGACGGTCGTGACCCCGTGGTACGACGACGGCCGGAGCGCCGGGTCCCAGAAGACCTGCGCGTCGTAGTGCGTGTGGATGTCGATGAAGCCGGGCGCGACCACACAGCCCGTGGCGTCGAGCTCCCGTCGGCCGTGGAGCTCGGGCCCGATCTCGCGGATCACACCGTCCGCGATCGCGACGTCGGCGACACGGCCCGGCCCACCCGCCCCGTCGACGACGGTCCCGCCGCGGATGACGGTGTCAGGGGCCATCTCCACCCTCCTTCCCGGCCGGCTCCGGGTAGATCATGAACTCGAGCAGGTTGCCGTCGGGATCACGCACGTAGACGCTCGTCGAGTCGGTGCGGCGACCGCCCTGCCGCGCCACCGGGCCCTCCTCGATCGCGGCGCCGACGGCGGCGAGCCGCTCGTGGAGCGCGTCCGGCGAGCCGTCCCACACGAAGCAGATGTCGCCGCAGGGTGGTACCGCGGCGGGTGCCCGCAGCGTGAACCCCTCCCGCCGCCAGATCTCGGGGCGGTGGAGGTTGATCATCTGGTTGCCGACGTACACGGAGACGACCGCCGGGTTCTCGGCGACGTCGAGGCCGAGGCCGCGGTAGAACGCGATCATCGCGTCTGTGTCGCGCATCGGCAGCGACACGTGGTCGAAGCCGGCGATCCCGCCCGTCGGTTCAGGAGGCATCCGCGAACCCGTAGAGCTGCGCGCAGTTCGTCGCGGTGATCTTGCGCCGGTCCGCCTCGGGGAGGGAGCCCAGCGACTCGTCGATCGCGCGCCGCGAGTCGGGGAACGTGCTGTCGGTGTGCGGGTAGTCGGAGGCCCACATGCACGAGTCGGCGCCGAGCATCGGGATGAGCTCGGGACCCAGCTCCTCCTCCTCGAACGTCGCGAGCACCTGGCGGTGGAAGATCTCGCTCGGCGGCGTTGCGGGTGCGTAGTCGAGCTGGTGGCGGAGGTTGCGCCACTCGAGGTCCATTCGGGTGAGGAAGTACGGCAGCCAGCCGACGCCCGACTCGGCAAGCACGAGCTTCATGCCCGGATGGCGCTCGAGCGCGCCGCAGAACACCATCGTGGCCAACGGCTCGTCGAGCTGGAGCGGCAGCACGGTCGCGAAGGCGGCCGACTGCCACTTGCCGATCTGGTAGCTGAGCCGGGGTGACGTCCCGCCCTTCAGGTGGAAGCTGATGGGGAGCCCCGTCCGTTCGGCGGCCGACCAGAGCCGGTCCCACGCCGGGTCGCCGACGTCGATGTCGAACACGTCGATCACGGCGCCTCGGTGGCCGATCCCCGCGCACCGTTCGAGCTCGGCGGCCGCCGCTTCGGGCGAGTGACCGGGCAGGAACGCGAGCACGCACAGGCGCTCGGGCGCGGCCGCGTTGAACTCCTCGACCGCCCAGTCGTTCCACGCCGCGTAGCAGGCGTCCTGCAGCTCCGGGTCGGCGATGGGGAACCCGAGTGCGACGGGACCGTAGATGACCGAGACCCACAGGCCGTCGCGGTCCATGTCCTCGAGGCGCAGCTTCGCGTTGCCGGCGCGGTAGCCGTCGTCCTCGATGCCGGCCCGCCCGATCGCGCTGAGGTTCTTCGCGGCGGCGATCCGGCCCGACATCCCGCTGCCGCCGAGCACGCGGTCCTCACAGACCCACACGGCCCCGCCGTCGCGCTCCTCGACCCGCGGCCCGCGGTCCGCGAGCCGGCTCGGGAGCCGCGACTGCCACACGTCGCGCGGGACGGCGCGGAGGTCGCGGTGGTCGTCACACGAGTAGAGGGCGGTGGCGGGGTCCGGTGGTGTCGCGGTGTGGGTCACTGGGTCGCGCTCCTCTCCGCCCGGATCAACGTCCGCAACTGGTTCGCGGGTGGGCCGGCGGTCGTCCCGCCGTCGATGGGGAGGACCGTGCCCGTGATCTGCGCGGCCCGGTCGCTCGCCAGGAAGAGGACGGCCTCGGCAACGTCGCCCGGCTTCCCCGCCCGTTGCAGCGGCTGCATCAGCTTGATGATCTGGTTCACGTCGTAGTTGGTGTTGATGGCGGTGGCGATGTGCGCGGGCGCGATGCAGTTCACGCGGATGCCGTGCTCGGCCAGGTCGATCGCTATCGACCGGCTGAAGTGGATCACGGCTGCCTTCGTCACCCGGTAGGAGATCAGGCCCGCGCCCGCGTTGATGCCCGCGATCGACGCGGTGTTCACGATCGACCCGCCGCCGTTCGCGGCCATGTGCCGGGCCGCGCGCTGGCTGCAGACCATCACGCCGAAGAGGTTGACCCCGGCGACACGACCGAAGTCCTCCAGCTCGTCGTCGAGGAAGCGGCTCTGCGCGCTGGCGATCCCCGCGTTGTTGAACATGACGTGGAGCCCGCCGAAGTGCGCGACCGTGAAGTCGACCAGGTCCTGCACCTGCTCGGCATCGGACACGTCGGTCGCCTTGAAGGCGACAGCCGTCCCGAGCCGCCCGACGAGCTCTCCGGCCGCGGCGGCGTCGAGGTCGGCGATCACCACCCGGGCGCCCTCCTCGACGAAGCGCTCGACCGTGGCGCGACCGATGCCGTTGGCGCCGCCCGTGACGATCGCGACCCTGCCCGCGAGCTCGCCGCTCACGCGTCCTCGATCCAGTAGTCGGGCACCGTGTCGACGCCGTGGCGCTCGAAGATGGCGTCGATCTCGGCGAGGTCGTCGGCGCTGATCGACCAACCGATCGCGCCGACGTTGTCCTCCACCTCGGCGACCGTCCGGCAGCCCACGAGCGCGGTGCTGATGACGGGGTTCGACGTCGTCCAGCGCAGCGCGAACTGGGGGAGGCTGCGGCCGTACTTCGCGGCGAGACCCTTCAGCTCCTCGACGGCGCGGACGTTGCGCGGGAACGTCTCGGGGCCGAACAGGGTGTCGAACAGCCGGATCGAGCCCATCTTCCCCTGGCGGGCCCGCCAGTCCTCCGAGCCGAAGTCCATGTCCTCGGTGAACGTCCCGGTGAGCAGCCCGTAGGCGAGGGAGCCATACGCCATCACGCCGATGCCCTGCTCGGCGCAGTACGGGAAGATCTCCTGCTGCATGCGCCGGTCGAACATGTTCCACCCGTACTGGACGACGTCGACGCGGAAGGCCCGGCGGCACGCCTCGATCTCGTCACGCTTGAAGTTCGACAGCCCGA
>DASRHL010000334.1:0-9263 GCA_035650535.1 Acidimicrobiia bacterium
AACGGACCAAGAGCGCGTGTCGGGCTACGGGGCGGGAACGGGTTGGGGTGCGGGCGGGCCGACGTAGCGCGCGCTCGGGCGGATGATCGCGGTGTCCTCGGCCTGCTCGAGGATCTGCGCGCCCCAGCCGACGACGCGACTGACCGCGAACGTCGGCGAGAACATCGCGCGCGGGATCCCGCAGAGCTCCATCACGACCGCGGCGTAGTACTCGATGTTGGTGTGCAGCTCGCGCCCGGGCTTCAGCTCGGCGAGCGTCCGCTCGATCGTCGCCTCGACCTGCGTCGCGAACTCGACGAGCGGACCACCGAGCCGTTCGGCGACGCCCCGGAGCATGACCGACCGCGGATCGGCCGTCCGGTACACGGGGTGGCCGAATCCCATGATGCGCTGGCCCGACAACACGGCGTCACGAACCCACGCTTCGGCCCGGTCGGGCGTGCCGATCGCGTCGAGCGACTCCAGTGCCCGGCTCGGCGACCCGCCGTGGAGCGGGCCGGAGAGCGCCGACAGCGCGGCGACGATGGCGGCGCCGACGTCGGCCTTCGTACTGGTGACAACCCGGGCCGTGAACGTCGACGCGTTGAAGCCGTGGTCGATCGCGAGGATCAGGTACTGCTCGATGGCACGGGCGCGGTCGGGGTCGGGAACCTCGCCGCTCATCATGTAGAGGTAGTTGGCGGCCGTCCCGAGCTCCGGGTGCGCGACGACCGGTTCGAGACCGCGCGCCAGCCGGTCGAGGGCCGCCGCGATCACCGGGACGGTGGCACAGACGCGGATCACGTCGGCCCGGATCCGGGCTCGGTCGACGTCGAGCATCGCGGGGAACCCTTCGACGTCGGTCAGGTGCGAGAGCGCCGTCCGCACGCCTGCGAGCGGGCTCTGCGAGCCGCGTGCGATCGCGGGCAGGAGCTCGACGAGCGCGTCCGGCAGTTGCCGGGCGTGAGCGATCTCCGCCGCGAAGGCCGTCCGCTCCCCGGCCGTCGGCAGAGCGCCTTCGAACAGCAGCCACCACACGTCCTCGAACGAGCGGGTCGCGGCCAGTTCGGGAGCCGCGTACTGGCGGTAGTGGTAGAAGCCCTCCTCGCCCCGCACGTCACCGACGCTCGTGTCGGCGACGATCAACCCTTTCAGCCCGCGCGGCGCGTCGAGCAGTCCCGTCGGCATCGTTCCTCCTCTGCCGGCCGCCTCCGGCCGGGTCGTCGTCCGTTCAACCGTCGCGATCGTGCCCGTCGCCACTCAGCCTGTCAACGTTGATCAGTAATCAATATATTGACTGGATGACGACCGACCCCCCGCCCGACGCCTGGCTCACGGCACCCGAGGCCACCGAACGCCTCGGCGTGAAGCGCGAGACCCTGTACGCGTACGTCAGCCGCGGCCTGATCCGGAGCGAGCGCGTGCCGGGCTCGCGTACGAGCCGCTTCCTGCGCAGCGACGTCGAGCGCATGGCCGCGCGCGATCCCGTGCGGCGCGGTGCCGGACGGCTGGACGTCGTCGTCGACTCGGCGCTGACGCGGCTGGAGCCCGCGGGCCGGCTGTACTTCCGAGGTCACGACGTCGTCACGCTGGCGCGGGTGGAGACCTACGAGCGGACCGCGAGCCTGCTCTGGACGGGCACGCTCTCGGGGCCGACGACTTGGGTGGCGCCGGCCGACGCCGTCCGCGTCGGGACGAGAGCGCAGCGGGCGCTCCCGGCGTCGGCGGGTGTCACCGACCGGCTGCACGTCGTCGCGGCCGCGGTGCGCGCCGTCGACGCGCTGCGCGACGACCGCAGCCCCGGCGCCGTCGTCGAACACGGGCGCCAGCTCGTCGCGACGCTCGTCGACGCGCTCCCATCCCAGCAGGAGCGAGCCCCGCTCGACGCGAGCATCGCGGCGCGCCTGTGGATCAAGCTGTCGCCGCTGCCGCCGACCCGCGCCCGGGTCGACGCGCTCGACGACGCCCTCGTGCTCCTCGCCGACCACGAGCTCGCGGCGTCGACGTTGGCCGCTCGGGTCGCGGCGTCGACGTGGGCCGATCCCTACCTCGTGGTCCTCGCGGGGATGTCGGCCGCGGGCGGGCCGCTCCACGGCGGCGCGTCGCGTGCGGTACGGGCGTTGCTCGCCGAGTTGCGCAGCGGCGTCCCCCCGGAGACCGCGATCGCGGAACGGCTCCGGCAGGCGAACGCCGTCCCCGGGACGGGCCATCCCGTGTACGAGGGCCCCGACCCGCGCTGCGACGCGCTGCTCGACGCCATCGCCCTCCTGCGCCCCCCGAAGGACCTGCGGGCCGCGATGTCGGTGATCACCGGCTACGCCGATCGCCGGGGCGTCCACCCCAACGTCGACTTCGCCCTCGGGGCCTTCACCGAGGAGGCCGAGATGGTGCCCGACGCCGGTGAGGCCGTCTACCTCGTCGCCCGATCGGCCGGTTGGATCGCGCACGCGCTGGAGGAGTACCGCCACCGGCTGCGATTCCGGCCCCGCGCCGTCTACACCGGCCCCCCACCCGTGGACGGCTGACGCCGATCACACGGCGACCCACCCGGGCTACGGCGTGCGACCCGCGAACCCGGCGAGACGGTCGTAGGCGGGCGCGTCGGCGGCGACCGGCACCTCGGGGCCGAACGCAGGACCGCCGCGGAACTCGGGCTTCATCATCTGGTGCATGAACGCGAGCGCGGCTTCCGCGAGCTCGGGGTCGAAGCCGGCCGTCGACTGGCCGGTGGCGCGCGCGACGTCCCAACCGTGCACGACGGTATCGGCGAGGTTGAGCCGGCAGATCCGCTCGCCCGGCGTCGGGCCCCATGGCCCCACCAACTCGCGGTCGAGGACGCCCGGCTCGCCCCAGGCCGCGGCGGAGGCCCCCGCGGACCGGTCGTACGCGGCAACGAAGGTCTCGAGATCGCTCGACAGATCGACGGGCTCCGCGGTGTCGCCCGTGATCGTGCCGGTCACGCGGTCGATGACGTTGATCGTGTGTTGGAGCAGCGCACGCACGGTCCACTCCGCGCACGGCGTCGGCGCGTCGAGCTGGTCGGCCGTGACTGCGCGCACGATGCGCCCCGTCTGGTCGATGGCGCGCCTGAGCTCTTCGATCGGATCGGACATCGCGCCATCCTGTCACTTCAGCCCACGGGCTGGGGCCCTTCACAGCCCCGATCGTGGCCGTCCTCACGGAGAGCGGGATCGCCGTCGCCGCACCCGGCAGAACGGCGCCGGCTGTGACTTGATGGTGCGGTGGCTGGCGACGCGCTCGACTTCGAAAGCTGGTACGAGCTCGAGCACCCGCGCCTGCTCGCGTCCCTACTCCTCGCAACGGGCGATCTCGAGCTCGCCCGGGAAGCCGTCGACGAGGCCTGCGCCCGCACGCTCGCCCGCTGGTCACGGGTCGGCCGGATGGACGCGCCGTCCGGGTACGCGTATCGAGTCGCGATCAACGTCGCCCACCGCCGCCGGCGCCGGGCGGCGTTGGAGCAACGGCTCCTCGCCCGCCGGCCGCCGCCGCTCCCAACGGTCCCGGGCCCGGCCGGGGAGGCCTGGGCGGTGGTGCGCGAGCTGCCCCCGCGGCAACGGACGGCCGTCGTCCTGCGCTACGTAGCCGACCTGACCGAAGCCGAGATCGCGCGCGCCATGGGCATCTCGCGCAGCACCGTGTCGTCGACGCTCGCAGATGCCCGCCGAACGCTGGCGGTCCTCCTCGCAGAACCCGATCCCGAAGTCGCGGATCATCATGCCTGACCCTTCTCTGCCCGACCGTCCTGGCGCTGCCGTGCGCGAGCTGGCTCGGCCGCTGCTCGAACGCCGGCCGGTCTCCCCGACGCCCGTCGACGTGTTGCGGCGCCGCGTCCGCCGTCGTCGGCAGCGGTCGCGGGCAGTCGCGTCTGTCGCCGCGGTCGCGCTCCTCGCCGGCGCGTTGATCGTCGCCGCGTTGCTCGGTGGCGAACGCTCCGTCCACACGACGACGGTGCCCACGACCATATCCGCCGTCCCACCCGACACACCCGCGGTCGGCGCGATGCACCTCTGGTCGCCGAGCGCGGGCTACGCGGTCAACGGGCTCGGGCTGTACGTGACCGACGACGGCGGCGCGCACTGGCGGAACATCGCGCCCGCCGATACCTACGACCCGATCGGGCACATGACCGCGATCGACGCCCGCGACCCGCAGCACATCTGGACGTCGTGGGCCCTCAACAGCCATCCGATCACCAACTACCGCACGACCGACGGCGGCCGCACCTGGCTGACCGACGCGCGCTGCGACAACGCCGTCTGCCCGTCCTTCACCGCGATCGACTTCGTCGACGACGACCACGGTTGGTCCGTCGTCGGATCCGACGACGGAACCGGGAGTGGCCGGTTGTACGTGAGCTCCGACGGGGGCGCGCACTGGACCACGATTGGCCCGGTTCCGTTCAACGGGCAGGTCCGATACCTCGACACGCGGCGCGGGTGGGGTCGCACGGGTCCCCACGCCCTCGGCGCGAACGGTGGCTACACGAACCCGGGCGGCGAGCTGTTCCGCACCGACGACGGCGGGCGCACCTGGACACGCGCGCATCCTCTGCGCGAGAGCCGGGGCGCGGTGACCTACGGCGTGCCCCGGTTCTTCGGCCCGGCCGGAGTCGTCGCCGCCTGGATCCACCGTCCGCGGGGACCCCGGAAGGTCGAGATCCTGTCGACGGATGACGGTGGGGAATCGTGGAGGCCACGGTCGGCGCCGGCATCGCCGAGGGCACGCCAATACACCGGGGATCCCGACTTCCCGGTCTCGCCGTCGACACCCGGGGACGTGACCTACTACCCGGGCGGGCGCCTCTATTCGACGAGCGACGCCGGGAAGCACTGGACCCAGGTCACCCCCTCGCCGGCGTGGGCCAGGGTCGACACGCTCGACTTCGTGACACCTGAGTTCGGCTGGGCGACCGTCTTCGCGGACGTGCCGCATTGCGGCGCGACAGCACCGGCCGCATGCACGTACCCGGTCCTCGTGTCGACCTCCGACGGCGGCCGCACGTGGACCGTGCTGTCGCCGGGATGACGGGTCAGATCGCGGTCGGGTGGCGGGGCTGGTAGAGGGTCATGCGCACGTCGCCCGGGAGCTTCATCGTGACCATCACGCCGAAACCGGCCGGCTCGGGCTCGCCCTCGAACTCGATGCCCTTCCCTTCCAGCTCGGCCATCGTCGCGGTCAGGTCGTCACACATGAGCGACAGCTCGTGCGACGGCGCGTCTGCCGGGTGCACACCGACCTCCCCCGGCGGCAGCCGGAAGATCAGCCAGCCGTCGTGGGCGTCGACGAAGGGCCAGCCGAACACGTCACGCAGCACGGCCCGTAGCTTCTCCGGCTCACTCGAGTAGAGCAGCGCGTGCATCCCGGTGATCGCCATGTCACCATCCTGCCCGGCCGGCGCGTTCTTGGCACGCTGGACGTCGCTATTCGGCGTTCAACGTGCCAAGAACACGGAAGTCGTCAGGCGCGCCGGACGGCGCCGGGCTCGACCTTGTCGAGGGAGTGGTCGACGACGACCTCGACCCGCTCGGGCGCCTCCCGGAGCACGAACGGACGTACCACGCCGAACACGCCCGACATGTCGCTCCCCCGCGCCTCGACGCCGACGAGCCGCCCGGACTCGCCGTTGGTGTCGCCGACGACGGGCTTGAGCGACGCGTCCGCGAAGTAGCGGCCGCATCGCGAGCAGTGGGCCGCGTGCTCGACGCGCTGGTCGAGCTCGCCGACGCAGGCCGGGCAGGTCAACCACTGCGCAACCGGCACCTTCGCGGCGCGCTGGAACCGCTCGGCGGTGGTCTCGCCGAACCGGAACAGCGGCGAGTGCCGCTGCAGCCCGTCGATGATCGCGAGCTCCAGCGCGCGCTGCGTGCCGTACTCGATCGTGAGCTCGTACGCCTCGTCCGGGTCGAGCATCCCGGGCGCCCGGGCCGTCAGCTTGACGGCGCCGCGGCGGTGCAGGCACTTCTGCACGTCGCCGAAGCGGACCGTGTAGACGGTGTCACTGTCGCTCGAGTAGCAGAGCAGCAGCCGGGTCGGCGTCACGACCACGTACGCGTTGCGGTAAATGTCGAGGTCGCGAACCGGACCATCCGCGACGATGCGCTCGTTGCGCTCCAGGTACCGGCGGAGCGCCCACAGCAACGACAGACGACGGAACGGGGAGATGTCGGGGGTCACCTTTCCTGCCTCCGGGTAGCAGCACCCGCCCGGGCGCTCTGACCAGTCCCGCCCCCCTGCCCGGGGGACCCCCGCCGGGACTATAGACGCGGTACCCGGCCCGAACCCGGGACGAAACCCGCGAACCCGCCCGGGAGCAGGGCGTCGAGGGCATCGCGGGATCGTTGACAAACTCCCCGAACGGCCCGGTCAGGTACTCCGGGGCTCAAGCTTCGGGTCTGTGACAGACGGCCTCGACGTTGTTCCCGCCTGGATCACGCACGAACGCGCCGTAGTACGAGTCGTGGTACTCGGGCCACAGGCGCGGTTCGTGGAGCACCTCGGCGCCGGTCGCGACCGCGGCGTCGAAGAACGCCCGGACCGCGCCCCGATCGGGCGCGACGAACGCGAGGTGCACCTCGCGGTTCGGACCCGGCGACGCGACCGGCCCGATCCAGAAGGACGGCTTCCCCCCGACGCCGTACCCCACGACGTCCCCGAAGTCCATGACCCGCCCGCCGCCGAGCGGCGCGAGCACCGCGTCGTAGAAGACGCGGACGGCGCCGACGTCGGTGCACTGGATGGACACGTGATCCAGCATGGGGGTCACTCCTCGAGCTGCTCGGCGAGGCGCGCCTCGACCGCGTCGACCTTCGAGTGCAACGCGTCGTGGACGCCGGGTCGGTAGTCGAGCTTCACGACGACGCTCACGCGCGGTGCCGATTCGGCGACGGCCATGACGCACGACTTCAGCAGCGCCATCACCTCGTCCCATTCGCCCTCGACGTTCGTGAACATCGCGTTCGTCTCGTTGGGCAGGCCGCTCTCGCGGACGAGCCGGACGGCCGCGGCCACGGGACCGCTGACCGAGTCACCCACACCGAGCGGCGTGATCGAGAAGGCGGCGAGCATGCGCCGATTCTCACACGCGAACGTGCCTCGGCACGCTGAGGAGCCGCAACGACACGGCGACGAACCATACGAGGATCACCACCGGCCCGACGAGCGTGCTGCCGCCGGTCGGCGAGAAGAAGCCGGTACGGGCCAGCGCGATCACGCCGAGGGCGTGCGCGACCGCGACCGAGATGCTCAGCCACCCCGCCCAGCGTGCGGGAAAGCGCGTCCGCAACATGACGATCCCGATCGCGGCCGCGGAGAGGATCGTCGGGATGTCCGAGAGGTTCGTGACGATCAGGCGCGCCTCGTGCAACACCTTCACGGTGGCGGGATCGCCGTCGAGCGCCACGAACGTCTGCGTCTGCAGCACACCCACGGCGACGAGGCCCATGGCGACCACGACGAGGAACGCCCCGTACCCGATGGTCGACAGCAGCGCGGGCGCGCCCTCGGCCCGGCTGAGCAACGACCGCAACCCCGCGTAGAACGCGATCAGCAGCGCGAAGCCGACGGCGACGAGCACGGACGCGACGAGCAGGGTCCGGCGGTCGTCGAGCGTCCACCTGACGACCTGTTCCGGCGTCGCGTCGAACCCGGGGACGTCGCCGGGAAGGAGGGCCGCGCCGACCACGATGAGGGCGGTCGCCGTCAGGCCCGATGCGGCCGTCAGCTTGCGGACGGCGTCACCGGACATCTAGTCGGTTTCCTGCCAGAGGGCGGCGGCGGCCGTGGCGTCGAGGGTGCCCAGATCGAGACCCCGCTCGCGCGCCAGCGTCTCGAAGCGCTCGAAGTGCTCCCGGAAACGCCCGGCCCAACCTCGCAACGCGGACTCGGCGTCGACGCCGCGTGTCCGCGACAGCGCGACCGCCGCGGCGAGCAGCTCGCCGAGCGCGGCTTCGAACCCACCGGTCGAATCGTCGTCGGCGCCGGCGTCGGCCAACGCGCCGGCGGCGGCGCGCACCCGCGCGAGGGACGCGTCGAGGCCGCCGGGGTCGAGCCCGGCGGACGCGGCCTTGCGGTACAGCTTGTGGGTGTAGAGGAGCGACGGCAGGCCGGGCGTGAGCCCGGCGACGAGGGAGTCGTGGCCCTTCTCCTCCTTCTTGATCTGCTCCCAGTTCCGCACGACGTCGGCGCCGCTGCCCGCCGACGCGTCGCCGAACACGTGCGGATGGCGGCGGACGAGCTTGTCGTGGATGCCGCGCGCGACGTCGGCCATGGTGAACGCGCCGGCCTCCTCGGCGAGGATCACGTGGAAGACGATCTGGTACAGCAGGTCCCCCAGCTCGTCGACCAGGGCCGCGTACTCGGGGTCGCCGGCGGCGCCGACGGGGGCCTCGGCCGGAAGCAGCTCGAGCACCTCGACGACCTCGTAGGCCTCCTCCAGCAGGTAGCGGGCGAGCGAGTGATGGGTCTGCTCGGCGTCCCACGGGCACCCGCCGGGCCGGCGCAGCCGGCGGGCGAGGTGCAGCAGCCGGGTGACCTCGGCGGCCGCCGACATCACCGGGGCGTCCACGAAGAGGGCCGTCAGGTGGTCGGGCTCGATCTCGCGGTCGAGCTCCGCGAGCGCGACCGTCGCGACGCGCTCGTCGGGGAGGCCGATCCGCTGCAGCACGACGACCGGCGCGTCGGCGGCGAGGCGCTCGAGGAGTTGGAGCTTCACGTCCGACAGCACGAGTGGGTTGTCGCACTGCGCGATCAGCAGCGGCCCGGCGTCGGTGAGCGCGTCGACCGAGAAGTCGCGTCCGTCGACGACGCGCGCGCCCGCCAGCGGGTCGACGCCCAGCCGGGCCCACGCGAGCTCGGCGAACGACAGGCCGGGCACGACCACGACCTCGACCTCCGCGCGGCGGGCGCGCTCGTGCAGCAGCGCGACCGTCCGTTCAGCGACGGCGGGACTGCCCGGAACCGCGTACAGGACCTCGCCGTCGTGCGCGGCCCGCTCGACCAGCGTCTCGACGATGCCGTCGTACACGGCGTCGAGATCGGCACCGGACTCGTACCGTTCGTCGAACGACTCGAACGTGATGCCGCCGGTCCGGAGTTCCGCGACGCAGGGGTGCCTCGCCGTGCGGACGAAACGGACAGTGGCGCGTTCGAGGGCGACGCGCGCCGCGGGCAGGAGGAGATCGGCTCCGGCCGGCCCGAGCCCGACGACCACGACCCGACCGGACCCGCCCACGCGCTACCCCCCGGAGTTCGGGTTGACGACCTTC
>DASRHL010000335.1:0-14892 GCA_035650535.1 Acidimicrobiia bacterium
CGTCGGCACGCCCAGCGCGTGGAAGAAGAATGCGAGGAGGCCCTCCCGGACGCCGAGCCCGCCCACGCTGATCGGCAGGACCTGCGCGATGGCGACCGCGGGCACGAACGCGAGGACGGCGCCGTTCGGGATGCGGAGCCCGATCACGTGGACGGCGCAGTAGACGGCCGCGATCACGGCGACCTGGTACGAGATCGCCGCGAAGAGCGCCGCGCACGCGTCGCGCGGGTCGCGCCGGAGCCGGTCGACCCCGACGTGCACGATGCCGACGTAGCGCATCCAGTTCTCGTGCTCCGCGAAGCGGCCGGCCAGCCGGGGGCTGGCAGCGAGGAGCATGATCACGAACAGGACGCCGACGGTCGAGCCCGCGATGACCACGGCCAGCCAGGCACGTCCGTGGAGCAGGTCGGGCCGGGCGACGAAGCCGACCACGGTCAGCAGCGGGAGCGCGACGAACCCCGTGAGTCGTTCGAGCACGACGGACGCGAAGGCGACGTCACGGGCGCCCACGTCCTTGCTCGACCGCGTGATGCGCAGCACGTCGCCGCCGATCGTCGACGGGAGGACGTTCCCGACGAACTGCCCGGCGAGGTAGTGCTTGAAGAGCGTGCGGAGCGGGACGTGGGCGCCGAAGACGGCGAGCACCAGCTGCCAGCGCCACGCCGCGAGCACGAAGCTGCCGGCCATCAGGAGCAGCCCGGCGACGAGGAACGCGAGCGTCCCCGCCGTCGGGTGCGAGGGGACGATGTGCTCGGAGCTGATCTTGACGACGAGGACGGCCAGGAGCACGGCGCTCACGCCCATCCGCAACCAGAGACGCCTGGCGTTGCGGCGCGTCGGGCCGGTCTCCGGGAGCGCCATCCCCTTAGATTACGGGCCGGCCAGCGGCGGTTGCTCGTCAACCGCCGACCGGCCTGCGCGCCGGCCGCGGTGCGAGACCGGATGTGGGAGCGTGGTGGAGGAGTTCCGGATGGGAGTGTCGTGAGCACCGAGACCGCCCCGACGGTGACCGGGGGTGTCGTCGCGGCGCGCACCCTGGCCGTCCACGGCGTCGACACCGTCTTCTCGCTCAACGGCGGCCACGTGTGGCCGCTGTACGACGGCTGCGTCCGGGAGGGGATCCGCCTCGTCGACACCCGCCACGAGCAGACGGCCACGTTCGCGGCGGAGGCATGGGCGAAGGTGACCCGCCGCGTGGGGGTCGCCGCGCTCACCGCGGGCCCCGGCGTCACCAACGGGATGAGCGCGATCACGACGGCGTGGCTGAACGGCTCGCCCCTCTTCGTCGTCGGTGGCCGTGCCCCGCAGGCGCGCTGGGGCCAGGGGTCGCTCCAGGAGCTCGACCACGTGCCGCTCGTCGCGCCGGTCACGAAGCACGCCGCGACCTGTCTCGAGCCGGCGCGGCTCGCGGCCGCGTTCGACGCCGCGCTCGTCGCCGCCCGCACGCCGCACCGCGGTCCGACGTTCCTCGACGTTCCGCTCGACGGTTGGGACCCGGTCGAGCCCGAGGTGCCGGGCCCCCCGAGCGGGGCCGCCCTGGCCGGCGCCGCCCCCGACCCGGACGCGGTCGCCCGGGTGGCCGACCTCGTGGCGACGGCCCGGCGACCGGTCCTGATGGTGGGCGGCGACGTCTACTGGGCGGGCGCCGAGGCCGAGGTGCGCACCTTCGTGGAGGCGCTCGCCGTCCCGGCGTTCGCGAACGACATGGGGCGGGGCGTGCTGCCGGCCGACCACGCCCTCGCGTTCGCCCGTACCCGGGCCACGGCCTTCGGCGGCGCCGACCTGGTCGTGGTGGCCGGGACCCCGCTCGACTTCCGGCTCGGTTTCGGCCGGTTCGGCGATGCCGCCGTCGTGCACCTCGCCGACAGCCCGGAAGGGGTCGCGTCCAACGTCGAGCTCGCGGCGTCGGCGGCCGGCGACCTCAAGGCGATGTTCGCGGCACTCGCCGACGCGGCCTCCCGCGCCGGGACGGTCGCGGCGCGCACCGAACGGGCCGACTGGGTCGCTCGCCTGCGCGACGAGGAGGACGCCCGCCGCGCCGCCGAGGTCGCCGGGCTCACGTCGGAAGCCGATCCGGTCGCGCCCATGCGCGTGTACGGCGAGCTGCGTTCACGTCTCGAGCGCGACGCGATCGTGGTCGGTGACGGCGGCGACTTCGTCTCCTATGCGGGGAAGTACGTCGACACCTTCGTGCCGGGCGCGTTCCTCGGCCCCGGACCGTACGGCTGTCTGGGGCTCGGGCTCGGGTACGCGCTCGGCGCCGCGTTCGCCGCGCCGTCGCGCCAGGTGGTCGCGCTGCTCGGCGACGGTGCGATCGGGTTCTCGATCGGCGACCTCGACACGCTCGCCCGTCACGGCTCGAACGTGACCCTCGTCGTCGGCAACAACGGGATCTGGGGGCTCGAGAAGCACCCGATGGTCAAGCTCTACGGCTACGACGTGATCTGCGACCTCGCGCCCGGGACGCGCTACGACAAGGTGGCCGAGGACCTCGGGTGCCACGGCGAGCTCGTCGCCCATCCCGAGGAGCTCGGCCCCGCACTCGACCGGGCGCTCGCCTACGACGGCCCCGCGCTCGTCAACGTCCTCACCGACCCCGACGACACCTACCCCCGCACCAGCAACCTCGCCTAGCACCTCCGCGTCTGTTGGAAAACCTGCGCTCAGGGCAGAAAAAGGAACAATCGCGGGAGGGCGCCGGGTCACACGCCGGACGCGCGCTCCATGAAGCGGTCGCGCTCGACGACGACGCGGGTGATGCGGCCGGCACCGACGAGGCCGCGAGCATCCGTCAGGGACACGCGGAACGTGAGGCGGCGACCCTCGACCGATTCGAGCGTCGCTTCGGCGTTGACCCGGTCGCCGACGGGGACGGGCGCGAGGTGGTCGACCTGGACCCGGTACCCGACCGTGGTGGTGCCGGCGGCGAGGTGACCCTCGACGGCCCGCAGGGTCGCCTGCTCGGCCAGCCGGATGAGGCGCGGCGTCGCCAGGACGGGAACGTCGCCGGTCTCCAGCGCGAGCGCGGTGTCGCCCGGCTCGACGTCGAGTGAGACGACGGCACACAGCCCCGGTTGCAACGGCACGGCGTACGAGCCTATTCAGCACTCGGGCGCGCGGCGTCGTCGGAGGGAATACCCGGCCCCCGAGGGGTGGTAGGAACGTGACGTGATCGAAGCCGACGTCCTCGAGCGGACCCTCGCCGCGGCGCTGCGCGGCGGCGGCGACTTCGCCGAGGTGTTCGCCGAGGACCGGCGGGCGACGACGGCGCGCCTCGACGACGGGCGCGTGGAGGAGCTCGTCTCGGGACGCGAGCGCGGCGCCGGGATCCGCGTCGTCCGGGGCGAGACGACCGGGTACGCCCACACGGCCGACCTGTCGGAGCGCGGGTTGCTCGCGGCCGCCGACGCGGCGGCGGCTGCGGCCCGCGGCGGCGACGGGCAGACCCGCGTCGTGGCGCTGGAGCGCCGGCCCACGCAGCCGCCCCACGACGTGCTCGTCATGCCCGAGACCGTCGACAAGGCGCGCAAGGTCGAGGTCCTCGAGCGCGCCGACGCGGCCGCTCGGTCGCGTTCCGGTTCGATCCGTCAGGTCAGCGCGGCCTACGCGGACTCGCACCGGCGCATCCTCGTCGCCAACTCCGACGGGGTTTTGGCCGAGGACGACCAGGTGCGCACGCGGTTCATGGTGCAGTGCGTCGCGGCCGGCGACACCGGCATGCAGACGGGCCTCGAGGCGCCCGGCCGCACGATCGGCTTCGAGCTCTTCGACGACATCGACCCGGAGTCGGTCGCGCACACGGCCGCCGACCGCGCACTGGCGATGCTCCAGGCTCGCCCGGCGCCGTCGGGGAAGCTGCCCGTGGTCCTGAAGCGCGGCGCGGGCGGCGTGCTGTTCCACGAGGCGTGCGGCCACGGCCTCGAGGCCGATCTCGTCGCGCGCGACGCGTCGGTGTTCCGGGGCCGGCGGGGCGAGCAGGTCGCGTCCCCGCTCGTGACACTCGTCGACGATGGCACGTTCGCGCGCGAATGGGGTGCGTACGCGATCGACGACGAGGGCGCGGCGGCGCGTCGCAACGTCCTCATCGAGAACGGCGTGCTGACCGACTACATGTGGGACCTCGTCCGGGCCCGCAAGGAAGGTCGTGCCAGCAGCGGCAACGGCCGGCGCGAGACCTACCAGCACCTCCCGATGGTACGGATGACGAACACCTATCTCCTCGAGGGTGACGAGGATCCCGACGACATCATCGGCCGCACGGCGCACGGGCTCTACTGCGTCGCGCTCGGCGGCGGGCAGGTGAACACCGCGACCGGGGACTTCGTGTTCGGCGTCACCGAGGCCTACCTGATCGAGAACGGCGAGATCACGGAGCCCGTCCGCGCCGCGCAGCTCATCGGGAACGGCCCCGAGGTCCTGCGCCGGGTCGACGCGGTCGGCTCCGACTTCGACACGTGGGCCGGTACGTGCGGCAAGGACGGTCAGGGTGTCCCGGTCTCGTCCGGTCAGCCGACGCTGCGCGTCGCCGAGCTGACCGTCGGCGGGACCGCCCAGTGACCGAGCAGTGAGCGAGCAGTGAGCGGGGTGACGCGGGCCGACGCGCTGCTCGAGGTCGCGCGGGGGATCGCGTGTCGCGCCGGCGCGGGTGAGCAGATCGAGGCGTACGTGGCCCACTCGGTCGACACCGAGGTGAAGGTCTTCGGTGGTGAGGTGGAGTCGCTGTCGGTCGCGGAGGTCGACGGGGTCGGCGTGCGCGTGCTCGTCGACGGCCGCCAGGGGTACGCGTGGGCCGGCTCGCTCGAACCCGACGTCGTCGCCGACACGCTCGCCGAGGCGCGCGACAACGCCGCGTTCGGTGCACCCGACGAGTGGCAAGCCCTTGCGACTCCGGACGACGTCGCCGCGGTCGCGGCGCCCGACCTCGATCTCTTCCGCGACGACCTCCTCACGGTGCCGACCGACGACAAGGTCACGCTGACCCTCGAGCTCGAGCGGGCGACACGAGCCGGCGATCCGCGCGTCCGGGGTGTCGAGGCGGCGTCGTACGGGGACGCCGCGATCGAGACCGCGGTCGCGAACTCGCTCGGAGTCGAGGCCGTCACACGGCGCACGACGAGCTCGTGCGCCTCGGTCGCGCTGGCGGGCGACGGCGCGGCGACGCAGACGGGCTACGGCTTCTCGGCGGGGCGGACGTTCGCCGATCTCGACCTCGAGGTGGCGGCGCGCGACGCGGTGGAGCGCGCGGTGCGCATGCTGGGCGCGACGCAGCCGAAGTCGGAGCGGCTCCCGGTGATCCTCGATCCGCTGGTGACCCGGTCGTTGCTGGCGATCCTCGGCTCCGCCCTGAGCGGCGAGTCCGTGCTGAAGGGCCGGTCGATGTTCGTCGACCGCGCGGGCGAGGTCGTCGCGGCGCCCGGGGTGACGCTCGTCGACGATCCGACCGTCGCCGACGCGTTCGGTGCGTCGACGCACGACTCCGAGGGCGTGCCGACGCGCCGGACGGTCCTGGTCGACGCGGGGGTGCTCCGGGGCTTCCTGCACAACGTGTACACAGGCCGCCGTTCGGGCTCCGGCACCACGGGATCGGCGGTGCGCGGGGTGAAGTCGACGCCCGGCGTCGGCGCCCGGGCCCTCGCCCTCACTCCCGGCACCCGGACGCCCGACGAGATCGTGGCCGGCGCCGACCGGACGCTCTACGTCCAGTCGGTGAGCGGCCTCCATTCCGGCACGAACCCTGTCAGCGGCGACTTCTCCGTGGGCGCCGAAGGACTGATGGTGCGCGGCGGCGCCCTGGCCGAGCCCGTCCGCGAGGTCACGATCGCGTCCACCCTGCCCCGCATGCTCCAGGAGGTCGCCGAGGTCGGCAGCGACCTCACCTGGCTCCCGGGCGGCGCGGCCGGGATGACCGTCGTCCTCGGCGAGATGACCCTCAGCGGAAGCTGAGCGCCCGCGCCGCCCGGAGCGTGAGCCGGGGCCGGCGCAGTGAGCCGGATCAGCGGAGCGTGCGCCTCATCGGGGCTTGACGCCGCGGCGGGCGAGGAGGGCGTCGAGCTCGGCGAGGGCCGCGAACGGGTCGGCGCCGACGTGGACCGTCTCGATGCCGAGGCGCTCGGCGGCGGTGACGTTGTCGGCGTTGTCGTCGAGGAAGACGGCCGCTTCGGGGTCGGCGCCCGCGAGGTCGCACGTCAGCCGGTAGATGCGCGGGTCGGGCTTGCGCATGCCGACCTCGCTCGAGTCGACGACGACCGGGAAGAGATCGACGGGGAACGTCCTCCGCCACGTGTCGCCGAACTCCCGGACGTTGTTCGTCAGCAGCGCGAGCCCGACGCCCGCGTCGTGCAGGCTGCGGATGCGGTGGACCACCGCCCAGTGGATGCTCACCGAGGTGCTCCCGGTGAACTCGCGGTACGCCTCGACGTCGAGGGGCCGGCCCAGCACCGCGGGCGCGCGCTCCACCAGCCGCGTCATGTACTCGGCGAGCCCGAGACGGCCCATCTCGAGCAGGTGGAAGTCGTGCAGGCGGCCGTCAGCAGGGTCGCCGTCGCACGGGTCGCCGCCGCCGTCGGGGTCGGCGCCGAGGTGCGACTGGGAGTCCCCGAACATGAGACGCGTGACAGAGCCGGGCGGGTAGCCCATCGCCTCCTCGAAGCGTTCGATGCCGTCGAGGAGGCGGACCGAGATGACGCCGCCGTAGTCGAAGATGACGAGCTCGACCGGTCGCACGGAGCAGGAGGGTAACGGCCGGTCACGACGGCGCGGGGACACGGGCGTCCTCCGGCGGGTCGAGCGCGAGCGCGACCGTCCCGGTCGCGGCGGCTGCCGCGAGGTCGCGCGCCTGGCGGGGCGTGACGAGGAGCGTGACACCGAGCGCGGGGCCGCCGCCGGCGGAGCGGCCGGCGTCATCGGTCGCCAGCACCAGCACGCCGCCGGCCACGACCCGGGCGGACGACGCGGGCGCGGACCCGTCGCCGATCGCGTCGGCGCCGGCGCGACCATCCGTCGCGAGCACGTCGACGGCCGCGCCCGGGCGCGGGCGCAGCGCGTCGTCGACGACGAGGCGGAAGGCGCGGGTGCCGGCCGGCAGCGCGCCGTCGGTCCCGGTGCGGCGGCGGGGCGCCAGGTTACGATCGGTCACGTAGCCGCCGCGCAGCACCGGGGTCACGATCACCCGCCCCAGCGCGCCCGCGGTCGAGGTCAGGACGCCCGCCGGCAGCTGGGAGCGGTGGACGGCGCGGGTGGAGAGGTCGTCGGGCGTGACCGTCACGCCCATCGCGAGGTCGTGGCGGGCGACGACGGCGTGGAGCTCGGGGCCGAGCTCGTGGGCACGCCGGTGCAGCGCCGCCAGGTCGGCGGCGACGACCGCGCCGGTCCCGACCGCGACGACGGCCGCCGCCGCCCAGAGGAGCAGCGCGCGAGGTGAGCGGTGGAGCATGCGGTCCCCCGAGGGGTCGAGGCGTCCGCGCGGCGGCGCGCACGCCGGGAGCCGGGGGAAGTGGCGGGGAAGCGGGCCGGTCGGGGTGGCCGACCGCCGGTCAGGAACCGGTCGCCGAGGTTGCCTTGCTGGTGCCCTTGGAGGAGTCGCCCGACGGCTTCGTGCCGTTGGATCCGGTGGAGGGGGAGGACGAGTCGCCCGACTTCTTCTCGGAGCCGCCGCCCGAGTCGGAGCTGCCGCCCGACTTGCGGTTGTCGGTCTTGTAGAAGCCCGAACCCTTCAGGACGATGCCTGCCGGGCTCAGCACCTTCGCCAGCTTGCCACCGCAGCCGCCGTTGTGGCGCGACAGCGGCTTCTCGGAGAAGGACTGCCAGACCTCGAGCTCGTCACCGCACTTGGCGCAGCGGTAGCGGTAGGTGGGCATCGTGGACCCCTTGCCTCGGACGCGTGGAAGGCCCGAAGCGCTTAGCACTCGAACCTGCCGACTGCTAAGGATAACGCACCGGAGGGCCCGACGCTTCCCGGGCGACCATGATGCGACGGAGGCGGCGGATGGCCGACAATGGGCGCCGCCATGGTCGTCGTCCTCTGCCTGATCCCGGTGGCCTATCTCGTGGGCACCTTCCCGAGCGCCGCGCTCGTCGCCCGGACCCGCGGGATCGACATCCTGTCGGCCGGGTCCGGCAACCCGGGCGCGTCGAACACGACCCGGCTCCTCGGCTGGCGGCTCGGCCTCGTGGTCCTGCTCGCCGACATCGGCAAGGGCGCGGCGGCGGCGGGCGCCGGGAGCGCGCTCGACGGCCACCGCGGGGCGTACATCCTCGGCGTCGCCGCGGTGCTCGGCCACGTCTTCCCGGTGACGCGCCGCTTCAAGGGAGGGCGGGGCGTCGCCACCGCGGCGGGCGCGGTCGCGGTCGTGTTCCCGCTCGTGATCCTGGTGCTCGGCGTCGTGTGGTTCGTCATCGCGCGCGGCCTGCGCCGGGCGTCGATCGCGTCCCTCGTGTGCGCGGTCCTCTTCCCGACGGTGGTCGCGGTGCGTGGTTCGTCGTGGGGTGACATCGCGGTCGCGTCGGGGCTCGGTCTGCTCGTCATCGCGCGCCACCTCTCCAACCTGCGGCGCCTGATCCGCGGCGAGGAGCACCGTCTCGGGGGATCGGCCGACGGCGGGGGTAGCGTCGCGGCGTGAGCACCTCATCCGCGGACAGGGTCACGAAGGCCGTCATCCCCGCCGCCGGGTTGGGCACCCGGTTCCTCCCCGCGACGAAGAGCCAGCCGAAGGAGATGCTCCCGGTCGTCGACAAGCCGTCGATCCAGTACGTGGTCGAGGAAGCCGTCCGCGCCGGGTTGTCGGACGTCCTGGTGATCACGGGCCGCGGCAAGCGCGCGATCGAGGACCACTTCGACCGCAACTTCGAGCTCGAGTTCTACCTGGAGCAGGACGGCAAGCACGACCTCCTCGTGGAGGTGCAGGCGGCGACCGAGCTCGCCGACATGCACTACATCCGCCAGAGAGATCCGAAGGGACTCGGTCACGCGGTCTCCTTCGCACGCGAGCACGTCGGCGACCAGGCGTTCGCGGTCATGCTCGGTGACGACATCATGGTCGACGACGCGCGGCTCTTGCGCCGCATGCTCGACGTCCGAGCCGAGCGTGGTGGGTCGGTGCTGGCGCTGATGGAGGTCGAACCCGAGGAGATCTCGGCCTACGGATGCGCGGAGGCCGACGTCGTGCACGACGACGTCCGCTGGGTGCGTTCGATCGTCGAGAAGCCGAAGCCCGAGGTCGCGCCGTCGAACCTCGCGGTCATCGGCCGCTACGTGTTCGGACCGGAGATCTTCGACGCGCTCGACCGCATCCAGCCTGGTGTCGGCGGCGAGCTCCAGCTGACCGACGCGATCGGGATGCTGCTCGGCGAGTATCCGGTGCACGGTGTGGTGTTCTCGCAGGGCCGCTACGACATCGGCAAGAAGGTCGACTTCCTGCGGGCGAACATCGAGCTCGCGCTCGACCGGCCCGACCTGGGGCCGGAGCTGGCGAAGTTCCTCGTCGAGCTCGTGCGCGAGCGTGGCCTCGGGTAGGAAGCCGGCATGGCCCTGATCCCGCTGGAGGACGTCCGCCGCGAGATCCTCGACACCGTCGAGCCGCTCGCGCCCATCGACTGGCCGAGCCGCGACGCGCTGGGTCTCGCGCTGGCCGCGGCCGTCGCCACCGCCGAGGCCGTCCCGCCGTTCGCGAACACCGCGATGGACGGCTACGCCGTGCGGGCCGCCGACACCGCGGGGGCTGGGCCGGGAGCGGGCGTACGCCTCCGCGTCGTCGGCGAACTGCCGGCCGGGCACCCACCGACGGTTCCGGTCGGAGCCGGCGAGGCGATCCGCATCATGACGGGCGCGCCCGTCCCCGAGGGTGCCGACGCGATCGTGATGGTCGAACGGACGCGCCGCGACGGCGACGACGGTGTCGTCGTCGAGCACGAGGCGTCCATCGGCGACCACGTGCGTCCGGCGGGCGGCGACCTGCAGGCCGGCCAGCGCGCCTTCCCCGCCGGGACCGTGCTGCGCCCGGCCCACGTGGGCCTGCTCGCGAGCATCGGCGTGTCGACGGTGCAGGTCCATCCTCGACCGCGCGTGGGCGTGCTGTCGACGGGCGACGAGCTCGTCGAGTCGGGCCCGCTGACCCCGGGCCAGATCCGTGACTCGAACCGGCCGATGCTGCTCGCCCTGTTGCGCGACGCCGACGTCGAGCCGGTCGACCTCGGCATCGCGCGCGACGACGAGGCGCACATCGTCGCGACCTTGGAGGACGCGTTCGCACGGTGCGACGCGGTGATCACGAGCGGCGGCGTGTCGGTCGGCGACTACGACTACGTGAAGGCGGCACTCGACCGCTTCGGCGCCCTCGAGTGGCGGCAGGTTGCGATCAAGCCGGCCAAGCCGCTCGCGTTCGGCGTCGTCGAGGGCACGCCGGTGTTCGGTCTGCCGGGGAACCCGGTGTCGTCCCTCGTGAGCTTCGAGCTGTTCGCACGCCCCGCGCTGCTGCAGATGATGGGCCACCCGTACCGGTTCCGCCCCGAGGTCCTCGCGCGCGCCGAGCACGACTTCCGCCGCCGTCCCGACGGCAAGCTCCACCTCGACCGCGTCCGCGTGCGCTGGAGCGGCGAGGGCTACGTCGCCTCCAGCACCGGCGCCCAGGAGAGCAACGTCCTGTCCGCCACCGCGGCGGCCAACGGTCTCGCGCTCGTCCCCGACGGCGACGGCATCCCCGAGGGCGCGCCCCTCACCGTCATGCTCCTCGACGCCCCGGCGGATCACTAACCGCCGCGGCACCGAAGCGAAGCGAGGGTCGGCACGGAGGATTCGCGCCCGGGAGGCACATATCCCGCCGCCGGGCGGATCCGACCTGAGAGGTGCGGGCAGTGGCCGGGAACTCCCACTCCCGACCACTGCCCTCTTTTGCCCCCACCCACTGTCCGAGCGCTCCGGCCCGCCCCAAGAAGGCCGGAGCTGGAAAGCGGCGAATGGGGAGCGATCCGGTCCCGGCTCAGCCCTCCGTGCAGCCGGACGGTACGGTCGGCGCGGCGCCGTCGGGAACGCGCACCACGACGAGCGACGAGGTCGACACGTCGCCCTGGTGCACGATCCCGGAGTCGCAGACGACGACCCGGTCGGTCGGTGCCGACACCGGGCGTCCGCCGAAGGAGGAGGCGCCGGCGAGCGCAGCGGGAACCGCGATCGCGGCCGTGAAGGCCAGGAGCGCGACGCCCTCGGCCACCGCGCCGAACTGGCGGCGGCGCCGGGGAACGGATCGGTCGCTGCGAGGCATACGGCTGGTGTCCTCTCGGGCGGTTCGGGTCCAGAGACGAAAACAACCGGCACCCAGTTGGCTGGGGCCGGTTTCGCCTGGCTCCCCGCAAGCCCAAGCGACCAGTTACGGCCTGCGGATCGACGCCTCCCCGAGAGGAGTTTCGGTTGTCTCGCCTCCGCACCGTGGTGTTGGTGTCGGAGTGTGATCAGTAAACCACTCGGAGTAGCAGATGTCAACTCTCCGTGGTTACCTGGTGGCGATTCTGCCACATAGAGTGACAGGCGGGGCGCGGCGAGGCGGCGCATAGGCTGTGGGGAATGCGGAGGCGCCTGCCCATCCCCGTTTCCTCCCGGACGCCCCTGATCGACCCGTTCGCGCGGCGCGTGAAGGACCTGCGCATCTCCATCACCGACCGCTGCAACTTCCGCTGCTCCTACTGCATGCCGGAGGAGGGCATGCATTGGCTCGGGCGCGAGGCGCTCCTGACCTACGAGGAGCAGGCGCGCGTCGCGCGGGTCTGCGTCGAGCGCTACGGATTCGAGGCGATCCGGGTCACCGGTGGCGAGCCGACCGTGCGCGCGCACCTCCCCCGACTGTTCCAGCTGCTGTCACCGCTCGGCGTCGACCTGGCGATGACGACGAACGGCGTCCGCCTTCCCGAGCTCGCGCACGATCTGGCCCACGCCGGCCTGCAACGGGTCAACGTGTCGCTCGATTCACTCCGGCGCGAGACGTTCCTCGAGCTGACCCGGCGCGACGAGCTCGACCGGGTAATCGCGGGGATCGACGCCGCGATCGACGCGGGGCTGCATCCGGTGAAGGTGAACGCGGTCGTGATCCGAGGTGTCAACGACGACGAGGTCGTCGATCTCGCGGCGTTCGGTCGTGAGCGCGGCGTGGGCATGCGCTTCATCGAGTTCATGCCGCTCGACGCGACCGGTGAGTGGACGATGGACCGCGTCGTCCCGGCGCGCGAGATCCTCGAACGCATCGACGCCGTCTTCCCGCTCGAGCGTGTACCGGCGACCGCGGCGGCGACCGCGGGTGCGAACGGTCATGCGCACGTCGAGCCGGCCGAGCGCTACCGCTACGCCGACGGGATCGGAGACGTCGGCGTCATCGCCAGCGTCACCGAGCCGTTCTGCGAGAGCTGCGACCGGGTCCGCATCACCGCGGAGGGCAAGTTCCGGACGTGCCTGTTCGCGCTGGAGGAGTTCGACCTGCGCGCACTGCTGCGCGGCGGCGCGACCGACGACGACCTCGCCGAGGCGATCGCCGGGGCCGTCGGCACGAAGTGGGCCGGGCACCGTATCGGCCAGGTGAACTTCGTCCGGCCCGAACGCTCGATGAGCCAGATCGGCGGCTGAACGCGGCTCCCGCGCGGGATGGTCAGAATGATCCGTCGTGGGGAGCCTGGCCGTCGCGATGGCGCTGGCCTACGCGCTGACGAACGGCCTGCACGACGCCGCGAACTCGATCGCGGCCCTGGTCGCGACCGGCGGCGCCCGGCCGTCCCAGGCCATCGTGCTCGCGACGGTCGGCAACGTGCTCGGCCCGCTCGTGCTGGGGACGGCGGTGGCGGACACGATCGCGGGCATCGTCACGGTGAGCCGCGGCGACGTCATCGCGGTGGTCGGGGCCGGCCTGACCGGCGCCGTCGCGTGGAACTTCTTCACGTGGTCGCGGGGCCTGCCGTCGAGCTCCGGCCATGCGCTGGTGGGTGGCCTGGCCGGGGCCGCGCTCGTCGACGCCGGCGTGCACGCCGTCCGGTGGGGCGGCGTCACGAGTGGGCTCCGGCCGGTCGGCGTGATCGGTTCGCTCGTCGCGCTCGCGGTGGCGCCGGTCGCCGGCTTCGTCGCCGGCTTCGCCGTCGAACGGCTCTTGCGGCGATCGCTCGCGCGTGCGACCGACCGCGTCCGCCCCGGTGTGCACGCCGGGCAGTGGCTCATGTCGGGGCTGCTCGCGTTCGGCCACGGCGCGAACGACGCGTCGAAGTCGGTCGGCGTCGTCGCGGTCGTCCTCCTGGCGGACGGGAGCATCGACACGCTGCACGCACCGACGTGGACGAAGGTCGCGTGCGCGCTCTCGCTGTCGTTCGGCACGATGCTCGGTGGTTGGCCGATCGTGCGCACGATCGGGCGGCGGATCTTCCGGCTCCGCCCGGTCGACGGTCTCGCGCTCGAGACCGGCTCGTCGTTGGTGCTCCTCGTCTCGACGGTCGCGGGCGCGCCGGTGAGCACCACGCAGGTCGTGTCGACCGCCGTGATCGGTGTGGGGGCGGGCCGTCACCGCTGGCGGCGGATCCGGTGGCCGGTCGTCCGCGAGATCGCGGTCACGTGGCTCACTACGCTCCCGATCAGCGCCGGCCTGGCCGCGGTCGCGCTCCTGCCGTGGAGGTGGTTGAGCTGAGGAAACGCTGGTTCCTCCCGCAGTCGACCGACCTGCTCGGCATGCTCCGTGACCAGATGGCGGTCACGTGCGATGGCCTGGACGCGTTCGTGCGCTGGGCCGGCGGCGAGGCGACGGCCGAGCAGGAGGTTCGAGACGCCGAGCACCGCGCCGACGACCGCAAACGCGCGCTCTGGCGGGCCCTGCGCGATGCGTTCACCACGCCCATCGACGCCGAGGACCTCTACACCCTGTCGGCGCAGCTCGACACGGTGCTCAACGGCGTCAAGGACATCGTGCGGGAGTCGGAGGTCCTCGACCTCGCGCCCGACGGCGCGAGCGCGGAGATGGCGGTCCAGCTACGTGACGGCGTCCGCCATCTCGCCGAGGCGTTCGAGCGCCTGGCGGCGCACGAGGAGACCGCGACCGACGCCGCCGATGCCGCGATCAAGTCGGACCGCGGCCTCGAGCGCGTGTACCGCCGGGCGATGTCGGCGCTGCTCGACGAGGTCGACCTTCGGGCGGTGGTGGGCCGGCGGGAGATCTACCGGCGCTTCGCCCGGGTCGGCGACCGCCTGGTCGAGACGGCCGACCGGGTCTGGTACTCGGTCGTCAAGGAGGCCTGAACGCAAGCTGTCGGATCGGCAGGTCTGCGGGGATGCCCTGTGGAGAGCGGCCGGCCGTCGCCCTAGACTTGGCCGTCGTGACGGCCGAGTTCACCCACCTCGATCCGCTCGGCCGGGCGCGGATGGTGGACGTGACGGCCAAGGAACCGTCGCACCGGCGTGCCGTCGCCCGATGCAAGGTCCACATGGACTCCGAGACGGCGTCGAAGATCGCCAGCGGCGCCATCACGAAGGGCGACGTCCTGGCGGTGGCCCGGGTGGCGGGTATCCAGGCGGCCAAGCAGACGCCCAGCCTGCTCCCGTTGTGCCACCCCCTCCTGGTCGGCTCCGTCTACCTCAACTTCCGCATCGAGGACGCCCACGTCGAGGTGGAGGCCCAGGTCGACACGGTCGACCGGACCGGCGTCGAGATGGAGGCGCTCACGGCCGCCGCGGTCGCCGCGCTCACGATCTACGACATGTGCAAGTCGTCGGACCGCTCGATGAGCGTGGGGGAGCTGGCGCTGTGGGAGAAGACGGGCGGCTCCATGGGCACCTGGCGGCGCGCCGCCCTCTGACACCGACGGGACCGCCGGTCAGCGGATCCGGAAGTTCAGCTTCTTCTTGCGGTTCTTGCTGATGAGGGTGACGTCCTCGCTGAT
>DASRHL010000336.1:0-2582 GCA_035650535.1 Acidimicrobiia bacterium
GTGGCTCGAGCTGCACCAGTTCCGCCTCATGGTGCTGCACGCCGCGTGGCTGATCGACCAGGTCGGCGGTCACAAGGCCCGGAAGGAGATCGCGGCGTGCAAGGTCGCGACCGCGAAGGTGCTGAAGGACATCGTGTTCCGCGCGATGCACGTGCACGGCTCGCTCGGCGTCTCGAACGAGATGCCGCTGATCGGCATGTGGACGATGGCGCCGGTGATGGGAATCGCCGACGGCCCCACCGAGGTCCACAAGGTGACGATCGCCCGCCAGGTCCTGAAGGGCTACCAGCCCTCGGAGGGCCTCTGGCCCAGCCAGCACCTCCCCGACCGCGTCGCCGAGGCGAAGGCCCGCTTCGGCGACCTCGTCGACCACCAGCTCGCGAACCAGACGTTGTAGCGGCAATCACGGGGCCGCCACCGCGTACTTCCCCGCTCTTCGTGGCCCCCTCGACTGGGATTCTCCCGGTGCCGCGTGCCGAGAACGGGCGCGGGAGCTTCAGTTCGGCGCGCGTTGGCCGATGTTGCCCACGTGCGATGGAGGCGGGCACGGGGAAACCCGGACGAGGCGCGGGTGGTCGCGCCCCGTCTCAGCATCGTGCCGGCGCGCTATTCGTGTGCGTTCGTCTTCAGTGGCGGCGGGAACCTCGGGTCGATCCAGGTCGGGATGCTGCGCGCGTTGCTCGAAGCCGGGATCACCCCCGACCTGCTCGTAGGTTCGTCGGTCGGCGCGCTGAACGCCGCGTTCATGGCCTGCGGCCCGACACTCGAGCGTCTCGACACGCTCGAGCGGGTGTGGCGCGGGCTACGCAGCAGCGACATCTTCGTCGGGTCGCGCCGGTCGCAGCTCGCGCACCTGCTGCGCCGCCACGACCACCTCCACGACTCGAGTGGTCTGGCCGCGATCGTGAAGGAGCACATCCGGGTCGACGACCTCTCGCAGCTTCCCGTGCACCTCGAGGTCGCCACGACCGACCTGCACGAGGGCGAGGCCCGTTGGTGGTCGAGCGGCGCACCGGCCCTGATCCTCTGCGCGTCGGCGGCGCTCCCCGGGATCTTCCCGCCCATGCAGCTCGACGGTCACCTGCACGTCGACGGCGGGGTGCTCGCGCCGATCCCGGTGCAGCGGGCGATCGATCTCGGTGCGTCGACGATCTGGGTGCTCGACGTCGGCGCCGAACGGCCCGTCCGCATCGCCGACAAGATGCACGCGCTCGAGGTGTTCATGGCGAGCTTCGCGACGAGCCGGCGCAAGATGGCGCTCGCGCCGGTGCCGGTGCCCGACGGCGTCGTCGTCCATCAGCTCCCGTTCCCCGAGATCGGCGACCTCGGTCGCACGGACTTCTCGACGTCGGGCCGCCTGCTCGACGAGGCCTACGCTCTCACCCGTGACCATCTCGACGGTCTCGCGCTGACCGGCGGCGGCCTGCTCGCCTCGGCCTGACGGCCGTCACGCCGACGACGGCGGGATGTTCTGGTTGTAGCGGAAGAGGTTGTCGGGGTCGAACTCGTCCTTGAGCGCCTGCAACCGCACGAACTTCTCCGCGCCGTACGCCTCCTGCACGCGCTCCGGGCCTTCCTCCGACAGGAAGTTCACGTAGACGCCGCGGGTCTTGAAGGGCTCCATCGCGTCGAAGAACGCGCGCGACCACGCGACGTTGTCGTCCGTTGCCGCCGGGTCCTCCCACATGGAGACCGCGTTGAACAGGAAGCGGCCCTGGCGCTGGCCGAACGCGGTCGCGTCGTCGGGCACGTCGGCGACGGCACCGCCCCAGAGGACGATCTCGGCGAGGCTGAACGGCGACGGCACGGTCGCGGCCACCTCGGCCGCCGCGCCGATCGCGTCGTCGGTCAGCTCGGTGAGATAGCCCGACTTCCAGTAGCTCAGGCGGCCCCGGGGTGCGAGGTCGTCCTGGATCGAGTTCATGATCGTGTACGGCATGCCGTCGACCATCTGGATCGGCGGCGCGAGGTCGAGCCAGGGCTTCACCACCTCGCGCCCCTCCTCGACGTCGCCCGACCAGCAGAGGATCACGACCACGCACTTCTGGAAGTGCAGCTCCTCGGGGACGAACGGCAGCGGCGGCGCGGTCACGAACGCCGTCGACATCCCGAGTTCCCTGGGCAGGGCGCGCGTCTGCTCACGGTGGAACGCCAGGATGTCGGCGGCCTGGTCGAGCGGCCACCCGATGAGCCCGCCGAGCACGAGCGGCCCGACGGGATGCAGGCGGTACTCGAAGCTCGTCACGACACCGAAGTTGCCGCCACCGCCGCGCAGACCCCAGAAGAGCTCGGGGTTCGAGTCCTCGCTGCACGTGATCTGCCGTCCGTCGGCGGTGACGAGATCGGCCGAGATCAGGTTGTCGCACGACAGCCCGAACCGGCGCGTCAACCAGCCGAAGCCGCCGCCGAGCGTGAGCCCGGCGATGCCGGTCGTCGAGATGACGCCGCCCGGCGTCGCCAGGCCGGCCTCCTGGGTCGCCGCGTCGAACACGCCCCACGTCGTCCCGCCGCCGGCGCGCGCCGTCCGGCGGCCCGCGTCGACCTCGACGGAGCTCATCGCCGAGAGGTCGACGACGATGCCG
>DASRHL010000337.1:0-2090 GCA_035650535.1 Acidimicrobiia bacterium
CGCGCCGGAGGACATCGGCGTGATCGACATCGACGCGAAGAACCTGCGCCCGATCAGCTGGGCGACCTCGACCAAGGTGGGCGAGATCGTGATGGCGATCGGCAACCCCCTCGGGCTCCGCGCGAGCGTGACGCAGGGAATCATCAGTGCCGTCGGCCGCCTCGGCGAGGAGGGCGGCGGCATCGTCCTGCCGGACACGGTGCAGACGAGTGCGCCGATCAACCCCGGCAACAGCGGCGGCGCGCTCGTCAACCTCCGCGGCCAGATGGTCGGGATCCCCACGCTCGCCGCCGTCAACCCGGACGCGGGAACGCCGGCGAACGGGATCGGCTTCGCGATCTCGAGCAACCGGGCGCTCTTCATCGCGAAGCAGCTGATCGCGAACGGGCGCGTCTCGAACACCGGCCGCGCCTACCTCGGCGTGCGCGTCGGCCAGGCCCTCGGCGCTCCGGGGGTCGTGATCGCCGAAGTGATCGCCGGCAGCCCGGCCGCGCGCGCGGGGCTCCAGGTCGGCGAGGCGATCGTGTCCGTTGCCGGCACGGCGACACCCGATCCACAGACGCTCGCGTCCGTGCTGGCGACGAAGAAGCCGGGCACGAAGGTCGAGGTAGTGGCGGCGAGCCCGGACGGCGCCCGCCGCACGGTCCAGGTGACGCTCGGGCAGCTCCCCGGTGGCGCGTAGCAGCGCTCAGTCCTCGCGGAACGCCGCGGCCGCCGCGGGCTCGCTCGGGTAGCACCGTCGCCCGGCGCCCGTGCGCGTCCGAGAGGGGAGGACGGGGGCGCCGACCTCGCCCCCAGACGACGGAGCACCCCCGCCCCTACCGCTCACGATCTCTTGAGCGGGAGGCGTGAAACGTCGGTACCCCGCGGCTCTTCGTCGTTTCCCCTGTATCGTGCCGGGCTCGATGGCGGTGCCCGAGACCACGAATCCGGTCACGCGCATCGCCGAGGTTCCGACCGCCGCCCGTCCGGAGGGTGTCGCCGTCGACGAGGAGCGCGGACGCGCCTACGTCGCCTGCTCCGACACCAGCATCCTGACCGTGGTCGACCTCGACTCGTTCACGCCCGTGGGCGAGCTTCAGGTCGGCGAGGGGCCGATCGACATCGTCTTCGACGACGTCAGCGGGCGGGTCTTCACGGCCGATGCCCGCTCGAGCACCGTGTCCGCGGTCGATACCCGCGGGAGCGGCCGCACGACGACGATGGCCGTCGGGTCGTTCCCGTCGGGCCTCGGCTACGACCGAGAGCGGCGCCGCGTCTACAGCGGCAACTCGTACGGCTCCACCGTCAGCGTCGTCGACGCCGACTCGCTGTCCGTGCTGGCGACCGTCGAGGCGGGCGCCGGCGCCGGCGCCGTCGCCTCCGACTCGAGTCGCGGCCGCTTCTACTGCGCCAACTTCATCGACGGCACGCTCAGCGTCTTCGACTCCGACACGAACGAGGCGCTCGACGAGATCGGGCTCGAGCGCGGCGCCTGCGCCGTCGCCGTCAACTCGCGGACGGCGGAGCTCTACGTCGTCAACTCGCTCGCCGCGACCGTGTTCCGCGTCGATCTCGAGACGGGGAGGGTGCTGGGGACGCTCGAGGCCGAGCGCGCCCCCGTCGGCCTGTCGGTGAGCGTCGACGGCCGCCGCGTCTACGTCGGCAACCGCGGCTCGGGGACGGTGACCGTGATCGGCGCCGAGGACCACCTCCGGTGGGGGCGGATCCCGGTCGGCGAGGCGCCCGGGGGCGTGATACCGCTCGGCGCGGCGCGCCTGCTCGTCGCCAACACCGGCAGCAACTCGCTGACGATCGTCGAGGAGCGTCTCGACGGGCCGCCGCAGGCCCCTGGCCCCGAGGTCGAGCACCCCCTCGTCGGTACCCGGCTGCCGCCGTTCGCGCTCCCCGACGTCCGGACCGGGCTGCCGCGGACGACCGCCGAGTGGGCCGAGCGGAAGTACATCGTCAACTTCTTCGCGAGCTGGTGAGGACCGTGCAACTGCGAGGCGCCGATCCTGGAGGATCTGCGCCGCCGCGGACTGGACCGGTCCGGCCCAGATGTGATCCTGGTGAACGTCTTCGAGCACGCGGGCGTCTCGGAGGAGGTC
>DASRHL010000338.1:0-5153 GCA_035650535.1 Acidimicrobiia bacterium
CCCCCTATGCCGGAGCGGTCGACCTCGACCGCCGGATCGCGCGGTCGCGCCTGTTGACGTTCGACAGCACCGAGCACGGATCGTACGGGAAGGGCATCCCGTGCATCGACCGTGCGGTCGACCGGTACCTGCTGACGCGCAGGCTCCCGTCCGAGGGCGCGCGCTGCCGAGGCTGAGCCGTCAGCCGTTGCGCGGGACGTCCTTCCACGGCAGGTCGCGCGACGGGTCGGGCTCCTTGGGGAGCCCGAGGACGCGCTCCCCCAGGATGTTGCGCATGATGTTGGACGTCCCGCCCTCGATCGTGTTGGCCTGCGCGCGCAGGAACCCGCGCGCGATCGAGCGAGCGTCGTCGGTGTCGGTGCGGATCCAGCCGATCTCGCCCTCGCCCTTCAGCGGGCCGCCCTCCCACGCGATGCCGTGCACGCCCTCGAGGTCGACGGCCAGCTTCTGCACGCGCTGGTTGTACTCGGCCTGCATCAGCTTCGTGATCGACCCCTCGGGCCCGACCTCGCCGCCGCTCTTGCGCTTGTCGGACGCGCGCTGGTTGTTCCAGCGGATCAGCTTGCCCTCGATCCACGCCTGCGCCAGTCGCTGGCGCACGAGGGGGTCGCCCACCGGCTGGTGGCGCTCGATCAGGCGGTCGATCGGGCTGCCGCCCACCGCCTCGCCGCCGACGGATCCCGCGCCCGAGAGCGCGACGCGCTCGTTCATCAGCGTCGTGATGGCGACGCGCCAGCCCTCGCCCTCGGGCCCGACGCGCATCGAGTCGGGGATGCGCACGTTCTCGAGGAACACCTCGTTGAACTCGGCCTCGCCCGTGATCTGCACGAGCGGTCGCACCTCGACGCCCGGCGCCTGCATGTCGACGAGGAAGTAGCTCAGGCCGCGGTGCTTCGGCTGGTCGGGGTCGGTCCGCGCGACGAGCATCCCCCACCGAGCGAGATGCGCCAGCGTGGTCCAGACCTTCTGACCGTTGACGACCCACTCGTCGCCGTCGCGTACGGCACGGGTCGACAACCCGGCGACGTCCGACCCGGCGCCGGGCTCGCTGAAGAGCTGGCACCAGATCTCCTCGTTGGTCGCGCACGGGCGCAGGAGTCGGTGCCGCTGCTCCTCCGTCCCCCACGTGAGAAGCGTCGGGCCGCCCATCCCGATCCCGATGATGTTGAACGAGCGCGGCACCTTGTAGTGCCCGAGGACGTCGTTGACGTGCTTCGCCTGACCCGGTGAGAGCGACAGGCCCGCGCCGTACTCGGCGGGCCAGGTCGGGGTGGCGTACCCGGCCTCGCCCATGACCTTGCACCACGCCGAGTAGTCGAGGCCCCGCCGCAGCTCCTGCCAGCGGGCGTCGTCGCCCGCGTCGATCGCCTCCATCCACCCGGCCGGCAGGTTGTCGCGCAACCAGGCGATGGTCTGGTCGCGGAGCTGCTCACCCGTCAGCTCGGGCGCCTCGACGCTCATGGGTTGGGCCTCCAGTCGCGCGGCCACCCGCACCCGCGGGCGCCGGTCACCCAATCTACCGGCGCCCGGCGGGGACTCACCGAGCCGGGGTGAAGCCCAGGTCGATGCCGCGGGCGTCGGGGTCGAGGCGGCGCAGCGCGCCGAGGACCTTCGCCGACACGCTCGACTCGGCCGCTTCCGTGCCGGGCGGCAGCGTCACCATGACGCGCAACCGGGCGTGCCGGCGCGTGACGACGGCGTCGACCCCGTCGCTCGGCAGTCCGGCGGCGTCGAGCACCTGGCGCGCGGTCGCGCGGGCGAGGTCGCTGTGCTCGGTGAGCGGGGCGCGGGCGACGGTCTCGACGAGCGCCGCGAGCTCGCTGTCGTCGCGCGATTCCGCGCGGGCCCAGGCGTCGTAGGGGTGTACGGACGTGAAGCCGTGCACGACCATCGGCACGTGGTGGCGCAACGCGCACGCGGCGCCGTCCTCGTAGGGCGACGGGCTCGGCCACGCGCGGTCGCGGGCGGTCACGACGACGTCGACCCCGTCACCGTCGAGCGGGCAGGGCTCGCCTCGGAGACCGCGGCACGGGAACGGACGGTCGCCGAGGTCGTGGCAGGAGACGACGTCGTGGCCCGCGTCGCGCAGGACCTCGCTCGTGTGCTCCATGGCTTCGGGCAGAGTGCCCACGACGAGCACGCGCATTCCCGGCCTCCTCCGACGGCCGCCGCGCGGTCGCCGCGCCGACGGCGATGTACGCGCCATCGTGCGGGCCGCGCCGCGTACGGGCCAGGGCCGGACGCGTCAGGCTCCAAGGGACCAAGGTCCCACATGCCTCGCCGCTCGCTGCGCCGCAGAGGACGTGCGGCGCGGGCGCTCGCCTCGGGATTCAGTCGCCCGGGTGCTGCTCGCGGAGACCGGCCGCGTAGACCGCGGCCTGGGTGCGCCGTTCCATCCCGAGCTTCGTGAGCAGGTTCGAGACGTAGTTCTTGACGGTCTTCTCGGCCAGGTGCACACGCTCGGCGATCTGGCGGTTCGTCAGGCCGTCGGCGATGAGGTCGAGGATCTTGCGCTCCTGGTCGGTGAGGCGGGCGAGCCGCTCGTCGGTCTCGGGTGGCGTACGCAGGCGCTCGAGGACCCGCGCCGTGACCGCGGGGTCGAGCAGCGACTGGCCCTCCGAGACCCGGCGCACCGCGTCGACCAGGTCGGTGCCCTTGATCTGCTTCAGGACGTAGCCCGCAGCCCCGGCCATGATCGACTGGAACAGCGCCTCGTCGTCGGCGAAGGACGTGAGGATCAGGCACTGGATCTCGGGATGGCGCGAACGGACTTCGCGGCAGACCTCGACGCCGTTGCCGTCCGGCAGGCGGACGTCCAGCACCGCCACGTCGGGACGCGTGGGCGGGATGCGGGTCGTCGCCTCCTCGGCCGTCCCCGCTTCGCCGACGACCTCGATGTCGTCCTCCGACTCGAGGAGCTCGCGCAGCCCCCGGCGGACCACCTCGTGGTCGTCGAGGAGGAAGACCCGGATGCGGCGCGCGTCGGAAGGGTCTCCCGGGTTGGGGGCGGAGCCCCGGGCGTCGGGCATGTCCACGAGTCTACGGCCATGTACCGTCGGTCGAGTGGCTGGTGACGCTCCCCGCGAACCGCTCGCGACCGGGCGGTTCCGGGGCCTGCTGGACGCGATGCTCGACATCGCGTCGGGACTCGACCTCTCCCCCGTCCTGCACCACATCACCGAGGCGGCCTGCACGCTGGTCGACGCCCGTTACGGCGCGCTCGGCGTGGTCGGCGACGACCAGCGGCTCACCCAGTTCATCTCGATCGGCGTCGGGCCGGAGACGGTCGAGCGGATCGGTCACTTCCCGGAGGGGCGCGGCATCCTCGGCCTCCTGATCCGCGACCCGAAGCCGCTGCGGCTGCGCAACCTGCGCGAGCACCCGCAGTCCTACGGCTTCCCGCCGAACCACCCGGCGATGCGCTCGTTCCTCGGAGTCCCGATCTGCCTGCGGGACGAGGTCTTCGGGAACCTCTACCTCTGCGACAAGACGAGCGCGGACGAGTTCACCGAGGAGGACGAGGAGCTCGTCGTCTCGCTCGCCGCCACCGCCGCGGTGGCGGTCGAGAACTCGCGTCTGCACGACCGGTTGCAAGACCTCGCGGTGCTCCGCGATCGGGAACGCATCGCGCGCGATCTGCACGACAAGGTGATCCAGCGCCTCTTCGCGGTCGGGATGCGCCTGCAGGCGATCGCCCGCCTCAGCGACGCCCGCTCGACGTCGGACCGGCTCGTCGAGGCCGTCGACGAGCTCGACGGCATCATCTCGGAGATCCGCGGCACGATCTTCGAGCTCGCGATCCGCCCGTCCGACCGTCCCGCACTCAGCGCGTCGGTGCTCGCGCTGGTCGACGAGGCCGTCCGCCCGGCCGGTCTCGAGCCGGCGGTGCACCTCGACCACGCGCTCGACACCCGCGTCTCGCCCGCGCTCGGCGACGAGGTCCTCGCCGTGTTGCGCGAGACGCTGACGAACGTCGTCCGCCACGCCGGTGCCCACCACGTCGACGTCGACGTCGCGGTCGACGACGCGGTGACCGTCCGCGTCGTCGACGACGGCACGGGCGTCGACCCGGCGCGGCGACGGACGAGGCTCGGGCACGGCTTGCGCAACCTCGACGACCGAGCGCGCGCCAGAGGTGGCACGTTCGTGGTACGGCCCGGGCCGGGCGGGGGGACGGCCGTCGAGTGGCGCGTGCCGGTCGTCTGACGCGCCCGCATCCGCCGCCGACTCACGCCCCGGGAACTCGGGACCTTCTGCCCTCGCCGGGGCCCGGGTGCCGGACGACATTGGCAGAGAGCCCGGCACGCGAACGGGTTCCGGATGCAACCGCCGTCCCACCGAGCGGCCGGAGGACCGATGTTCGTCCGCGACTTCATCCACGTGGCGCAGCCGTTCGAGTCCGTGGCACCGCGCTTCGTCGCGGACGCGAGCTGGCTGAACGGCCTTGCGGAGGACGCGGCGGCGAACGCGCGGCAACTGACCGGATCCGTCCGGCTCGTCGCTCCGCCGCGCGGCGCGGACGGGCGCCGGGCGGGGACCGTCCAGTGCGAAACCGGGCCCGTGCGCGTCCGGCGCGACTCGCTCGTCGTTCCCCTGCACATCGCCGGCTCGGACGGCGAGGCGCTCCCGACGCTCGAGGCCGACCTCGAGGTCTCGCCGGTCGGGCCCGGCCTCTCGCAGCTCACCCTCAGCGCCACCTACCGGCGGACCGGGCCGTCGGCCGCGGACGACGCGATCGTCCAGCGGGCCGCGGAGGTGGTGGCCCGCACCTTCCTCCAGGCGCTCGCGGGTCGCATCGACGAGGACGACGGCGGATCCTGAGGCGCGACCCCCCGTAGGCTCCGGCCCGTGAGCGAGTGTCGCGGGGCCGGAGAGCCGTGATCAGGGTGTTGCGCTACCAGTCGGGTTCCGGGACGCCCACCGAGGTCGAGGTCGAGCAGGCGGTCGTCGAGCCCGAGCACACCCTGCTGTGGTTCGACTGCGACACGCCCGATCCGGACGAGCTCGACGACCTGGGACGCCGGCTCGGCGTCAACGAGTTCGTCCTCGAGGACCTGCGCAGCTCGGGCCAGCGGACCAAGCTCGACCACTACTCCGACCACTTCCACGTCGCCGTCCACGACTGTTCCCTGTCCGGCGGGCAGCTCTCGACA
>DASRHL010000339.1:0-5042 GCA_035650535.1 Acidimicrobiia bacterium
TCAACCTCGTCGCGCTCGCGGTGATCGTGGGGGTGCTCGTCTGGCGCGTCATCAATCTCCGGCGCAACCCGGAACGCCGGAGCCCGCAGAACCTCACGCCGTACCTCCGCGACGACGACCTCGAGGGCCGGCGGCTCGAGCGCGCGCTGGGCTGGTCGCTGCTCTTCGCGCTCGTCATCGCGATCGCGCTGCCCGTCTACTTCATCATCGAGCCGACCCGCGAGTCGGCGGCTCAGGACGCGTTCCACGAGGCGTCGGTCGAGCGGGGCGCGGTGCTGTTCTCCAACAAGCAGAGCAAGGCCTACGACTCGACCAAGTCACTGCTCTGCGCCGACTGCCACGGGGTCGACGCCGGGGGCGGCTCGGCGCAGTTCACGCTGCAGCCCGAGTCGGACGAATGCCTGAAGAAGCAGAACCAGGGCAAGGCCGACATCCCGCAGTGCCTCCCGCAGCAGGTCGCCTGGCAGGCACCCGCGCTGAACTCGGTGCTGTCACGTTTCACCCGGGCCCAGGTGACGCAGATCATCACCTACGGCCGGCCCGGCACCCCGATGCCGGCCTGGGGCGTCGCCAGCGGGAAGGGCGTGCTCAACAGCCAGGGCATCAACGACCTCGTGAACTACCTGGCGAGCCTGCAGCTCAGCACCGCGCAGGTGAAGGCGAACTCGACCAAGGCGATCGCGACCTTCCGCAAGAGTGCTCAGGACACGCTCGCCACCGAGCAGAAGAACGCGGCGACGGTCGCGAAGAACCTCGCCGACGCGCAGGCCCAGCTCGCCAAGGATCAGGCCGCGGGCGCGAATTCCGACAAGATCACCAACGACCAGAACGCGCTGAGGACCGCGCAGATCGCGGCCGACAAGGAGCCCGCCGTGCTCGCGTCGGTGCAGGCGTGGGCGGCGCAGGTCGCGCGGATGAGCGAGGGCGAGATCCTCTTCCGTCTGAACTGCGCGCGGTGCCACACGAAGAACTGGTCGTTCTTCGACCCGACGAAGCCGGGCCAGCCCCAGCCCGCGCCCCAGGGGAGCGGCGCGTACGGTCCGGAGCTGAGCAAGCAGTCGCTCGCCGAGCAGTTCCCGGGCAAGGCCGGCCGCCAGAACCAGTTCAACTGGGTCGCGATCGGCGTCCCCGCGAACAACCTCTACGGGGTGCGCGGCATCTCGTCGGGCCGCATGCCGCACTTCGTGAACACGCTGAGCCCCAAGCAGATCAGAGAGATCATCGACTACGAGCGCAACCTCTAACCCGGTGCGGAGGGGACCCGAGACGTGGATGTGAGCGTGCTGGCCGCCGAGCTGATCAACAAGAGCCTGTGGTACCCGACGATCCTCGGCGTCCTCGTCGTGGTCGCGGGAGTCGGGCTGTTCTGTGGCTCGCTCTACCTGCTCCTGGGCACCAACCTGGGCGCGCGGCTGGGCTTCCTGGTCGCGTTCACGGGGCTCATGGCCTTCATGGTGCTCCTCACGACGCTCTGGATGACCACGGCATCTCCGCTCAACACGCTGAAGGGACACATCCCGAAGTGGGTCGCCAAGGAGGTCGTCACCGACCCGACGAAGTCGCAGATCGACGAGGTCCGTAACGTCGAGAAGCAGGGCCGCAAGGTCAGCGCCATCGAGGCGTCGAACGTCAAGGCGGCCGTCGACGCCGAGCTCGTGACGATCCAGAACCCGGCGAACGCCGGCCCGGCCCCGACGCAGAAGTTCGCCCGCTTCACCCTCGTCACCGACTACATCGACGAGAAGACCTACGAGATCGGCGGCAGCAAACCGAGCTTCCTGAACTTCCAGTTCACGCACCAGCCGCTGTACGCGGTCGTGCAGTTCTGCGCCGTCATCAGCACCGACCCGACCAAGTACCCCTTCGGCGTCGCGCCACCGGCGCCCAAGTGCGACTCCAGCAGCCCGAAGAACGGCTTCATGGTGCTCGAGCGCGACCTCGGCACCGTTCGCCAGCCGCCGATGATCGCGTTCTTCTCGGCGTTGATCCTCTTCGGCCTCGGTCTGCTGGGTCTGCACTGGTACGAGAAGGACCGGAAGGCCGCGCGCGCCGCGGCCGAGGCGGCGACCCGCCCGACCGAGGTGACGGCACCACCCGCACCCGCACCTGCGAACGCGTGAGAGGGGCAACCACCATGCGACGGATCCGCACGCTGCTCGCCGTCACGATCGGCGCGGCGGCCGCCCTGCTCGTGGGCGCGCCTCCCGCCGGCGCCCAGCAGCTCGTCGACGCCGGCAAGGAGGGCGACGGCTCCGGCGGCCTCGCATTCGTGCTGTTCGCGGCGTTGGCGATGATCATCGCCGCCGCCCTCTTCTACATGGACCGCATCCGCCGCCGCCGCGGCGAGGAGTCCGACGAGTAGCACCACGCCATCGCCAACCGTCGGCCGGGCCCGCTCGCAGGAGCGGGCCCGGCTCTTTGCACGACAGACCCGCCCGCCCCGGACTTTGTGCCCTGTTGCCCGCCAACGAGCGCTCGCACAATGAGCGGACGACGGCGCAGGAGTGTCGATTGGAACGGATGCCGGCCCGGCGGGGGCACGGACACAGGGATCGCCGTGCTCCGGGCCGGGTGCTGACCGCGATCGTCTGCGTGCTGCTCGGAACCGCGACGTCGTCCGCCGCGCTGGCTGGCCGCATCGGCGCGCGGCGCAGGGCGGCGCATCCATCGGTGCCCTACATCATGGCGGAGAACCTCGTCGCGGCACCCGACGGCAACCTGTGGTTCACGTGGCCGAGCGGCGTGCAGCTCGGCCGCATGACGCCGACCGGCGCACTGAGCATCTTCGTTACGGGCGATGAAGGCGATGTCGGTTCGGTGGACATCGGTCCGGGCGGTGACCTCTGGTTCACACTCGACGACGGCGTCGGCCGGGTCAGCCGGACCGGGAAGATCAAGACGTTCAGTGCCCGCACCCACCTGACGTGCGGTATCACGACCGGGTCGGACGGCAACGAGTGGTACATCTCGAGCCCGGAGCGCTCCGCCACCGCGATCGTCCGCGTGACGCCGAACGGCCAGATCACCAAGTTCAAGGAACCGCGTGCCGAAGACGGGTGCAGCCTCACGCTGGGACCGGACGGCAACCTCTGGTACCCGGACCAGTACGGGCGCACGATCGGCCGGATCACGCCCGACGGCAGGATCACGACGTTCCGGGACCCGCGTCGCGGGGTCTACCGGCCGGGGCCGCTCGTGGTCGGGCCCGACGGAAACCTCTGGTTTGCCGACAACACCGTGGAGTACGCGAGCGGGGTCGAAGGCAATCACCGCATCGGACGCATCACCCCTGCTGGGACCATCACGACGTTCGCCGACCCGGCCGGTCTCGTCGACGACGCGAGCACACTGACGCCTGGGCCCGACGGAAACCTGTGGTTCGCCAGCACCGGGAACGACCGAATCGGCCGGATCACACCTGACGGCGAGATCACCATGTTCCAGGATCCTGCCGGCCATGTGCGCGGCGCGAACGGCCTGGTGGTCGGCGCGGACGGCAACCTCTGGTTCGCGAGCGCGGGCAACAACCGCATCGGACGCATCACGATCTCCGGAGCGATCACCACGTTCGTCGATCCCACAGGGGAGTTGCGCGGCCCGGGGGCCCTCACGCCCGGTCCCGGCGGCGATCTCTGGTTCGCCGGCGAAGGTCGCCTCGGGCGCGTGAGCACGAGCGGCGCGATCGTGTACGTGCCCGACCGGCCGTCGGCTCTTCGCCGCACCTCGGGTGGTGCGGCGAAGCCCAGCTCCCTCACGGTGGGCGCCGACGGCAAGCTCTGGTTCGCCAGCAGCGAGCGCTGGCCCGAGGACATCGGAGAGAACGCCGCGCTCGGTAGCGCCGACGTTCAGGGGCATGTCCGGACCTTCTACGAGGATACTTCCGGCACCGTCGGCGCGTTCGTCGAGGTCGTGAGTGGCGCCGACGGGAACCTCTGGGCGACCTCGCCCAACATCGACCGGATCGCACGCGTCGGGATCGACGGCCGCGTCAGCGAGTTCTTCGACCCGGCCATCAGCTCCCCCCGGGACCTGGCCGTAGGACGGGACGGCAACGTGTGGTTCACCAGCAGCAAGAACAACCGGATCGGTCGTGTCACACCAGACGGGCACATCACCATGTTCAAGGATCCGTCGCGCACGGTCCGCTCTCCCGAGGCGATCACAGCCGGCGCCGACGGGAACATGTGGTTCACCAGCAGCGGCAACGACCGCATCGGACGCATCACACCCGACGGACAGATGACGACGTTCTCCGGCTCCGGCGTGAGCGAGCCCGCCGGGATCGCAGCAGGGCCGGACGGCAACGTGTGGTTCACGAGCAACGGCAACGACCGCATCGGACGCATCACGCCCGATGGGCGGATCACGACGTTCCCAGCCCATGCCGAGGGACCACAGAGCATCACGACAGGACCCGACGGGAATCTGTGGTTCACCGCGTACGCGACCCACGATGAGCTGCTGTCTGCCGAGACCGTCACCCACGTCGGACGGATGACACCGGCGGGACGGGTCAAGGTCTTCGACGGCGGCTCCATCGACGGGCGCGCGATCATCGCCGGTCCTGATGGCAACCTCTGGGCGACCGGCAACGGCGGCGACGTCGGGCTCGAACGGATCTCACCCGAAGGTTGGACCAAGAGCTTCTGAACGTCGCCGGTGAGGAGCCGGTCACTCCTTCCCGACGGCCAGGCCCGCGGCGGACTCGACCGTGCGGTCGACGTCGGCGTCGGTGTGGGCGAGGCTCGGGAAGACGGCCTCGAAGGCGCTCGGCGCGACGTAGATACCGTCGCCGAGCAGGTGGTGGAAGAAGGACGCGTACCGCGCCTGGTCGGCCGCCTTGGCGTCGTCGTAGTTGCGCACCTCGTGCTCGGCGAAGAAGACGCCGACGAGGGTGCGCGCCCGCGTGACCTGGGCCGGCACCGACGCGTTCGCGAACGCCTTGGCGAGCCCGTCGGCGAGGCGGGCGGCGGTGCGCTCGAGCTCGGCGTACGAGTCGTCGGTCAGCTCGGCGAGCACCGCGAGGCCGGCGGCCGTCGCGA
>DASRHL010000340.1:0-4056 GCA_035650535.1 Acidimicrobiia bacterium
CGAGGAACACCAGGAGGAACGGCCCCACGTCGGACTGCGTGAACGAGTGGACCGAGTTGATGACGCCGGAACGAGTCAGGAACGTCCCGAGGATCGTCAGACAGAACGTCGACACGATGAGCGACAGGTTCCAGACGCGCAGCATGCCGCGCCGTTCCTGGACGATCACCGAGTGGATGAAGGCCGTCGCGGTCAGCCACGGGAGCAGCGACGCGTTCTCGACCGGGTCCCACGCCCAGTAGCCGCCCCAGCCGAGCACCTCGTAGCTCCACCACGCGCCGAGGACGATGCCGACGGAGAGGAACCCCCACGCCACGAGCGTCGCCCGGCGCGTGTCGGTGAGCCAGCCCTCGCCGAAGCGCCCGGTGATCAGCGACGCGACCGCGAACGCGAACGGGATCGTGAACCCGACGTAGCCCAGGTAGAGGATCGGCGGGTGGAACGCCATGAGCGGGTTGTTCTGGAGCAGCGCGTTCGGCCCGCGGCCGTCGACCGGAACGGCACCGGTCACCTCCTTGAACGGGTTCGCCGGGCCGAGCATGAGGATGTAGAAGAACAGCGCGACGAGCAGCCCGACGATCGTCGCCCACACCACGACCGGGTCGGTCGCCCGGGCGCGGAACTTGTGGGTGGTGAACGCCAGGTAACCGCCGAGGACGAGCGCCCAGAGCAGGATCGAGCCCTCGAGGGCGGCCCAGAGGCCGGTGATCGTGAACAGCAGCGGCGTCCCGCGCGCGTTGTTGTCGGCGACGTACCGGATCGAGAAGTCGTGCGAGAGCAGCGCCCACTCCATGACGACGACCGAGAGGATCGCGGCGAGCAGCACGAAGAAGACGTAGCGCCGCCCGAGCCGGAGGAGGCGCTCGTCGCCGCGGCGCAGACCGGCGCCGAGCGTGATCACGCCGAGGCCGGCCGCACACGCGCCGAGCACCAGCGTGAGGATTCCGAGCGACGACTTCACGAGGTCGCGTCCTTGCCGGCCTTCGAGTTCACCTTGGGCGGCTCGTAGTCGCTGCCGTGCTTGATCAGGATGCGGTCGGACTCGAACACGACCGCCGACTTCGCCCAGTGCCCCTCGCAGACGACCGGCGCGCCGTCCTTGAACAGCGAGGGCGGGTCGCCGCGCTGGGAGACCTGCGCGATCGTCTTCCCGTCGGTGACCTTGAAGCGGACACCGTCGGCGGTCGCGTGGATCGTCCCGGGCACGACCGCGCCCGCCATGCGGAGCCGGCTCGTGCCGTCGGACCTGCGGGCGTGCACGGCTTCCGACACCGTGCGGAAGTACTCGACGTTCTCGGACAGCACGACCGCGAGAACGACGATCGCGACGACGGCGAGGCCGCACAGCGACGCAGCGGCGATCGCGCGGCGCTTCCGGGTGCTTGCGAGGGTCGGCGTGCTCATGCCTCGGGCGGAAGCGTGCGCTCGGCGCGGCGGATCCGTTGGCGGAGTCGCAGCCAGTAGCCGCCGAGCACTGCTCCCGTGAGCACCCATCCCCCGATGACGTATTCGGCGAACCTCACTTCGAGACCCCCACGGGCTCGCGGGGTGCGTCGCCCGCGCTCCCGACGCGCTCCCGGATCGCGAGCTCGAGCTCGCGCTCCTCGCGCTCCTCCTCGAGGCACTCGAGGCGGTACCGCTTGTCGAGCAGGGAGACGTACAGCAGCGTGAACGCGAACACTCCCCACCACAGGGTGAAGGCCATCACCCCGTGGATGTGCGCGTTCAGCTCAGGGTTGAAGACCGTGGCCTGCTGGTGCAGCGTGCGCCACCAGTTGACGGAGAAGTGCACGATCGGAACGTCGACGAAGGCGACGAGCGCGGCGATGGCGCACCGCCGGGCCCGCGTGTCCGGCGCGGCCGGGATCCGCCGCAGCGCCAGGTAGCCGACGTAGAGGAAGAACAGCACCGCGGTCGTCACCAGGCGGGCGTCCCACGCCCACCAGACACCCCACACCGGACGGCCCCACAGCGACCCGAGCACGAGGGTCAGGCCGGTGAAGATCACGCCGAGCTCCGCGGACGCGCCCGCGACCCGGTCCCACACGAGCGATCGGGTCCGCGGCCAGAGGTACAGCGCCGAGCCGATCGCGGTGACGCCGAACGCGACGTACGCGATCCACGCCGCCGGCACGTGCACGTACATGAGGCGTTGCGCGTCGCTCTGCACCGCGTCGGGGGGCGCGCCCCAGAGACCGAACAGCGCGAGCACGACGAGGGCGGCGAGGCTCGCCCATCCGACGACCCGGGCGACCGGCGGCTTCAGGAGTCTCATCCGGCTACGAATCCTCCAGGAGCGGCCCGAAGGCGAGCATCCCGATCCCCGTGTACAGCACCGCGAACACCGTGAGCAGACCGACCCACGGCCACGCGTCCGACGGCGTGTGGTCGATGGCGGCCTCCCACGCCCGGGTCGCCCCGAGCAGCACCGGCGCGACCACCGGCAGGAGGAGCACCGGCACCAGCGTCTCCCGCACACGGATCCCCGCGGCGAGCACGCCGTAGAGGGTACCGGTGGCCGCCACGCCGACGGTCGCGGCCAGCGTCGCCGGCACGAGCACCCCCGCAGACGCGAGGTGCACCGAGAACAGCAGCACGACACCGGTGCCGAGCACGAGCTCGAGCGCGAGGAGCTCGGCCGCGATCGCGCCGGCCTTGCCGAGGAAGATCGACGTGCCGTCGAGGCCACTGAGGCGGAGCGCGTCGCGCGCGCCGTGCTCCGCCTCGATCGCGAACGAGCGGGACACCGCGAGGAGGGCCGCGAGCAGCACGGTCACCCAGAACAGCCCCGGGGCGACGCGCTTCAGGACCCCACGGTCGGGGTCGAGCGCGAACGCGAAGAGGAGGAGCACGATCAGGCCGAACGGGAGGATCTGCTGCACGGTGACGCGGGAGCGGGCCTCGATGCGCAGGTCCTTGCCGGCGACCAGCGCCGCTTCCTGGAAGACGTTCACGCGGTCACCGCCTGGCGCGGGACGCCGGCCGCCATCCCCGGCGCGGCACCCGGCTCGGGCAGGGTGCCGTGGGCCTGGCCGGCGGTGAGCACCACCTCCCGGCCCGCCAGCGCCCGGGCCCGGTCGAGCTCGTGGGAGGCGAGCAGGACGGTCCGACCCTCGGCGGCGGCGGTCGCCACGACCCCGTCGAGGACCTCGCGGCCTTCGGCGTCGAGGCCCGCGTGGGGCTCGTCGAGCAGCAGCAGGCGGGGCTCGCGCGCGATCGCGACCGCCAGGGCGAGCCGCCGCCGCTGCCCGGCGGACAGCCGGGCGTGGGTGACGTCGGCGAGCCGGCCCAACCCGAGCCGCTCGAGGGCCTCGTCGGCCGCAGCGACGCGCGACCCCCCGGCCCGGGCCGCGAACCGGAGGTTCTCGCGCACGGTCAGGTCGTCGTAGCAGAAGGTGTCGTGACCGACGAGCGACAGCTCCCGGCGCACCGACCTCCGGTCGACCGTCAGGTCGTGGCCGAGCACCTCGGCCTCGCCACTGCGCAGCGCCAGGAGCCCGGCGAGCAGTCGCAGGAGCGTCGTCTTGCCCGCGCCGTTGCCACCCGACAGGAGCACGACCTCGCCCTCGGCCACGTCGAGATCCAGGCCGGCCAGCGCCGGGAAGCGTCCGAGCAGGCACACGGCGGAACGGAGACGGACGACGAGGGGCACAGCGCCTCCGGGACGGTGGACCCCCGGAGTGTACGGACCCGTCCGGAGACCGGGCGAACCGGATGGGGTGTTCCCCCAGGTCAGGCGGCACGGAGGGCGGGTTCCCGGCCCGTAACATCACCCGGTGCGCAGGGTCCTCGCGGCGACGGGCAAGGTGCTGATCACGCTGGGGATCCTGGTGCTGCTGTTCGTCGTGTACCTGCTGTGGGGCACGGGGCTGTACGAGTCGCAGGCCCAGGGGGACCTGGAGAGCCAGTTCAAGTCGGCGCTGCACCGGCGCGACTCGACGACGGTCACGACCCGCCCGGTCACGAGCACGACGACCCCGGGCACGACGACCACGACCGTCCCCGCCCCCTCCCCGCCCGTCCCCTTCGGCGACGCCGTCGCCCACCTCGTCATCC
>DASRHL010000341.1:0-4139 GCA_035650535.1 Acidimicrobiia bacterium
TCGCCGACGTAGGTGAGGATCGGCTGCCGGTCCTCGGGCGGCGTGTTGATCAGTGAAAGGTCGCGGATCCCGGTCAGCGAGAGCTCGAGCGTGCGCGGGATCGGCGTTGCCGACAGCGTCAGAACGTCGACGTTGGCCCGCAACGCCTTGATCCGCTCCTTGTGCTGGACGCCGAACCGCTGCTCCTCGTCGATGACGAGGAGCCCGAGGTCGTGGAACGAGACGTCGTCCGAGAGCAGCCGATGGGTGCCGATGACGACGTCGACCTCGCCGTTCTTCACGCCCGCGACCACCTTCGACTGCTCCTTCTGGCTGAGGAACCGCGACAGGACCTCGACCCGGACCGGGTAGTTCGCGTACCGCTCGCGGAACGTCTGCCCGTGCTGGTTCGCGAGCAGGGTCGTCGGCGCGAGCACCGCGACCTGCCTGCCGTCCTGCACGGCCTTGAATGCGGCGCGGATCGCGACCTCGGTCTTTCCGAACCCGACGTCGCCACAGACGAGCCGGTCCATCGGGACATCGCGTTCCATGTCCGCCTTGACCGCGTGGATCGCCTCGAGCTGGTCGGGCGTCTCCTCGAAGGGGAAGGCCTCCTCGATCTCGTGCTGCCACGGTGTGTCGGCCGGGAATGGGTGGCCGGGGGTCGCGAGCCGCCGCCGGTAGAGGACGACGAGCTCCTGGGCGATCTCGCGCGTCGCCGAGCGGACGCGTGCCTTCGACTTCTCGAAGTCGGCGCCGCCCATGCGGTTGAGGGTCGGGGTCTCGCCGCCCGTGTACTTGCGAACCGTGCCGACCTGATCGGTGGGGACGTAGAGCTTGTCGTTGCCCTTGTACTCGAGCAACAGGTAGTCGCGTTCGACGCCGCCGATGGCCCGCGTGACCATCCCCGCGTAGCGGGCGACGCCGTGGTGGTAGTGCACGACGTAGTCGCCGGTCGTGAGATCCTCGTAGAAGTCGATACGACGCTGCGCCCGGCGGGGCCGGCGGTGCACCCGCCGCCGACCGGTGAGATCGCCCTCGGCGACCAGCGCGAGCTGGGCGGCCGGGACGACCGTCCCGCGTTCGAGCGGCGCGGCGACGACCGTCACGGCGCCCGGCGCCGCCCCGTCGGCGGTGGCGGCGCGCGCGCCCTCGATCCCTTCCGACGCCAGGATCTCGGCGAGCCGGTCGGCCGATCCGGCCCCCTCGGCCGCGAGCACGACGCGGAAGCCGCCGTCGCGCAGCGACCGCAGCCGGACGGCGAGGCCCTCCGAGTCGCCGACGACGGGGTCGAACGCGGTCGCCGCGAGCAGCGGCGTGCCGGGTCCCTCGGGCGCCGACAGCACGTTCGTCGCGCCGGCCGCCGTGTGCGCGAGCAGGCGGTCGAACGGGAGCGACAGCCGGGGCAGATCGGTTCGGGCGCTGGCACCCCAGGTCGAGGCGAGCGCGCCCGCGAGCGACGCCTCCTCGTCGAGCAGCTCCTGGGCGCGATCGCGCATCCGGCGCGGCTCACACAGCAGCACGAGCGCGTCCGCGCCGAGCAGGTCGGGCAGGAGGTGCTCGCGGTCGGTCAGCCACGGCAACCATGACTCCATCCCGTCGAAGGTCTGGCCCTGCGCGAGCCGCTCCCACTGCTCGGCACCCCACGGCTCGGAGCGCAGGAGCGCCTCGGCCCGGGCCCGCACCTCGGCCGTCGGGAGGAGCTCGCGGGCCGGGAAGATCCACGCCGACGCCACGTCGTCGGTCGAGCGCTGGTCGGCCACGGCGAACGCCGAGAGCCGGTCGACCTCGTCGCCCCACAGGTCGATGCGGACGGGGTGGTCGTCGGTCGCCGGGTACACGTCGACGATCGAGCCCCGCACCGCGACCTCGCCGCGTGCCTCCACCTGGTACTCCCGCCGATACCCCATGGTGACGAGGCGCTCGACGAGCTGGTCGCGGTCGAGCCGGTCGCCGGGGCGGACGACGACCGGGTCGATGTCCTCGACGTGCGGGCCCAGCCGCTGGACGAGCGCCCGGACGGGCGCCACCAGCACCTGCAGGGCCGGCGCGCGCTCGCCGTCGGTGGCACGGTCCGGCGTCTCGTGCCTGAGCCGCCACATCACGCGCAGGCGGCGGCTCATGGTCTCGAGGGACGGCGAGACCCGTTCGAACGGCAACGTCTCCCACGCCGGGAAGAGGTCGACGGCACTCGGCGGGAGGAACCGTCCGAGGTCGTGGGCGAGCCGGTCGGCCTCGTCGCGGGTGGGGACCGCGACGAGCAGCGGGCGGCGGGTCGTGACCCGGGCGAGCGCGGCGGTGAACAGCGCGCGGGCCGAGTCGGGGACGGCGACGACCGGCTCGCGCGCCACGACGGCGCGCACCGCCGGCTCCTCGGCGAGGAGCGGGGCGAGACCCGCCAGCGGCGGTCGGGCCGCGGCGGCGCCGGCGGTGGGAGCGATCGACTGGGTCACGGGGGCTCGAGGGTCCGGATCGGGCGCGCGAACGGGCCGGGAGCGCGGGCCGCGCCCCCGGACGTGAGGCCAGGGTACCGCCCGCTGCGTGTTCCCCCGCCTGCTCCCCTCCGTACGTCGACACGCCGGCGCACGCCTTCGGCGGGACGACTCCGTCAGGCTGCTCCGGGGCCGTTGAAGCGGTTCATCGCCGCGTCGACGCCCTGAGCGACGATCAGCTCGACCGCGTCGGCGGCCTGCTCGATCGTCACGTCGACCTCGGCTCGCTCGCGCTTCGAGAACTTGTTGAGCACGTGGTCGGCGCCACGCTCCTTCGACACCGGCTTCCCGACGCCGATCCGCACCCGCTGGAACGCGTCGCTGTGCAGGTGGGACTTGATCGACCGGAGACCGTTGTGGCCCGCGAGGCCGCCGCCGGACTTCACCCGCAGCGCGGCGACCGGCAGGTCGAGCTCGTCGTGCACGACGACGACCCGCTCGGGCTCGACGCCGTAGCGGCGGGCGAGGAGCCGCAGCGCGTCGCCCGAGTCGTTCATGTACGTCAGCGGGATCGCCAGCGCGACGCGCCGGTCGGCGATGCGCACCTCGTCGACGAGCGCGCGTTCCTTCCCCTTCTTCAGCCGCGCGCCGTGGCGCTTCGCCAGCAGCTCGACGACCTCGGCGCCGACGTTGTGACGCGTGCGCGCGTACTCGGCGCCGGGATTGCCGAGACCGACCACCAGGAGGTCGGCCGGGGTGCCCGTCCGCGCCGGCGAGCCCTCAGCACGCCGCCGCAGCACGGGCTACTCCTCGCCGCCCTCGGACGCCTCGCCGCCCTCCGCCGCCTCGGCCGCGGGCGCACCCTCCGCCGCGGCCTCTTCACCCTCGACACCCTCCTCGCCCTCGAGTCCGGCGCCGCGCGGAGCGGTCACGTGCACGACGAGCGTCTCGGGGTCGACACCGGTCGTGACACCGGCCGGGAGCGAGAGGTCGGCGACCCGGAGCTGGTCGCCGATGCCGAGCTCCGTGATGTCGATCTCGATCTGGGTCGGGATGTCCTGCGGCTTCGCCTCGACCGACAGGCTGAACTCCGTCTGCTCGAGCAGGCCGCCGTCACGCACGCCGACCGCCTCGCCCACGAGGTGCACCGGCACGTCGGCCGCGATCGCGACGTCGGTGCTGACCCGCACGAAGTCGACGTGGATGAGCTCGCCCCGGGTCGGGTGCCGCTGGACCTGGCGGGCCAGCGCGAGCTGGTCGGCGCCGTCGAGCTTGAGCGTGATCAGCGTGTTCGCGCCGTGCGAGAGAATGTGGTTGAGCTCGCGGGCGGGGACCGTCACCGCAAGGGTCTCGCCGCCCCGGCCGTAGACGACGGCCGGCACGCGGCCGGCGCGCCGGAGCCGCCCCGCGGGGCGGGAGCCGCGCTCGGCGCGGGGCTCGGTGACGAGGACGACGTCGTCGGGCATGACGGAACCGGGCCTTTCGGGGGTGGAAACGGCCAATCATTCTGTCCGACCCGGCCCCCCGCGGCCAAACGGGGCCCCGCTTCGACGTTCTCGGCGGGAGGTCAGACGTTGTCGCCGCGGAAGATCTCGCTGACCGAGGTGTCCTCGAAGACGGCGTCGAGGGCCTCGGCGATGATCGGCGCGATCGACAGCACCCGCAGCGCGTCGAACTGCTTCTCGCTCGGGATCGGCAGCGTGTTCGTGACGACGACCTCGCGGATCG
>DASRHL010000342.1:0-3956 GCA_035650535.1 Acidimicrobiia bacterium
GTCGATCCAGAACCAGCTGTCGAGACCGGTCAGGCCCCGGCCGGGATTGGCGGCGATCCGGACCGGCGGGAACTCCACGCGTGCGAGGAGCTCGCGCGCCAGCTCCGCGCCGACGGCGGCGGCTGCCGCCTGCGGGACGGCCCACACCGTCGCCAGGTAGGTGCCGTCGCAGTAGACGTCGAACGCCTGGTGGAACGGCGACGGCGCCGGTGGCAGCTCGCGGGGCGCGTCGAAGCGCGCCTGCGGGAACTTGTACACGAGCTCGGTGGTGGCGACGTAGCTGCGGACGCAGCCGCCCGATGCGCCGTGGTGCGTGCCGCCCGAGCCGTCGCTCACGCTGCGATCGATGACGTGCACGGTCGCGCCGCCGGCATCGGTCGAGCCGTCGGACTGGGGGCCGCGGCTCCACGCGCCTGCCGGCGGGATGCCGAGCGCGGCGACCATCGCGGCGACCATCGCGGGGACGACGAGAAGGGCAACGCGAGCGCGTCTCATGCGCTGAACACCACCTTCCAGGTGCCGTCGACCCGCTCGAGGATCATCTGGAACGTGCGCGGGCGCGGCACGCGCGGCTCCAGCGGCGCACCGGTGTCGGCGTCGACGTCGAAGGACGACTCGACGGCCCGGTCGGTGACCGCGGCACGCGAGCCGCCCAGCATCACGACCGTGACGTCGTGGGTGACCTCGACGCGCGAGCGCCGGCGCGCTCGCACCCGCTGGTCGAGCTCGACCTCGATGTCGGCGAGGCCGTCACGCGCGTAGGTGCGTTCGAGGCCGTGGCCGTCGAGTGCCCAGACGGCGTGGGCGTAGTCGTCCCAACTCCGCTGGTAGGCCCGGCGGACCGCGTCCTCCGTCGTCTCCTCACCGGTCGGCCGGGCCGGTCGGGCCGGTCGGGCCCCGCCGGGCCGGGGAGCGGCCGCCCGGCGGGGCCGCGGATCCGCGGTGGTCGCCGGTCGCGCCGGCGCTCCGGCCGCGCCCGCCCCGCCGCACGCCGCCGCGCCCAGGGCAACGGACACGGCCAGCGCGGCGGCGGGGGAGCGGAGCCGGGGGCAGGCCATGGGAATGCCACAATACGGACATTCCGACTATCTACGCAAATCGGGCAAAGCCCGCGGTCTACCAGGCGGGGGCGGCGCCGAAGGGGCTGTCGAGGCCGAGCTTGCCCGGGTTGAGGATGCCGTGGGGGTCGAGCGCGGCCTTGGCCGCCGCCAGCACCCGGAAGCCGGCGCCGAGCGCCTCGCGCACGAACCGGGCCCGGTTCAGCCCGACGCCGTGGTGGTGGCTCAACGCGGCGCCCGCGGCGAGCGCCGCCCGGGTGGCGGCGTCCCACGCGGCCCGGTAGTAGTCGGTGCGGCGCTCGGGCTCGGGCGCGCCGCCGAACGTGAAGTAGAGGCAGGCGCCGTCGGTGTACGCGTGCGACTGGTGCACGGACGCGGCGAGCGTCCCGTCGACGCCGCGCAGCGCGGCGAGCGTCGCGTCCGTGACGGCGGGCAGGTCGCGCCACCGCGCCGCGACCTCCATCGTGTCGACCACGAACCCCCCTGCGACGAGCGTCTCGAGGGCGGAGACGTCGTTGCGATGCTCGACCCAGCGCTCGACGAGGTCGGGGTCGAGCCGGGTCGCGCCGGAGCACTCGTCCTCGACCACGCGCATCGTCGCGTCGACGAGCAGGTCGTCGCCTTCGTCGAGCACGAGGAGCAGGTGGTCGCCCGGCACGCCGAAGTTCCGTTCCGCCTCGATCGTGTCGTAGAGACGCAGGACGGCCGGTGTCGCACCGCGTTGCACGATGCGGCGGCACGCGTCGAGACCGTCCGCGAACGAGGCGAAGCCGAACGCGGCGCGCGCCGTCGCCGGCGGCGCCGGATGCACACGCAGGCGCGCGCCCGTGATGATGCCCAGGGTCCCTTCGCTGCCGACGAAGAGCTGGTCGAGATCGGGGCCGACGGCAGCGCGGGGCGCGCCGCCCGTGCGCACCGGTGTCCCGTCGGCGAGCACGACGTCGAGGCCGGTCACCATGTCCTCGATCTTCCCGTAGCGGGTCGAGAGCTGGCCGGCGCTGCGGCACGCGAGCCAGCCGCCGACGGTCGAGAGGTCGATCGACTGGGGCCAGTGCCCGAGCGTGAGCCCGTGCTCGTGGCGCAGCGCGCTCTCGAGCGGCGTCCCGAAGGTCGCCGCCCGCACGTCGATGACGTGCGACCGGGCGTCGACGTCGACGAGACCGTGCAGCGCGCACAGGTCGAGCACGACACCGCCGTGGACCGGCACGCTCCCGCCGCACACGCCGCTGCGCCCGGCCGCCGCCGTCACGGGCACGCGCGCCGCGTCGCAGACGCGCAGCACGTCGGCGACCTGGTTCGCGGACCCGGGCCGGGCGACGACCGCCGCCCGCGCGGCGACGTTCCCGTCGAGGGCCCAGACCATCACGAGCGGCCACCAGTCACGGCTGGCCTCGCTCACGGCAGCCGCGTCGACGGTGACGTCGGCGCAGACGTCCCGCAGGCGGTTCACGGTCGCGTCGTCGACGTCGACGAACCCGGGGTGCAGCCGGGCGGTCACGTCGGCGGGGTCGGTTCCGAAGGCGATCGGCGGGGTCGGCCGGCCCTCCTCGTGCGATGCCATGCGCGCGTGCCCGGGCCGTCGCCGGCCGGGTCAGGCGGGCGCCGGGGCCGGCTCGAGGGCCGCCTCCCGCTCCGCGTCGACGAGGGCCCGGTAGGAGGCGACCTGGCGCTCGATCTCCGCGTCGTCCCACCCGAGCTCGGTCGCGACGAGGCGGGCGACGGCGGGCGCCGCGGCGGCGGAGGCGTCGCGGGCGAGGAGGCGGGCGCGGGTCCGGCGTGCGAGGACGTCGTCGAGCGTCCGGGCCATCTCGTGGCGCGCCGCGTGGACCGCCTCGGCCCGGACGTAGGGCAGGCCGGGGACGAGCGGGTCGCCGAGCCCCGGGTCGGAGGCGACGAGGCCGAGCACGGCGGCGGCCTCGGTCCCGTACCGGCCGGCGAGGTGCTCGTGCAGGCTCGGCTCCTGCGACGCGGGCTCGGGTGTGAAGCCCTCCGCGCCGAGGAGGGGCAGGTGCTTCGTCGGGCTCCGGGTCGGCCGGAGACCCAGCCGGCGTTGCACCTCGTCGACGGTGTCGGCGGCCATGCGCCGGTATGTCGTGAGCTTGCCGCCCGTGATCGTCACGACCCCGCTCTCGGAGACGCGCACGCCGTGGCGGCGCGAGAGGTCGGCGGTGCGCGCGTTGCTCGCCGTGCGCAGGAGCGGGCGCAGCCCCGCCCACGTGCCGACGACGTCGTGCTCCGAGACCGGCTCCGCGAGCACGCCGTTCAGCGCGCCGAGGAGGTACGCGACGTCACCGGCGTCGCAGCGCGGATCGTCGAGCGGCCCGTCGTAGTCGGTATCGGTCGTGCCGACGTAGGTGAAGTCGCCCCACGGGACGACGAACACGCTCCGGCGGTCGTGGCGGACCGGGATGACCGCCGCGATGTCGTTGCGGACCTTCGACCACGGCAGCGTGACGTGGACGCCCTTCGCCGGCCGGATGGAGCTCGGGTGCGTCCCCTCGTCGAGCGCCCGGACGTCGTCGGCCCAGACACCGGCGGCGTTCACTACGCAGCCGGCGCGCACCTCGACCTCGTGCCCGTCGGCGACGACGCGCGCGCCCGAGACGCGTCCGTCGCCGTCCTTACGGAGCTCGGCGACGCGCGCGTAGTTCGCGACGACCGCGCCGGCGCGCGCCGCGGTCCGGGCGACGGTCAGCGTCAGCCGCGCGTCGTCGGTCTGGGCGTCGTAGAAGACGTAGGCGCCGGCGAGGTTCGACGCGCGCAGGGTCGGGATGTGCGCGAGCGCGGCCTCCTTCGAGATGCGGTGGTGGCGGCGGCGGATTCGCAGGCCTCCGGTCAGGTCGTACAGCCACATCGCCGTCCCGAGGAGCCGGGCGACGCGCCGGTCGACGAGCCCGT
>DASRHL010000343.1:0-11364 GCA_035650535.1 Acidimicrobiia bacterium
CGCCGACCCATGGGCGTCGGGATGGAGCTGCTGGCCCGCCGGCGCGACGGGAGCGAGTTCCCGGCGGAGATCTCGCTCTCCGCGGTCACGACCCGCAGCGGCATCCTGTTCGCGGCCGCGATCCGTGACGTCACCGAGCGCAACCGGGCCGATGCGAAGTTCCGCAGCCTGCTCGACGCCGCGCCGGACGCGATGCTCTGCATCGACGCCGACGGCCGCATCCTGCTGATGAACGCCGAGGCCGAGAAGGTCCTCGGTTACTCCCGCGAGGAGCTCGTCGGGCAGCAGGTCGAGATCCTGGTCCCCGAGGCGGTGCGTGCGCTGCACGTCGGCCACCGCGCGGAGTACGCCGCGAGCCCGCAACGGCGCCCGATGGGCGCCGGGCGCCAGCTCGCCGTCCGGCGGCGCGACGGCAGCGAGTTCCCGGCCGAGATCAGCCTCAGCGCGCTCGAGACCGACAACGGCCTCCTGGTGTCGGCCGCGATCCGTGACGTGACCGAGCGGCTCGAGGTCCAGGCCGAGGCCGAGCGGCTGCGGGCAGAGGCGGAGCGCGAGCGCTACGAGGCGCGCGTGCACCAGTCGCAGCGGCTCGAGAGCCTGGGCCAGCTCGCGGGTGGCGTCGCCCACGACTTCAACAACCTGCTCGCCGTCATCCTCAACTACGCCGCGTTCGTCAAGGAGGAGGTGTCGGAGGCCGCCAACCCGTCGGACGCGCGGTGGGAGAGCGTCATCTCCGACATCGGGCAGATCGAGCTCGCGGCGCAGAAGGCGACGCGGCTCACGCACCAGTTGCTGTCGTTCGCGCGCCGCGATGTCGCCCGTCCCGAGGTCGTCGGGCTCAACGGCGTCATCGCCGAGGTCGAGCGCCTCCTCCACCGGACGATCGGCGAGCACGTCGTGCTCGTGACCGACCTGAAGGACGATCTCTGGCCGGTGCTCGCCGACCCCGGACAGGTGGAGCAGGTGCTCGTGAACCTGGCGGTGAACGCCCGGGACGCGATGCCGATGGGCGGGACGCTCATCATCGAGACCGAGAACGTGGACGTCGACGAGGGCTTCGCCGCCACACGTCCGGAGGTGTCGCCGGGACGCTACGTGTCGTTGCGGGTCAGCGACACGGGCGAGGGGATGAGCGAGGACGTGCTCGCCCGCGCGTTCGAGCCGTTCTTCACGACGAAGGCGGACGGCGAGGGCACCGGGCTCGGGCTCGCCACGGTGTACGGCATCGTGCGCCAGCACGGCGGGTACGCGCAGCTGTACTCGGAGGTCGGCATAGGCACGACGTTCACAGCGCTGCTCCCCGCGACGCACGGGGACGTCGGCGCCGCCGGTCGTCCCGCGGATCGGCGCCGGGCGTCGGGCGGCGAGACGGTGCTCGTCGTCGAGGACGAGGAGGCCCTGCGCGAGGTGACGCGCCGCCTGCTCGCGCGCAGCGGCTACTCGGTGATCGCGGCGGCGAGCGGGAAGGAGGCGATCGACGCCGTCGCGCGTCACGACGGCCCGGTCGACCTCGTCCTCACCGACGTCGTCATGCCACAGATGCTCGGGCGCCAGGTCGCAGAAGAGATCAGACAATTGCGGCCCGGGGTGCGCGTCGTCTTCATGTCCGGCTACGCGCAACCCGTCCTCGGCGCGCAGGGAACGCTCGAGGAAGGCATGGTGCTGCTCTCGAAGCCGTTCTCGGAACCCGATCTGCTCGGGAAAGTACGAGAAGCGCTCGACGCGCCACGCTGAGTCGCCGAGCCTGAGGAAGGCAGCAGAAAGGACTTTCCATCGCGGCCCCGGATCGTCATGATGAGCCGCAGCCGCGCGTCCGCGTTCCATCGGGGTGGAGGCAGAGGTGCATCGCGTCCACATTGCCGAACAGGTGAGCGTCGAACGCACGGCCGAGCACGTCGCCGAGGTGCTGGCGAAGGCGCAACCGGAGTGGTTCGAGGCGATCGCCGCGCTCGCGTGGCGCGAGGGCGAGCTCGCGGAGGGCCGGCGGATCGGTGCCGGCGCCGTACGTCGCGACGGCGAGGAACAGCCACGCCACGTCATCGAGCTCGACGCCCCGACGGTGACGCGTCTCGGGAACACGTGCCGCGAAGTGCGTTGGGTGGTGCACGGCTTCACCACGCTCTTCCACGAGCTCTTGGGCCGGCTCGTGTCGTACGAGAGGAACGACATGGTCGTGCTGCTGATGTTCGCGACCTACGAGTCCCTCGACCACTCCGACGACTGGGGCGACGGCGCCGGAGCCGAGCGGATGGGCGTCGCGTGCCGGCCGGTCGAGGTGATCGTCCGGGCGTTCCTCGGCCACCTCCGCACCGCCCTCGAGAGCCTGTAGCGGGCCCGGCTCACGCGTCTCTTCGCTCGAGCACGACGGCGGCGAGGGCGAGGGCCACGACGACGTAGGCGGCCAGCACCGCGAGCGCCGTGCCCGGCGAGAGGAAGTCGCTCTTCTGGCGGACCGAGAAGAGCGCCGTCCCCAGGCCGCTCGGGAGGAACTTGCTCACGTCGGCGTCCCACGGCGAGGGCAGCGCCTGCGCCAGCGCCGGGGCGACGAGCACGAGGCCGAACAGCGTCGCGATCGCGCCCGCGGTACGGCGCAGGAGCGTACCGAGCGCGAGGCCGATCAGGCCGATCGCGGTCAGGTAGACCGCGCTGCCGGCGACGGCGCGCAGCACGCCCGGGTCGCCCAACGATGCCTCGGCGCCCTTCGACGCGAAGATCGTCTGGCCGATGCCGAAGGCGGCGAAGCTCGCGACCAGCGAGACGGCGGCGGCGGCGACGGTGAAGACGGTGACCTTGGCGATGAGGACGCGCAACCGGTTGGGGACCGCCGTGAACGTCGTGCGGATCATGCCGGTCGAGTACTCGGAGCTGATGACGAGCACACCGAGCACGCCGAGCGCGATCTGCGCGAGGTAGACGCCGCGCAGGCTCACGGCCGTGGGGTCGAACGTGAGCCGGTCGAGGCGGGTCATGTCGTCCCAGCGGCTGACGCGGGCGAACGCGAGCAGCGCGCCGAGACCGATCGTCGCGGCGATGGTGGCGAAGAGCGTCCAGACCGTCGAGCGGACGGAGCGGAGCTTCGTCGTCTCGGACGCGATGGCGGCGCGGAGCTCGCCCCCGTGGGGGGAAGCGGCGGCGAGCTCCGCGTGCGGACCCGACGCGGGCGGCGGGACGTCGGGTGCGATGTCGAGGGTCGTGTCGGTCACGTCAGTTCACTCCCGAGGTTGCGGCGGGGAGGGCGGGCTCGGCGCGGTACTCGACGCTCTCGCCGGTGAGCTCGAAGTAGGCGTCCTCGAGGGACGCGCGCTCCGGGGTGAGCTCGTGCAGGACGACGCCGTTGGCCGCGCTCAGCCGGCCGATCGTGGGCGCAGTCGCGCCGTGCACGACGAGGGCACCGTCGGGGTCACGCACGACGGTGGCGCCGTCGGCCCGGAGCAGCTCGGCGAGCCGCCCCGAGTCGGGCGAGCGGACGACGACCTTGCCGGCCGTCCGCCCGGTCAGCTCCTCGATCGGCGCGTCCGCGATGAGCCGGCCGCGACCGATCACGACGAGATGGTCGGCCGTGAGCGCCATCTCGCTCATGAGGTGGCTCGAGACGAAGACGGTGCGCCCCTCGGCGGCCAGCGCCTTGAAGAACGTGCGCACCCAGACGATGCCTTCCGGGTCGAGCCCGTTGACGGGTTCGTCGAACATGAGGATCGGTGGGTCGCCGAGCAGCGCCGCCGCGATCCCGAGGCGCTGGCTCATGCCGAGCGAGTAGTTGCCGATGCGGCGGCGCGCCACGTCCTGCAGGCCGACGAGCGCGAGCACCTCCTCGACCCGCTTCCTCGGGATGCGGTTGCTCTGGGCGAGGCACCACAGGTGCGCGAGCGCGCGGCGCCCGCCGTGCGCGGCCTTGGCGTCGAGCAGGGCGCCGACCTCGTAGAGCGGGTAGCGGAGCTCGCCGTAGGGCCGGCCGTTCACGGTGACCGCGCCGGCGGTCGGCCGGTCGAGGCCGAGGACGAGACGCATCGTCGTCGTCTTGCCGGCGCCGTTCGGGCCGAGGAAGCCGGTGACCCGGCCGGGGGCGACGTCGAAGTCGAGCCGGTCGACGGCCAGGGTCGAGCCGTAGCGCTTGGTGAGACCGCGCGCCTCGATCATGGGGTTGCCTTTCGCGAGTCCCGGTCGGGGGGAGCACGGTTGGGACGCCTTCGACGATACGGACGGACGCCCGCCGTGACGACGCCCGTGGGACGGAATCTCGGCTCCGTCGCGGGTCGCACGCACCCGGCTCGGCTCATACCTGAGGATGAGCCGCCGCCTTCTCAGGATCATCCGTCCGGGTGACGGCGATCGAGTCCGCGGCTTCTACCCTCTCTGGCATGAGTGAGGTGACGCGGCCGATGGCCTGGGCCCGGCGGCATCCGTTGCTCGTCGACAGCCTGTTCCCGGCGTTCCTGTTCGCGGTCACGGTCGCAGCTCCGAACCACGTCCACCCGGGGAAGTACATGGTCTTCGCGGCGGGGATGTGCGCCGCGCTGGTACTCCGTCGCCGCGCGCCACTGGTCGCGTTCTCCGCGATTGCCGCTGTGGCCCTCCTGCAGTTCGCGGTCGACGTGCCGGTGCAGCCGTTCGACGTCGCGCTGCTCGTCTCGCTCTACACGCTGTCGGCCCACCGCGGCCGGCGAGAGGCCCTGGTCGCCTTCGCGGTCTGCGAGGTCGGGGCCCTCATGGCCGTGGTCCGGTGGGAGAAGCCGTGGGGCGGCCTGTTCGCGCCGACGGTCCTCGGCTTCGTCGCATTGATGCTGGGCAACAGCATGCGGCTCCGGCGCGCCTACCTGCACGAGCTCGAGGAGCGTGCCGCGCGTCTCGAGCTCGAGCGCGACCAGCAGGCCCAGATCGCGGCGGCCGCGGAGCGCTCGCGCATCGCGCGCGAGCTGCACGACGTGGTCGCGCACAGTCTGAGCGTGATGGTCGCGCAGGCCGACGGCGCGAGCTACGCGATCGACTCCGATCTCGCGAAGGCGAAGGGCGCGATCCTGAGCGTCGCGCAGACCGGCCGTGACGCGCTCACCGAGATGCGCCGCCTGCTCGGCGTGCTCCGCGAGTCGGACGGCGCGAGCGGTGTCGCTCCCCAACCCGGGGTCGAGCAGCTCGGCGAGCTCGTCGACAGCGTCCGCCGCGCCGGGCTGCCCGTGCAGCTCACCCTCACCGGTTCACCCCGTCCGTTGCCGCGCGGGATGGAGCTGACGGCGTACCGGATCGTGCAGGAGGCGTTGACGAACACGCTGAAGCACGGCGGTGGCGGGCCCCACGCGTGGGTGACGATCGACTACCTCGACGACGCGGTCGAGCTGCGCATCGAGGACGACGGCGTCGGGGCCGGGGCGCTCGTCGGCGCGCCCGCGGGCGCGGGCCAGGGACTGGTCGGGATGCGGGAGCGGGCCGCGGTCTACGGCGGGTCGGTGGTCACTGGGGAGCGGCCGGGTGGCGGGTTCCGCGTCGTCGCCCGGCTCCCGTTCCCGTCATGACGATCCGGATCCTGCTCGTCGACGACCAGCCCATGCTGCGGATGGGGTTCCGCATGGTGTTCGACGCGCAGCCCGACCTCGAGGTGGTGGGCGAGGCGGCCGACGGCGTCGACGCCCTCGCCGTGCTCGAGCACACGCCGGCCGACGTCGTGCTCATGGACGTGCGCATGCCACGCATGGACGGCGTCGAGGCGACGAAGCGGATCGCGGCGATGCCCGAACCGACGCCCCGCGTCGTCATCCTGACGACCTTCGACCTCGACGAGTACGTGTTCGCCGGACTGCGCGCCGGCGCGAGCGCATTCCTCCTGAAGGACGTTCCACCCGAGGAGCTGCTGCACGCGATCCGCGTCGTGGCGTCGGGTGACGCGATCGTGGCGCCGTCCGTGACGCGCCGACTGCTCGACCAGTTCGTGCCCCACCTGCCGGCCGACGGCGTCCCCGCGCCGGCCGCGGGCGCGCCGCCCTCCGACCCCCTCACGGACCGTGAGCGCGAGGTCCTGCTCCAGGTGGCGCGCGGGCTCTCGAACGCCGAGGTCGCCGCCGCGTTGTTCCTCTCGGAGGCGACGGTCAAGACCCACGTCGGCCACATCCTCACCAAGCTGGGGCTGCGCGACCGGGTCCAGCTCGTGATCCACGCCTACGAGACGGGTCTCGTCGCACCCAACCACCGCTCCGCCTGATCCGCCGCGGCGGGAGAGTCCGCAGGACCTTCGTCACAACCGCGCTCCGAGCGGGGCGGACGCCTCATCCCGCGACGACCGCGGCCGAGCAGGACCCGACTTGTGACCGCGTGCGGGCATTCGTGCCCGGCTGGGAGTGATCATGGGGTTCCTCGCAAACGTGAAGGTCGGCGTCCGGCTCGCGGTCGCCTTCGGACTCGTCGCCGTCCTGCTGCTCGTGACGGTCGTGATCGGCGTCTCGTCGGTGTCGTCACAGGGCAGGTCGTCGGACACGCTGGCCGAGGCGAACACGCTCACGCGTGACGCCCTCCAGGTGAAGTTCCGCAGCGCCGACTTCAACGGCTGGCAGACCGCGTACGCGTTCGACGTCTTCCGCGGCGCGCCGGGCGCGGCGCTCGACACCGGCGAGAGCCGGAAGGCGTTCCTCGACTCGGTGGCGTCCTTCCGGACCGAGCTCGCCCGGCTGCAGCACGACCCGCTCACCCGGTCGCAGCGGGCACTGTCGAGTGAGATCTCCTCGCAGTTCGATCAGTTCATGACCCTCGACCAGAGGATCATCGCCGACTACCGGACGGGCACACCGGCCGCGGTTGCCAGCGCGAACCAGCTCGTCCTCGCCGACGAGATCACGATCTTCCAGAAGCTCGCGTCCGCGACCGACAAGCTGGTCGGCTCCGTCAAGCACCAGAGCGCGGCCGCCGCCGCCGACTCGAGCAGCACCGCGTCGAGCGCGAAGTCGCTCATGGTCGTCATGGGGATCGTCGCACTCGGCATGGCCGTCGCGTGCGCAGTGGTCATCACCCGCTCGATCGTCCGGCCGCTGCGCGGGCTCGGCACGCGTCTCGCCGACATCGCCGACGGCGACGGGGACCTGACCGCCCGGGTCGACGAGCACCGCCACGACGAGCTCGGAGACGTCGGTCGCGACTTCAACCGCTTCGTGGCCAAGATGCAGGACTCCGTCGCGTCGATCGCGGCCGACGCCGCCAGGCTTGCCGGTTCGTCGGAGCAGCTCGCCGCGGTGAGCGAGCAGATGTCGGGCGCGTCGGAGGAGACCTCGTCGCAGGCGACGGTCGTCTCGGCTGCGGCCGAAGAGGTATCGGCGAACATCGCGACGGTTGCGGCAGCGGTCGAGGAGATGACGGCGTCGGTCCTCGAGATCGCGAAGAACGCGTCGGACGCGGCCGACGTGGCGACGTCCGCGGCGGCGCGCGCCGAGTCGACGAGCGCGACCGTCGCCCGCCTGCACGACGCGTCCGAGGCGATCGGCAGCGTCGTCGCCCTCATCACGTCGATCGCGGAGCAGACCAACCTCCTGGCGCTGAACGCGACCATCGAGGCGGCGCGCGCCGGCGAGGCGGGCAAGGGCTTCGCGGTCGTCGCGCACGAGGTGAAGGACCTGGCCCAGGAGACGGCCAAGGCCACGACCGACATCACGACGCAGATCTCGATGATCCAGTCCGAGACGACGCAGGCCGTCCAGGCGATCGGCGAGCTGAGCGAGGTCATCGCCCAGATCAACGTGACCCAGTCGAGCATCGCTGCCGCCGTCGAGGAGCAGACCGCGACGACCAACGAGATCGGCCGCAACGTGTCGGAGGCCGCGTCGGCGTCGGGCGAGATCGCCCGCAACATCGAGGGCGTCGCGAGCGCGGCGGGCGAGAGCTCGCAAGGCGCGTCGCAGGGGCGTCAGGCGGCCGAGGAGCTCGCCCGCCTGGCCGGCGACCTCAAGGAGCTCGTCGGCCAGTTCCGCTACTGACCCTGCTCGCGGGCGAACGCCCGGAGGACGGCCTCGCGCCGGCCCTCGACGAGGAGGCGCTTGGCAGCCTGGGTGGCGGCCGGGTCGCCGTCGGCGAGGCGCCGGGCGATGGCCCGCGCCTCGGCGAGGGTGGCGGCGGGCGAGCCGCACGCACGCCACGCGATGCCGAGCTGTACCGCGGTCGGCGCGTCGATCCACTCTCCCGACAACAGGTGCCACGCGGCCGGCTGCCAGCCGATGCGGTCGGGGAGCAGGACGCTGCTCGCGGCCTCGGGCGTCACGCCGAGCTCGACGAACGGCATCCGCAGCCGGGCGTCGTCGGCGACGAGCACGAGGTCGAAGTGCAGCAGCATCGTGCAGCCGAAGCCGACGGCGTACCCGTGCACCGCGGCGACGAGCGGCTTCGGGAACGTCGTGAGCGTGGGGACGAGCTCGCCGAACGCGTGCGAGAGCTCGAGCAGCGTCTCGCGGTCCTTCCGCTCGAGCGCGGTGACGTCGACGCCCGACGAGAACGCGCGCCCGGCGCCGCGCACGAGCACCACGTGGACGGCCGGGTCGGACGCGGCGTGCGCGAGCAGCGCGAGGAACTGGCGGTACCCGGCGTGCGTGAACGCGTTGAGGCGATCGGGCCGGTTGAACGTGACGGTGAGCACGCCGTCGTCGCCCGTCTCGCCGACGACCTCGGCCCCCGCGTGGGCCGGCGTGTCCGTCACGCCCGGGCGCCCTCCGACGGCTTGCGGTCGAGGCGGACGACGGGGATGACCCGGGTCGTCCGCGCCTCGTACTCGGCGAACTGCTGGATGTCGGCCTTCTGCCGCTCGAACACCGCGTCGCGCTCCGCGCCGTCGAGCACCACCGCGGTGCCCTCGAACGTCTCGGGCCCGACCTCGACCGTCACGTCGGGGTTCGCGACGAGGTTGTGGTACCAGGCGGGGTGCCTCGGCCCGCCCGCGAACGAGCCGAACACGTAGATCGCGTCGCCCTCGGGGCGGTACGCGAGCGGCGTGGTGTGGCGGCGCCCCGACTTCCGCCCGGTCGTGGTGAGCAGCAGCATCGGCACCTGACCGAACGCGCCCGACAGCTTCCCGCCGTTGGCCCGGAACTCCTCGACGAGCTTCCGGTTGAAGTCGCCGACGTCGGCCGCGGTGATCGGGCTCGCGTCCTGCTCGTCCTGCTCCTGGTGCTCCTCGGGCTCGTCGGTCTCGTCGGGCATGGCGGTCGCTCCTCGGGAGGCGTGGCCCGACCGTTGCGGCGGCGCCGGTCAGATCGGGAGGTACTGGTTCTGGTCGCGGAGGACGGCGAGCGTCTTGTCCCACGCGGCCTGCTCGGCGTCGCCCAGCGCCGGCCACAGCGGCGCGCTCGGGCCGTCGGGCCCGAGCGCGCACGGAAGGCTCGCGCACACGTCGTGGGCCACACGCACCGACACGGGGATGAGCGTGCCGCTCTCGCGGCCGATGCAGCGGATGAGCCCGCTCACCGCGAGAGCGATGCCGTGGCGGGTGGAGCCCTTCAGCTCGCGCACCGTGTAGGCCGCGCTGCGGACGTCGTGCTCGATACCCGTGAACCACTCGGGTGTCAGGTCGAGGTTGCGCTGCGCCGCGAACTCGCGCAACGGCAGCGCGCCGATGGTCGCGCTGTCGAACAGGAACACCGACGAGTCGCCGTGCTCCCCGATCACCCACGCGTGGACGCTGCGCGGGTGCACGCCGCACTCGTTCGCGATGCGTTCGGTGAATCGCAGCGTGTCGAGCGACGTGCCCGAGCCCATCACCGACACCGGGTGCCCCGCCCAACGGCGCGTCAGGTACTCGGTCAACACGTCGAGCGGGTTGCTGACGACGATCGCGACGCGCGGCAGCCCGCCCCGCTCGATGGCCTCGGCCGCCGCCGACACGATGTCGAGGTTGTACCCGAGGACGTCGAGACGTGACTCGCCGGGCTTGGTGTGGTGCCCGACGGTGATCACGAGGACGTCCTCGGGCTCGAGCGCGTCGATCCCCGTGCCGCGGATCTCGGTGTGGGGGAGGAGCGGGAGCGCGTGGAGGAAGTCGAGCGCCTCGCCCTGGGCCTGCTCGGCGTTGCGGGCGTAGATCGTGACCCGCCCCGCCAACCCCTGCTGGATCAGCGCACCGGCGGTCGCGATCCCGACCCCGCCGGCCCCCAGGATGCCGACGCGCAGCCCCGCCATGCAGGGAAGCTAGCGCGTGCCCCCGACGCCGCCGGGGCGCGCCCGCCGGTACTCGATGCTGCGGCGGAGCTCGTGGAGGACGCGGCTGTCGAACGGTAGGTCGGCGAGGCCCGGCAGCCATCCGTCGACGCGCCCGACGAGGTCGTCGAGGACGCGCTCGGTTGCACGTGCGCGCACCCCACAACGTTCGCCGAGGGCGACGAAGTCGGCCCTGCCGATCCGTTCGTCGAGCTTGCCCTCGACGCGAGTCCCAGCACGACGTCCTCCGGGCTCGCCGGTGAACTCGGTGAGAGGTCGGCGAAGCTGATCTGCGACCAGTCGGCGACGGCGAGGGAGCCGAGCGCTGCACGGCCGGCGGGGCCTGACGCCGTCCGGCCCGAGGGGTTGCCGACGTCTAGCGTCGCGCCGGTGATCGACTACGAGACCTACGTGGGGGCCGTGCGATCCAACGCCCGTCGCCTCGCCGAGGCCGCCGAGTCGGCCGGGTTCGCGGCGCCAGTGCCCTCGTGCCCGGGATGGAGCGTCGACGAGCTCACGCTCCACATCGGACGCGTCATGCGGCTCTGGACCGGCGTCGTGGCCGAGCGCGCGACGGAGCCGCCCGACTTCGCCGCCGCGATGACGGCCGCGGCTCCCGACGGCGCCGACCGGTTCCGATGGGTCCGCCGCGCCGGCGAGGACCTGGCCGACGCCCTGGCGGCCGCTCCCGAGGACACGCCGGTGTGGACGTTCGCCGGGCCGGGCACCGTGCGCTTCTGGGCCCGCCGCCAGGCGCACGAGGTCACCATCCATCGTTACGACGCCGAGCTCGCCGACCGCAGGGTCGGCCCCCTCGACACGGACCTCGCCGCCGACGGCGTCGACGAGTACTTCGAGTTGCTCGTCCTCCACCCGGCCGCGCAGGCGATGCGCGGCGAAGGCGAGACCGTGCACTTCCACTGCACCGATCGCGACGTCGACTGGGTCGCCGAGCTGACGCCGACCGGACTCGCCGCGCGGTCACGGTCGGCGGACGGCGACGTGTCGGTGCGCGGCACCGCGGACGCGATCATGCTCGCGGTCTGGAACCGGATCGGCCCCGACGATCCCCGCCTCGGCGTCGCGGGCGATCGCGCGCTGCTCGACCGGTGGCGCCGCCTCACGAGCTTCTGACCGGCGTCGCGCCGCTCAGGTGGGGTCGGAGCCGCAGTCGCGCCAGGGGGAGAGGTCGAGGTTCGGGTAGCGCTC
>DASRHL010000344.1:0-6550 GCA_035650535.1 Acidimicrobiia bacterium
AGCGATCCGAAGGAGGGCCCATGGCCGACCGCACCGCGCTCGACGCGCTCAACGCGTCGCTGAGCTCGGCCTCGATCGACGAGTTCCTCGCGCACCTCGCGCCGGGCGCCGTCGTGTGGCACAACGACGACAAGGTCGAGATGGACGCCGCCGAGAACATGAAGCGCGTCCCGGCCCTGCAGCAGCTCCTCGAAGGTGTCGCGGTGGACGTCGTGCAGGTCGAACCGCTCGAACACGGGTGGCTCCAACGGTTCGTGCTCCGAGGGACGGTTCGTTCGAGCGGCCGTCCGTTCGCCGCGCACAACTGCATCGTGATGCACGTCGGCGACGACGGTCGCGTCACCCGCATCGACGAGTACGTCGACCCCACGTTCGGCACGCAGCTCGGCCTCACCTGACTCCGGCCTTCCGCGATCGTGCGTTCTCCCGCCGTCGGCGCAGGTCTCGGCACCGACGCGGTGAGGTCGCCGGAAGCGGATAGACGTGCCGCGGATGATCGGTGACATGAGCGTCGAGGCGGTCGTCACCACGGGCATCTACTGCCGGCCGGGATGCCCGGCACGGCCGAACCCCGGGAACGTGCGGCGGTTCGGCTCGGCGGCCGCCGCCGAAGCGAACGGCTTCCGGGCCTGCCTGCGGTGCCGGCCCTATCGCGACGACCCGGTGGTCGACACCGCCGGGGCGTCCGAGCACGTCCGGCGTGCCGTGCGGCTCGTGCTGGCGGGCGCGCTCGACACCGCGGGGGAAGCCGACCTCGCGGCCCGGGTCGGCGTCGCGACGCAGCGGCTCCGCGACGAGTTCGTCGCACGGCTCGGCGTGACCCCGCGGCGCCTCGCCCGCTCGCGGCGCGCCCACTTCGCCCGCCGGCTGCTCGACGACACCGACCTCGGCGCGGCCGAGATCGCGGTCGCGGCCGGATACGGCAGCGTCCGCCAGTTCGAGCGCGCGATGGTCCAGACCTTCCGCGCCCCGCCGGGCGCGCTGCGCGCCCGCCGGCGCGCCGGCGACCGCCTGCCGGCCGTCGACGGGCTGCGGCTGCGCCTCCCGTTCACGCCACCGTTCGACCACGCCGCCGCGCTCGCCTACCTGCGGGCGCGGGCGATCCGCGGCGTCGAGCAGGTCGCCGGCGACGCGTACCGCCGGACCGTGCGCGTCGGCGGGGAGCCGGGTGTCGTCGAGGTCGTGGCCGGCGGTCCCGACCACCTCGTGCTCCGGGTCGACCTCCGCGGCCGGCGGGGCCTCGCCCACGTCGTCGCGCGCGTCCGTCGCATCTTCGGGCTCGACGTCGACCCGCGCCCCGCCGACGCCGTGCTCCGCGCCGACCCGATCGTCGGTCCGCCGACCCGCCTCCGCCCCGGCCTGCGGCCACCCGGAGCCTGGGACCCGTTCGAGGTCGGCGTGCGGGCGATCGTCGGCCAGCAGGTGAGCGTCGCCGGCGCGGGCACGATCGCCGCCCGCCTCGTCGAACGCTACGGAGCGCCCCTGCCCGACCGACCGGCCGACGGCCTCGGCGCGCTGTTCCCGGAGCCCGCCACGCTCGCAGGCGCATCGATGTCCGGGATCGGGCTGACCGCGACCCGGGCGTCGGCGGTGCGGGCGTTCGCCGAAGCGGTCGACAACGGGAAGCTGCCGCTCGACGGCAGCGTCGCCCTCGACGAGCTCGTCGCGGCGGTGTGCGGGATCGACGGGCTGGGCCCGTGGACGGCCCACTACCTCGCGGTCCGACTGGGGGAGCCCGACGCGTTCCCCTCGGGCGATCTCGGGCTGCGCCGGGCGGTCGCGCGCCGCACCGGGTGCGTCGTCGGGGAGGCCGAGCTGGCCGCGCGCGCCCGGGCATGGCGGCCGTGGCGGGCGCACGCGGCCGCGCACCTGTGGGTGCGCGGGTGAACCAGGGTCCTCCGAACCCGCTGGAGAGGACGAACAGACGTTCGTTAGAATGGACGGCGTGACGATCGACCAGCGTTCGCTGCTCGCGACGGGCGAGCCGGCGCTCGACCCGGGCGTGACCTTCGAGCGCATCCAGCTCGACGAGGCGTCGTGGGTCGACCTCGCGCGCGGTTTCCTGCACGGTGCCGACGTCGTGCTCGACCACCTCGTCGCGACCGTCGGGTGGAGCCAGGGCCGGCGCTTCATGTACGAGCGCTACGTCGACGATCCCCGGTTGTCGCACTGGTACCGCGACGGCGAGCCGATGCCCCATCCCGTGCTCGAGGACGCGCGGCTCGCGCTGAGCCGCCGGTACCGCAAGCCGCTCTCGGGCGCCGGGCTCAACTACTACCGCAACGGCCGCGACAGTGTCGCGTCGCACCGCGATCGCGAGATGCGCTATCTCGACGACACGATCGTCGCCATCCTCACCCTCGGCGCGTGCCGGCCGTTCCTCATCGGCCCGCACCCGGCCGGTCCCTCGCGCGACCTCAGACCGGCCTCGGGCGACCTGCTCGTGATGGGAGGTCGCTTCCAGGCCGCCTGGCGCCACGGCGTCCCGAAGGTCGCGCGCCCCGTCGGGCCCCGCATCTCCGTGACGTGGCGGTGGTCGTCGGGCCGCGGCCGCGCCGACCGCGGCGTCTCCTTCCGCTCGCCGCGCCGCTTCGACCGGTCCTGACCGGCACCGGCGTTCCGGGCGGAGACGCCGGGCGGCGACGACCGCTCGGCCTTCGCGGAGGCCGGCGTGGGCCCGGCCTCCCGGTATCAGATGTGATACCGGCCTCGTGGTAGCCTCGCCCGGTGGACGCCGCCACGGTCCTGCGCGCCGCCCGGGAACGGGGCCGGGTCTCCCGCCGCGGGCTCGCCCGCCGGGCGGGGACCTCGGCCGCGACGCTCGCGGCCTACGAGTCCGGTCGGGTCACGCCGTCGGTCGCGACGCTCGTGCGCATCGTGCGGGCGGCCGGGTTCGAGATCGAGGCCGGGCTCCTCCCGCGCGCCCGGCCGGGCGACGCCGACGCCCGCGGCCGTGAGCTGCTCGACGCGCTCGACCTCGCCGCGCAGCTCCCGGCGCGTCACGCCCCCTCGATCGAGTACCCGCGCTTCGGTGTGGCGTGACCCGTCTGCCCGGCAAGATCCTCGCCCTCCACGCCGCGCTGGCCGACGCCCGGATCCCGCACGCGTTCGGAGGCGCGCTCGCGCTCGCGTGGTGCACGCAGCAACCGCGTGGCACCGTCGACATCGACCTGAACGTCTTCGCCGGCGTCGAGCACGTCGACCGGACGTTGGCCGCGCTCCCCGCCGAGGTCGTCTGGACGGGCGATCAACGTGACCTGCTCGCTCGCGACGGGCAGGTGCGGCTGTGGTGGGACGAGACGCCGGTCGACCTCTTCATGAACACCACCGAGTTCCACGCACAGGTCGCCGAGCGCGCCCGCTCGGAGGTGTTCGCCGGCATGCAGCTTCCCTTCCTCTCGTGCACGGACCTGGCCGTCTTCAAGGCGTTCTTCAACCGGACCCGCGACTGGGCCGACATCGAGGAGATGGTCGCGGCGCGGACCCTCGACGTGGATCGCGTGGTCGGCGTCCTCGTCCGCTACCTCGGGACCGCCGACGAGCGGGTCATGCGGATGCGCGACCTGGCCGTCTGATCGGCCGCCGACCCGTCGGCATCGCCCGGCAACCGAGGCGCGCGGCCGCGCCACTCGCTACCCTCGAACCCGTGACGCTCGACCTGGTTGCGCTCGATCCGATCCCGCAGGTCTGGCAGGAGGACCCGCACCCCGTCTACCGGGAGCTGCGGGAGCGGCACCCGGTCCACTACGTCGAGGCCCGCGACCTGTGGGTGCTCAGTCGCTACGCGGACATCCAGTCGGTGATCCGCGCGCCGGCATCGTTCTCGTCCGCGTACGGCGTCGTCCCGAGCGGCTACGCGCCCGAGGACCCGACGATCATCGCGATCGATCCTCCGGACCACACGGTGATGCGCAAGGCGGTTTCGCGGGCGTTCACTCCCAAGCGGATGGCGCAGCTCGAGGGACGGATCCGTGAGATCGCACACGGGCTCGTCGCGTCTCTTCCCGACGACGGCGTGGTCGACGTGTTCCGCGGTTTCACCGACATCCTCCCGTACCTCGTGATGGCCGAGCTGCTCGGGCTCGAGCCCGACACCTACGACGTGCTGAAGCGCTGCGGCGACGTGATCGTGTACTCGACCGACCACCAACCGGAGGAGCTCCAGGACGCGACGCGGGAGCTGACCGAGCACCTCGCCGGCACGTTCGAGCTCCGCTCGCGCGCCCCGCGCGACGACCTGATCAGCGTCCTGCTCACGTCGTCGCCGGACGGCGAGGCGCTGTCGCACGAGGCGCTGCTCTCCCTTTGCTTCCTCTTGACCGTGGCGGGCACCGAGACGACGACGAGTGGGCTCGGGAACGCGCTCCTGGCGCTCGACCGCTTCACCGACGACCGGGCGCGCATCGTCGCCGACCGGGCGCTGCTCCCGTCGGCCGTCGACGAGATCCTGCGCTACGACTCGCCGGTGCAGGGGCTCTGCCGTGTGACGACGGAGCCGGTGGAGATCCGCGGCACGCCGATCCCGGCCGGCGCCCGCGTGCACATGCTGTTCGCGGCGGCGAACCGCGATCCCGAGGCGTTCGCGGACCCCGACCGCTTCGACATCACGCGGTCGCCGAACATGCACCTCGCCTTCGGCTTCGGGATCCACCACTGCCTCGGCGCGAGCCTCGCCCGCACCGAGATCCGCGTCGGGCTCGACGAGTTCCTCGACCGGTTCCCCGCGTACCGGGTGTGCCGTGACGACGTCGTCCGGCTGCGGTCGGACACGAACCGCGGCTTCGCGCGGCTGCCGGTGGATCTCGTCGCGTAGCCGCCTCGGGCGGCGGTCAGATCTCGAGCGGGCCGAGCTCGATCTGCTCGACCAGCGAGGCGAGGCTGGCGTCGCCGATGCCGCCCCGGAGCTTGCGGTTGAACTGCCAGGCCATCGCCGCCGCGCTCACGCCGGCGCCTGCGATCGACCCGATCTCGACCCGGAGGAAGAGGTCGCTCGACGCCACCGCCGTCGTCACGACGAAGGCGATCAGCCCGATCAGCCACGCGACCATCGCCCGCGCGTGCCCGCTCAGCGCGATGAGCCCCTGGGCCAGGGTGAGCGCCAGGATGAACAGGCCGCTGCCCGCGGCCAGGAGCGCGACGTCGAGGCTGCCGAGGTCGAACTTGCTCCCGAACAGCAGCTTGCCGACGAACGGCCCGAGCGTCGCGCCACCGAGGACACCGAGCAGGCCGATGCCGACGACCACGAGCACGAGCCGGCGCATGCCCTCGCGGAACTGCTCGTTGTGGCCGGCGCTGACGAGCGCGGCGAGCCGGGGGAGGAGCGCCGCCTGCACGGCCTGGAACAGCAGGATCGGGATCCGCGAGAGGAACAGGCCGACGATGAAGTCGGCGACGGCCGCGCGCTCGCCCGAGGTGGCCAGGAGCTGTGCGCCGAGGAAGGGCGCGTAGCTCAGGACCTGGGCCAGCAGCGAACCGCCGAGGAGGTATCCGAGGTTCGCGGACAGCTCCGACCACGGCGCCTGCGGTCCGGGGAGCACGAGGCCGGTCTGACCCCGGAGCGCGACCAGCGTCGCGAGCGCGGGTGGCAGCGCCAGGCACAACCCGAACCAGAGCGGATTCGTCACTCCCAGGGCCGCGAGGCCGATGCACGGCAGCAGGCGGATGACGCCTTCCGCGCCCATGCTCACGCCGTAGGCACCGAACGCGCCGGCACCCGCGAACACGCCGCGCGCGAGCAGTTCGAAGCCGAACGTGAACAACGCGAAGACCAGGCAGACCACCAGCCCGGTGTTGCCGGCGAACAGGTTGTCGACCACCGACGTCGTCGCCGCGACGGCGACCGTCACGAGGCCGAGCGCGATCGCGAACCCGAGGCCGAGGATGCCGGCGCGGCGGGCGACGGGCCCGCCGCCGATACCGTGCGCGCGGCGCGCCGCGATGGCACGGCCGACCTCCTGCTCGACCGGCAGGAAGATCCCGGGCGCGAGGACGAACACGAACACCCACAGGGCGTTCAGGGCGCCGTAGTCGGGCTTGCTGAGACCGCGGAACGCGAGGATCTGGAAGAGGTACGTCGTGATGCCCGCGACCACGAGACCGGCGCCGACGGCGAACGTGCCGTCGGGGACGGGAAGCGACTCGATGATGCTCTGGGCGCGCTGCAGCGGCGAGATGGTGGCGGGGGCATCCGGCAGGGGCGCCGGCTCGGAAACCACACGCGGACGATACGCGTCGCGAAGCGCCGCGGCGGGTACGGGCGGCGCAATTCGCCGCTGGTTCACCCGCCGTGGCGGCGCGCGGGCCCGGGCCGGCGGCGCACGCGACCGCCCTCGACCGTGGCACCATGCGGCGCGTGACGGGTGGTCTCATGCTCTTCGACACGCAGATCGGGCGCTGCGGCATCGCCTGGGCGAGCACGGGGTCGCGGCGGTGCAGCTTCCCGAACGCCGGGACGCGTCCACGCGGGCGCGGCTGCTCCGGAGGGTCCCGCGGGCGGTGGAGTCCCCGCCGCCGCACGACGTCGAACAGGCGGTCGCGACGATCGTGGCGT
>DASRHL010000345.1:0-6252 GCA_035650535.1 Acidimicrobiia bacterium
AAGATGCGGGCGTTCTCGACCTTGTAGAAGCGGCCCGCGAAGTCGACGGTCTCGCCCGTCCAGAGCCGCCGGATGACGTCGACGGCCTCCTCGAGCATCGCGACGCGGACCTCGGGGGTCGGCCAGCGGTGGCCGAGGACGTGCTCGTTGAGTGCCTCACCGGTCCCGAGCCCGAGCACGAACCGGCCGTCGGTCAGCAGCGCGGTGGTCGCGGCGGCCTGGGCGATGAGCGCGGGGTGCGCGCGGACGATCGGGCACGTGACGCCGACGCACACCTTGACGTTGCGGGTCACCTGGCCGACCGCCCCGAGCACCGACCACACGAACGGGCTGTGACCCTGCGCCTGGACCCAGGGATGGAAGTGGTCGGAGATCGAGACGAAGTCGAAGCCGAGCTCCTCGGCGCGGCGGGCGTTGTCGAGGAGCGCGGTCGGCGGGTGTTCCTCGCTCGACAGCGTGAATCCGAGCTCGAGCATGCGCGCGTCGTACCCCGCGGTTCTCGTACCGAACCCGGCGGCAGGGCGCGGCGTGGGCCGGCGGGGGCGTGTTCAGCCGGGAGTCACGGGGTAACGACGTCGGGTGACGATCGCGTACGGGAATCCGTGACCGAGAGCAGAAGGGAAGTGGTCCGTATGGGTGCGAAGGTCTGGGCGGTGCCACTCCGTGCCGCGGCCGGCGCGTTCATCCTGAATTCGGGGCTGCAGAAGCGGCATGCCGACCGCGCGCGGGCCGAGCAGCTCCACGGCTTCGCGAGCGGCGCGTACCCGGAGCTGGGAGAGCTGGAGCCGGAGGAGTTCGCGAACACGCTGTCGACCGCCGAGATCGCGCTCGGGTCCGCGTTGCTCCTTCCGATGGTCCCGACGTTCGTCGCCGGAGCCGCGCTGACGGCCTTCGCGAGCGGTCTCGTCGGGCTCTACTGGCGGACGCCGGGCATGCACGAGGAGCACAGCCCCGTACCGACCGACCAGGGCATCCCGCTCGCGAAGGACTCGTGGCTCCTCGCCATCGGGCTCGCGCTCGTGCTCGGCTCGATCCTGCCGGGCCGGCGCCGCTCGTGACGCCGGCCCGGTCGCCGGTGATCAGCCGGTGATCGGCCGGCGATCAGCCGTCGATGAGCTGATGGAGCTCGTCGAGCAGCATGCGCCGGCGATCGACGAGCTCCGGCGGCGCACTCGGCCGGGGAGCTCGCGGGTCGAGTGAGACCGGCCGGGAGCGTGACGACAGCTCGGCGTTGACCGCGCAGAGGGTGCTCGTCAGCTCGAGGATGCGGGGCAGATGCTCGGGCGCGAGGCGCCGCCGGTCGAAGCCCGGCCCGTCGACATCCCGGTCGTGGGTTGCGGTGAACGTCGACATCGGACGCTCCTGTTCCGTTCCGCAGTGGCCATGTCGGGCTGGGCGGATTGACCGATACCCGGCGCGCGCGGACGGGAAACGTGGCCCCGGACGCGTTCGGCGTCGTGGCCGCGCTCCTAATCGTGGCCGAGGGCGCGTGCGAGCTCGGCGCGTCCCATCTTCGAACGGCCGGGCAGGTTGCGCCGGCGGGCCTCCTCGTAGAGCTCCTGGCGCGTGTGGGGAGTGCTCGCGCCGGTGCGCTTGCGGCGGGCCACTGCCGCGCCCTGCTTGCCGAGCGCCGTGCGGGTGCGTTTGGGCATGTGGGCGATCGTCTGCTTCGACTTCGCGGCCTCGATCGCCTTGCGGACGTTCCGCCGGGCCGCGCTCCGTTGGGCTGGGCTCGCCATGGGCACCTCCTCTCCGGTGCACCCGCCGCGCGGATACCCACCCAGCGAGCGCACGAACCGGTGCGGTGCCGGCCGCCCCGGTACGGATCCCGGGTACAAATGTGGCGATGCCGCGGCTCGACGAGTACGACGCCAAGCGCGACTTCGCGAAGACGCCCGAGCCCCGCGGGCGGCGCCGGTCGGCCCGCAGGGCCGAACCGGTGGAGGGCGTGCGCCGCTTCGTCGTCCAGGAGCACCACGCCCGCTCCCTCCACTGGGACCTCCGCCTCGAGCACGACGGCGCGCTCGCGTCGTGGGCGGTCCCCAAGGGCATCCCGGTCGACCCGGGTGAGAACCACCTCGCGGTGCGGACCGAGGATCACCCGATGGAGTACCTCGAGTTCCACGGCGAGATCCCACGTGGCCAGTACGGCGCCGGGACCATGACCGTCTGGGACCGGGGCGACTACGAGACGTACGAGTGGGAGCCGGGCAAGGTCGTCGTCCGCCTCGCGGGCGAGCGGGTGCGGGGGCGCTACGCGCTGTTCCGCACCAACGGCAGGAACTGGATGATCCACCGGATGGATCCGCCCGAGGATCCCGACCGGGTCGATCCTCCGGCCGACTTCCGCCCGATGCGGGCGGCGACCGCCAAGCGGCGCCCGTCGGGTCCGGCGTGGGCGTTCGAGATGGCATGGCGCGGCCGCCGCGTGAGCGCGCTGGTGCAGGGTGGTCGCGTCCGTGTGCGGGACGCCGGCGGCGACGACCTGACCGCCGCGCTCCCGGAGCTGCGCGGCCTGGGCGCGCAGCTCGGCTCGACGGAGGCCCTGCTCGACGGCGTGGTGGTCGTGATCGGCGTCGACGGCCGTCCCGACGACGCCGCGCTCGGGCGCCGGCTCGCCGCGACCGACGGCCGGGCGGCGGCGCGTCTCGCGAAGCAGCTCCCGGCCGTCCTCATGATCTTCGACCTCGTGTGGCTCGACGGCCGCTCGCTCGAGCAGCTGCCGTACGAGGAGCGGCGCCGCGCCCTCGAAGGGTTGGGACTCGGCGGCCCGGCCTGGCAGACGCCGCCGGTGGAGCGGGGTGACGGCGCCCGGGCCGTCGACGCCGCCCGCCGCCTCGGCTTCGAGGGCGTCGTCGCCAAGCGGCTCGACGCGCCCTACGAGCCGGGGAAGACCGCGCGCACGTGGCTCGAGCTCGACCTGACCGGGTCGGGTCGCGCGCCGGCGCGGAAGAAGGGCGCCCGATGACCCCGCATCTCTCGCTGCCCGATCGCGTGCGCGCCTGCCTGTTCGACCTCGACGGAGTGCTCACCGACACCGCGTCCGTCCACGCGGCGGCGTGGAAGGCGATGTTCGACGAGTACCTCGCGCAGCACGCCTCGGGCGACGCCGCCCGCCCCTTCGACATCGCCACCGACTACCGCCAGTACGTCGACGGGAAGTCGCGCGCCGACGGGACGAGGGCGTTCCTCGCCAGCCGTGGGATCACGCTCCCCGAGGGCGGCGCCGACGACCCGCCCGACGCCGACACGGTCCACGGGCTCGGGAACCGCAAGAACGAGATGCTGCTCGAGAAGCTGCGCAACGACGGGGTCCGCGTCTTCGCGGGGTCGGTCCGCTTCGTCCGGGCGGTCCGGGAGGCGGGCCTGCGCACGGCGGTCGTCTCCGCGAGCGCGAACACGCCGGAGGTCCTCCGGGCGGCGGGGATCACCGACCTGTTCGACACCCGCGTCGACGGCGTGGTCGCCGCGTCGCGCCACCTCGCCGGGAAGCCCGCGCCCGACACGTACCTCGCCGCCGCCGAGCTGCTCGGCGTCGAGCCGGCCGCGGCCGGCGTCTTCGAGGACGCCCTGGCGGGAGTGGAGGCGGGCCGGGCCGGCGGCTTCGGCTACGTCGTCGGCGTCGACCGTGTCGGCCAGGCGGAGGGGCTCCGCGCCGCGGGCGCCGACACGGTCGTGACCGACCTGTCCGAGCTCCTCGGCGAACCGTGAGCGAGCGTCGCGGAGCCGGTCTCCCGCGGAGCAGCGAGCGGGGCCCGAGCGGCCCGGCCCGTCGGGCAGGGAGCGGGAAGTCGTGATCGAGCATCCGTCGTTCGCGACCGAACCGTGGTGCGTTCGCGAGTGCGAGCTCGACCACGACGTGCTCGCGCAGTCGGAGTCGGTGTTCGCGCTCTCGAACGGTCACCTCGGTCTGCGGGGCAACCTCGACGAGGGCGAGCCGCACGGCATCCCCGGCACCTACCTCAACTCGGTGTACGAGATCCGCCCGCTGCCCTACGCGGAAGCCGGCTTCGGCTACCCGGAAGCCGGCCAGTCGATCATCAACGTCACGAACGGCAAGCTGATCCGGCTGCTCGTCGACGACGAGCCGTTCGACATCCGCTACGGGACGCTCGACTCGCACGAGCGCTGCCTCGACCTGCGTGCGGGCACGCTGACGCGCGTCGCACGGTGGACGTCGCCGGCGGGGTGCCCGGTGCGGGTGACGTCCGTGCGACTCGTCTCGCTCACCCAACGGTCGGTCGCGGCCATCTCCTACGAGGTCGAGGCGCTCACCGACCCGCTGCGCGTGGTCGTGCAGTCGGAGCTCGTCGCGAACGAGGCTGTCCCCGATCTCGGGAATGATCCGCGCGTCGCCGCCGCCATCGAGTCGCCGCTCGCGGTCGAGGACTTCCGCATCGACGGGTCGGGCGCGGTGATGGTGCACCGCACGCGGGCGAGCGGCATCGGCGTCGCCGCCGCGATGGCCCACGAGCTCGAGGGGCCCGAGGGCACCGCGAGCCAGGTCGAGGGCTCGGGTGACGTCGCCCGGTACACGGTCACGACCCGGATCCTGCCGGGGCAGCGGCTGCGGCTCGTCAAGTACCTCGCGTACGGGTGGAGCGCCGAGCGGTCGCGGTCCGCCCTGCACGACCAGGTGGTGGCCGCGCTCGCCGGCGCACGGTCGACGACGTGGGACGGGTTGCTCGCCGAGCAGCGCGAGTTCCTCGACGACTTCTGGTCGGGTGCCGACGTCGAGATCGTCGGCGACCTCGAGGTGCAGCAGGCCGTCCGCTTCGCGCTGTTCCACATCGTGCAGTCGGCGGTGCGGTCGGAGCAGCGCATGATCGCCGCCAAGGGACTCACCGGGCCGGGCTACGACGGGCACACGTTCTGGGACACCGAGATGTTCGTGCTGCCCGTCCTCACGTACACGAACCCGCGCGCGGCCGCCGACGCGCTGCGGTGGCGGCACTCGACCGCGCCCCTCGCCCGCGACCGCGCCGCGCAGCTCGGGCTGCGCGGGACGGCCTTCCCGTGGCGGACGATCCACGGCGAGGAGTGCTCGAGCTACTGGCCGGCCGGGACCGCCGCGTTCCACGTCAACGCCGACATCGCGTACGCCGTCAACCGCTACCTCGACGCCAACCCCGACGAGCCGTTCGAACGCGACGTCGCGATCGAGCTGCTGGTCGAGACGGCCCGCCTGTTCATGAGCCTCGGCCACCACGACGCGGCGGGCCGGTTCCGCATCGACGGGGTGACCGGCCCCGACGAGTACAGCGCGATCGCGGACAACAACGTCTACACGAACCTCATGGTGCGCCGGAACCTCGTCGGGGCGGCCGAGATCGTCGCCCGCCACCCCGAACGGGGCGAACGCCTGCACGTGACGAACGAGGAGACCGCGAGCTGGCGGGACGCGGCGGCCGCACTCGTGATCCCCCACGACGCGGCGCTCGGCGTGCACATGCAGAGCGAGGAGTTCACGGAGCACGCGGTCTGGGACTTCGACGCGACGGGGCCCGACCAGTACCCGCTGTTCCTGAACTTCCCGTACTTCGACCTCTACCGCAAGCAGGTCGTGAAGCAGGCCGACCTCGTGCTCGCGATGCACATGGTGCCGGAGGAATTCACCGCGGACCAGAAGCGCCGGAACTTCGCGTACTACGAGGCGCTGACCGTCCGCGACTCCTCGCTGTCGGCGTCGACGCAGTCGGTGGTCGCGGCCGAGGTCGGCGAGCTCGAGCTCGCGTACGCCTACCTGCGCGAGACCGCCTTCATCGACCTGCGCGACCGGCAGCACAACACGCGGGACGGCCTGCACCTCGCCGCGCTCGCCGGTGCGTGGTCGGCGCTCGTCGAGGGCTTCGGAGGGATGCGCACGACGGGCGGGCGGCTCTCCTTCGACCCGCACCTACCGCCCTCCACGACGCGGTTCACGTTCCGGATGCGCTTCCGCGGCCGGTGCGTGGCCGTCGAGGTCGATCCCGACCGCGTGACGTACCGGCTCGTCGAAGGCGAGCCGCTGCGCGTCCGCCACGGCGACGAGGAGTTCGTCCTGCACGACGTCGTCACCCACGTCCCCTCGCCGGTCGTGCCGTCCCGCTTCCGCCCGACCCAACCGAAGGGCCGCGAACCCACGATGCCCGGCGCCGAGACCTGACCGGGCGCGTCGCGGCGTCGACGGCGTTCTCGGCACGATCCGCGTCGGATACCGACGCGCTACGTGCAGAGAATCAGTCGTCGAGGCGTTCGTAGACGGCGGGGGCT
>DASRHL010000346.1:0-2801 GCA_035650535.1 Acidimicrobiia bacterium
ACGGCTGGGGCGAAACGAGTGAGCAGCTCCACCGGTTGATGGCGCGCGGTGACACCGACGCGATGGCGGCGGCGATCACGGACGAGATGCTCGACGCGTACGCGGTCACGGCGACGTGGGACGCGCTGCCGGGCGTCCTGCTCGCTCGCTACCGCGGCCTCGCGGACCGCGTCTTCTGCTACGGGCCGGCGTCGGACTGGATCGGCGACCGCGAGCTCGAAGCCCGCTGGCGGGGCGTCGCGCGCGAGATCCGCGCCGCCGCCTGACGCGGCCGCCATGGGACCGCTGCGCGGGCTGCGCGTCGTCGAGATGGCCGGGCTCGGCCCGGGGCCGTTCGCGGCCATGATGCTCGCGGACATGGGTGCCGAGGTCGTGCGGGTCGACCGTCCACCCTCCGCCCATGACGCCCACGGCGACGGCGCGGGACGGCGCGATCGCGTCGACCCCCGGCGCTACGTGATGCACCGCGGGCGCCGCTCCATCGCCGTCGACCTCAAGCACCCCGACGCGGCCGAGGTGCTGCTCCGCATGGTCGAGCAGGCCGACGCGCTGATCGAGGGATTCCGGCCCGGCGTGATGGAACGGCTCGGCCTCGGCCCCGAGGCGTGCCTGGCCCGCAACCCGAGGCTCGCGTACGGCCGGATGACGGGCTGGGGCCAGCACGGACCCCTCGCCGGCGCGGCCGGGCACGACATCGACTACATCGCGCTCGCCGGCGCGCTGCGCAACTTCGTGCGGCCGCCCGACCGGCCGGTCGCGCCGCTCAACCTGGTCGGTGACTTCGGCGGCGGCGGCATGTTCCTCGCGTTCGGGCTGCTGTGCGCGATCCACGAGGCATCGCGTTCGGGGTGCGGGCAGGTGGTCGACGCCGCGATGGTCGACGGGACGGCCGTTCTCACCACCATGTTCCACGGGCTGCGCGCGCAGGGTCTCTGGTACGACGAGCCGGGGACGAACTGGGCCGACAGTGGCGCGCCCTACTACGAGGTGTTCGAGACCGCCGACGGCGAGTACGTGGCCGTCGGCGCGCTCGAGCGCCCGTTCTACGACGAGCTCGTGCGGCGCGTCGGCCTCGACGCGGGCGAGCTCCCGCCGCGCGGCGACGAGACCAACTGGCCCGGCCTCAAGGCCCGCTTCGAGGCGCTGTTTCGCAGCCGCACACGCGCCGAGTGGTGCGACCTGCTCGAGGGCACCGACGCCTGCTTCGCGCCCGTGCTGTCGTTCGCCGAGGCGCCCCGCCACCCGCACAACGTGGCGCGGTCCACGTTCGTCGAGCACGACGGCGTGCTGCAGCCGGCACCCGCGCCTCGCTTCGATCGCACCCCGGCCGGGCTCTCGCACCCGCCCCCGCGTCCCGGCGAGCACACCGCGGCCGTCCTCGCCGACTGGGGCTTCAGCGGCGACGAGATCGCGCGGCTCGCGTCGAGCGGCGCCGTCCGCCGGGTCGATTCATGAACGGCGGTGTGCCACGCGGACCGTCACGAGGCCGCGGGCGACGAGGTCGCCGTCGGGCCCGACGGCGGTGACGTCGACGAACGTGAGCTGGCGGCCGCGCCGGGCGCAGCTCGCATGGACGACGACGCGATCGCGCACGGCGGCGAGGTACTGCATGCTCAGGTCGACGGTCGCCATGCTCGACCCCTCGACGTAGTCGTCACCGGCCGCGACGGCGCCGTTGGCCGCGGTGTCGACGAGGGTCGCGAGCACCCCGCCGTGGAGCGTCCCCTGGCTGTTGCCCAGCCGTTCCTCGTACCGGGCCTCCATCGTCACGCCGTCGGCGTCCCAGCGCGTCACCCGGAAGCCGCACAGCACGTTGAACGGGATGCGCTCCTCCCAGTGCCGCCGCAGCGCCTGCCGGCGCCCGTCCGTCTCCATCGGCGCAGCCTACAAACAATCCGCTGACGTAGTAAACGCTTTGCGTTTCGTCAGGTCGGCAGGTCGCCGGGTCACGGGCGACGAGTACGTCACGAGCACGCCCTCCACTAGTTTGATGCGCATGCATTACGAACCGATCACGGACGACGACGACGCCATCGCCGCCGCGCTCGAGGACGTCAGCATCCCGACGCTCCTCGTGTCGATGGTGCACCTCACGGGTGACCCGTCGTGGATCCGGGGCGACCTCCGCCCCCAGGGCCTCTTCCTCAACGAGGTCCAGGGGTTCATGGGCGAGGCCGACCAGGCCGAGGCCCGCCGGCGCGCCGTCGCCGCCATCGCGGCCTACCGAGACGGCGGCTGCGTCCTGCCCCCGCCGCCGAGCGACGACCTCGTCCACGAGATGATGAGCTTCCTCGCCTGCGAGGACGTTCCCGACGACTACGTGCCGCTGATGCTCGAGGAGCTCCGCCTCGACGGCGTCGACGCCCGCCGCATCGAGATCCACGCGGGTGACGCCGCCCGCCGGGCGTTCCCGGTCGTCGTGATCGGCTGCGGCCAGTCGGGCCTGCTCGCAGGGATCCGCCTCCGCGAGGCGGGCGTCCCGTTCACCATCGTCGAGAAGAACGCGGGCCCCGGCGGAACCTGGTGGGAGAACCGCTACCCGGGCTGCCGCGTCGACGTCGGCAACCACTTCTACTGCTACTCGTTCGAGCCGAGCGACCACTGGACCGAGTTCTTCGCCCAGGCCCCCGAGCTGCGCCAGTACTTCGTCGACGTCATGCGCAAGCACGACGTCGAACGGCACGTGCGGTGGGAGACCGAGGTCGTCCGGTGCGAATGGGACGAGCCGTCGGCGACCTGGGCCGTGACGGTCCGATCGAAGGACGGTGTCGAGGAGACCCTGCGGGCGCGGGCGGTCATCT
>DASRHL010000347.1:0-4804 GCA_035650535.1 Acidimicrobiia bacterium
CGACCGCGACCACCACCACGACGAGCACGACGGCACCGCCGCCCACCACCACGACCACGGCGCCGGACGCCGGTGGCGACCCGCCGCCCGTGACGCTCCCCACGACCGTGCAGGTTGCGCCGCAACCCGTTTCCGCCACGCGCGACGTGCGGCTCTGGCCGTTCGCGTCCGACTCGGTGTGGAACACGCCCCGGGGCGCCGACGCGACGTTCGACGCGCGCCAGATCGTCGGCAGTGGCGAGATCAACGCGACCAACGGCTATGGCGTGTCGGTCGGCAACGCCGGCTACCCCCTGGTCGACCAGTCGCTGGCGAGCCAGTACGCCGAGTCGCATTACTCGCTCGTCAACCCTGACGCGGTCACCGCGACCGAGTGGTACCAGTACCAGAACCCGGCGAACGTGAACCGCAACAACATCGTCACCGATCTGCGCCAGGGTGGGATCTTCGGGTCGGGGATCTCGGATGGCCCGTTCGGGTCCGTCCACCAGGTGCGCGCGTCGAAGGTGAGCCAGCTCGCCGGGCTGCTCCGCGCGTACGACATCACCCAAGGGGCGATCCGCCACGCGCTCTCCATCGCGCTCCCGAACCGCGCCCTCAAGCCGGGATGGGTCTGGCCGGCCGCGGGCCAGGACGGCGACGCGTCCACGGCCTACGGCGGCTTCGTACCGATGGGCGCGTTCCTCGCGATTCCGTCCGACGCGCCGATGCCCCAGGGGATGTCCGCCGTCGGCCAGATGATCTGGACGGCGCTCCGCGACTACGGGGCGTACGTCGTCGACCGGGGGGCGACGGCGCCGCTCTTCGCCGAGGCCGCGGCCGGTCCCGCGGTCGAGCCCGCTCGGGCCGACCTTGCGAGGATCTGGCCCCAGCTCCGGATGGTCACGAACGCCGACCGCAGCCACGTCGGCGGGCCGGGAGACCGCCTCGCGGCGCTCGCGCCCGCCGTCGCTCCCTGATCCTCCCGGCCTGCGGGAGGCCCGCAGACCCGCCGGGGTGAATCCGCGATCTCGCGCGGTACCGGATCGACCGATAACAGCTTCGGGAGGCCCGGGCGCGAGCAAGGGGTGCGATGGTCGACTTCCTCGTCGAGAATCCGACGCTCCTGCTGTTCGCCGTCGCCGCGACGGGGTTCCTCGTCGGCCGAATCCGCGTCCGCGGGTTCGCGCTCGGCGTCGCGGCGGTGCTGTTCGCCGGGATCGGCTTCGGCGCCGTCGACGGCCGCCTCCAGATCGACGAGTCCGTGTGGAGCCTCGGGCTCGCAGTCTTCGTCTACACCGTCGGGCTCGCCTGCGGCCCCGGCTTCGTGTCGGCACTCCGGCGCCGCGGGTTGCACGCCAACGTCGCGTCGCTGGCCGGCGTGATCGCGGGCGCGGTCGTCGCGGTGGTCGTCGGCTCCATCGTGCTCGGGCTCGACGGGCGAACCGCGGCCGGGAGCTTCACCGGCGGCGAGACGAACACTCCCGCGCTCGCGGGCGTCCTCGAGTACCTGCAGCACCACCTCTCGGCGGCCCGCTTCGACGCGGTCGGGAACGCACCGGTCGTCGGCTACTCGCTCGCCTACCCCTTCGGCGTGCTCATCCCGCTGCTTGCGACCTACTGGCTGTTCCACACCCGCCGCGACGGGCCGAGCGTCACAGAGGCGGAGGCGGCGCGCCGGGTCGGCGGCGAGCCGATCGTGTGCCGGACGGTGCGGGTCACCCACGATCGCGCCATGCAGCTCGGCGCCCTCGCGAACCACCGGGGCGGGAGGATCACGTTCAGCCGGCTCAAGCACGACGGCGCGGTCCACGTCGCCACGCCGGAGCTCCGTCCGGTCGTCGGCGACCTGTTGTCGGTGATCGGCGCCGAAGAGGACGTCCTGTGCTTCACGTCCGACATCGGCGAGGCGGCCGGCGAGCACCTTCCCCTCGAACGCGACGCACTCGACATGCGCCGCGTGTTCGTGTCGAGCCGCGCGATCGCCGGCAAGCCCGTCGCCACGCTCGGACTGGAGCGCTTCGGCGCGGTCGTGACCCGCGTGCGCCGGGGCGACGCGGACATGGTCGCGACGGGCGAGACCGTTCTGGAGCTGGGCGATCGTGTCCGCGTCGTCGCTCCGAAGCGCATGATGCGCGAGGTGTCGCGGTTCTTCGGCGACTCGTACCGCGCGCTGAGCGAGGTCGACGTCATGACCTTCTCCCTCGGCATCGCGCTCGGCCTGGCCCTCGGCGCCGTCCCCATCCCGTTGCCCGGCCAGAGCTTCACGCTCGGGGTCGCCGGCGGCCCCCTGCTCACGGGGCTCGTGCTCGGCGCGCTCGGGCGGACGGGCCCGGTCGTGTGGCAGATGCCGTACTCGGCCAACCTGACCCTGCGCCAGATCGGCATCGTCCTGTTCCTCGCGGGGGTAGGCACCCGTTCCGGCCAGGCGTTCGCGCACACGTTCTCGGGTGGGTCGTGGCCGCCGCTGCTCCTGACCGCGTTCGCGGTCGCGGCGGCCGAGGTCGTCGTGTTCCTGCTGGTCGGGCGGGTGACGCGGACCCCGTTGCCGCTCATGAGCGGCATGCTCGCCGGGATGTGCACCCAACCCGCGGTGCTCGGCTACGCGTCGGACCAACTGGTCGACGACACGCCCGTCATGACCGGGTACGCGACGGTCTTCGCGTTCGCCATGGTCGCCAAGATCGTGCTCGCGCAGCTCCTCGTCGTCGCGCTGGCGTGAGCCGAACGCCCGCTCAGCGCGTGAGCACCTCGAGGAAGTGGCCGCTCGGGTCCTCGAAGTAGAAGCCGCGGCCGGCCCCGCGTTGCGCGACCTGGCCCGGTCGGCTCCGCGACGGGTCGGCCCAGTAGGGGAGGCCGCCGGTCACGACCCGGTCGAACACGGCGTCGAACTCGGCCTCGTCAACGCGGAACGCGTAGTGCATCGGACGGATCTCGCCGTCGGCATCCGCGAAGTCGAGGGTGAGGCCGTGGTCGATCTCGACGGCCACGAACGGTCCTATCGCGACCGGTTCGGGGAGGTCGAGGATCCGGGCGAGGAAGGCGGCCGCCTCGTGCTTGTCGCGGGCGGGGACGATCGTGTGGTCGAGCTGGACGGACATGCTGCAGATGTTAGATGTTCAAGTGAACTTGAAGTCAAGGAGATCGCGCCGGTAGCGTGTGCTCGTGGAACCCGAGCTGACGATCGGCGCGGTGAGCGAGCGGACCGGCGTCGCCCCGTCGGCGTTGCGCTTCTACGAAGCGGAAGGGCTCATCCATTCGACGAGGACGGCCGGTGGGCAGCGGCGCTTCACGCGCGACACGCTGCGCCGCGTCTCGTTCATCCGCGTCGCCCAGCAGGTCGGGCTCAGCCTCGACGAGATCCGGGACGCGCTCCATTCGCTGCCCGAGCGCCGCACACCGACGGAGAAGGACTGGCAGCGCCTGTCGCGGTCGTGGCGACCCCGCCTCGACGCCCAGATCGCGATGCTCGAGCGCCTGCGGGACCGGCTCGACGGGTGCATCGGGTGCGGCTGCCTGTCGTTGCGCTTCTGCCGGATGCTGAACCCCGACGACCGTGCCGGCGAGCTCGGGCCGGGCCCGCGCTACGTGCTCGACTCCTGACCATTGCCCGGACGGAAGTGCGGGATGACCCGCTCGCCGAAGATCCGGATCGTCTCGAGCATCTGGTCCTGGGTCAGCGTGCCCATCTGGATGAGGCACATCACGTTGTCGACGCCGGCGTCGGCCAGGCGCTGCACGTACGCGATCGCGGTGTCGGCGTCCCCCAACGCGTGGTCGAGGTTGTACATGGCCGACGCGGCGCTGGGCGGCGCCTCGCCGCGCGCGACCGCGTCGAGCGCCTTCCCGTGCAGGTCCTTCATGTAGGCGACGTTGTCGACCGCGTCGGTGCCGTGGGCCGGCGCCACGCCGTTGGGCGCGGCCCAGTGCGTGATGGCCTCGGCGAAGAAGCGAAGGGCGCGCGCGCCGACGACGAACGCCTTCTCGCGGTCCTCCATGAGGACCGTCGGGCACAGCGCGACGAACTCGTCGTTGACGTGCCCCGGTGACACGACCTCGTTCTCGTCGCGCAGGCCGCGCTCCTCGTCGAACATCTTGCGCATCTCGCCGATCTTCTCGGGGCCGCCGAACCCGAGCACCATCGGACCGACGCCGTAGCGCGCGGCGCGGCGCACCGTCTCCGGGTTCGTGCACGCGAGGAACAAGGGTGGGTGCGGCATCTGGACGGGACGCGGGACCACGGTGTGCGTCGGCCGGCCCTCCGGTGCGTGGATCTGCAGGTACTCCGAGTCCCACTCGATCGTGTCGCCGCGCCAGCAGTGGCCGATGAAGGTGAGCGCCTCCTTGACCTGCGGGACGGTGAGCTCGGGATCGACGCCGCACAACGCCATCTCCTGCGCAGTCCCGCCGCGGGCGGCGCCGAGGTTCAGGCGGCCACCCGAGACGATGTCGAGCATGGCGGCACGCTCGGCCACCCGGGCCGGGTGGTTGTAGCCGAAGGGCATGCAGACGGCGGCGTGGCCGACCCGGATGCGCGACGTGCGAGCCGCGACCGCCGTGAGGAAGATCTCCGGCGCGCTCATGTGCGAGTACTCGACGAGCGCGTGGTGCTCGACGGCCCACACACCGTCGAATCCGACCTCTTCGGCGTAGACCGCCTGGTCGATGCAGTTCAGGATCGCCTGCCGCTCGACGTCCGGAGTCCCGTACTCGACCTGCGCCTCGAAGATCATCGAGAACTTCATGCGCGTCCTTTCCTCGCCTGGGACCACACCGCCGCGGGGGACCGTACCAGCGTCGGGCGGCGCCCGGATCCGGCCCTTCG
>DASRHL010000348.1:0-18348 GCA_035650535.1 Acidimicrobiia bacterium
AAGTCGGCGATCACGCCGTCCTTCAGTGGCCGGATCGCGGTGATGTGACCGGGTGTGCGCCCGAGCATCCGCTTCGCCTCGCCCCCGACCGCGAGGAGCTGGTTCGTCCGGGTGTTGATGGCGACGATCGACGGCTCGTTCAGGACGATCCCGCGCCCGCGTACGTAGACGACCGTATTCGCCGTCCCCAGGTCGACGGCCATGTCGCGGCCGATGACGGGGGAATACCACGGTTCGTTCATCGGGGTTCGTCCACGGGGTTCGCGTTCAGGACGGGCGGGGCTCCGGGCGATACGAGTGGCCAAGGCTACGACCTCCACCCGGGGCGGTCCAGCCGGTCCGGCGTGTCCGGCGCCAGGCCCCTCCCCGTCCGCGGCCGATTGTCACAGGATTCGCGCCCGCGCGGGTGGAAATGCCGCCGGCCCGCTCACTCACACCAGGCCGGGGAAGAAGATCGCGATCTCGCGCTCCGCCGACTCCGGGCCGTCGGAGCCGTGCACCAGGTTCTCCTGGGTCTCGAGCGCCAGGTCACCCCGGATGGTTCCCGGTGCGGCGTCCCTGGGGTTGGTCGTGCCCATGAGCGTGCGGACGACCTTCCAGGTGTCGGGTCCGCCCTCTACCACCATCGCGACGAGCGGACCGCGGGTGATGAAGGTGACGAGCTCGCCGAAGAACGGCTTCTCGCGGTGCTCGTCGTAGTGGCGGCCTGCGAGCTCCGCGTCGATCGTGCGCAGGTCCATGGCGCGGATCGTCAGGCCCTTGCGCTCGAGCCGGGCGATGATCTCGCCGACGAGCCCGCGCTCGACCGCGTCCGGCTTGCACAACACCAGCGTCCGGTTGCTCATGGCTGGGGGAGGCTAGCCCCACTCCCCGCTCGTTCCGGACTCGTGCTCTCCGCGGGTTCTCAGCCGGCGTGCAGCGCGGCGCGGGCCGCGCCGACGGTGTAGAGCGAGCCGGTCACGATGACCTGGCCCGTCGCACCCGCCACTTCGATCGCGGTGTTCACCGCGCGTTCGACGTCGGGCACGACCTCGATGCGGGCGTCGGGAACGCCGAGGTCACGTGCAGCTTCTGCGAGCGCATCGGGAGCGAGCGCGCGCGGGCTCGGAGGAGCGCAGCAGACGATCGCACCCGCATCGGTCGCCCCGAGGGCCTCGAGCATCTCGTGCGGCTCCTTCTGGCGCAGGAGCCCGACGACGTAGACACGATCCGTGTCGGGGAACTCCTCGTCGAGAGCGATGCGCAACACGTGCGCGCCCGCGACGTTGTGTGCCCCGTCGAGCAGGACGAGCGGCCGGTGCCGGACGACTTCGAGGCGACCGGGCGAGCTCGCGCTCGCGCAGACTTCGGCGACGACGTCGGCCGGCAGTGGCGCGTCGAGGAAGCACTCGACGGCCGTGATCGCGGACGCCGCGTTGTCGGCCTGGTGTGCCCCGTGCAGCGACAGGTAGAGGTCGCGGTAGTCGGCGTAGGGCGTGTACAGCTCGAGGAGGCGACCACCGTGCGCGAGCCGATTGCTGCGGATGCCGTAGTCGGTGCCGCGCACCACGACGCGCTCGGGATTGCGCGACGTGAAGATGTCGCGCAGCTCCGGGTCGACGTCGCCGACGACGAGGGTCGAGAACGGTTTGACGATGCCCGCCTTCTCGGTCGCGATGTCGTCGAGCGTCGGGCCGAGGTACTCGACGTGGTCGATGCTCACGTTCGTGACGACCGCGACCCGGCTGTCGACGACGTTCGTCGCGTCGCCCTTCCCGCCCATGCCGACTTCCACGACCGCGACGTCGACCGCGATGTCGCCGAACCAGTGCAGCGCCGCCGCGGTCAGGATCTCGAAGAAGCTCGGGGTGTCGCGCAGGAAGGGCTCGGCCCGCGCGACCGCGCCGAGCTGTTCGGCGAGCGTGACCTCGTCGATGGGCTCGGCGTTCCACGCGAGGCGTTCGTTGACCCGCTCGAGGTGCGGGCTCGTGTACGAGCCGGTCGAGAGCCCCTCCGCGACCAGCAGGGCGGTCGTGAGCCGGGCGGTCGAGGTCTTGCCGTTCGTGCCCGTGAGGTGGATCGCCGGGTACTCGAGCTCGGGCGAGCCGAGCAGGGCGAGAAGGGGGCGGATACGTTCGATCGCGAGGAGTCGCTGGCCCTCGGCGGGCACGCCCACACCCTTCTCGAGGTTGACGTGCGCGTCGAGCCAGGCGAGCGCCTCGCCCGGCGTCGGCGGTGTCGAGACCCGGGCGGGCCGGTCCGGCTCAGGCGGCATCCGGCTCGGCAAGCTCCACCTCGACGGCGGGGGTGTCCGCGACCACCGTCTCGACGACGGCGACGCGGCCGGCCTCGCGCAGGTCGTCGAGCGCGGCAGCGAGCGCAGTGAGCCGATCCGCGGTGTCGTACACCACGACACGGTCGACGTCGGCACGCATCGAGCGGCGGGCCTCGCTCTTGGCCTTGCGGACGGCGCCGAGAACCCCGGCCGCGACCGGGTACGTGTCGACCAGGACGTCGGTGCCCGCCGCAGCGCGGAGCGGCGCGGGGTCGGGCCAGGCGCTGCGGTGGACGGATCCTTCCCGGTACCACGACCAGACCTCTTCGGTGACGAAGGGCAGGTGGGGCGCGAAGAGCCCGAGCAGCGTGTCGAGCGCGAGTCGCAACGTCGCACGCGCGGACGCCGCCGCGTCCTCCCCCGCGACGCCGTAGGCCCGCTGCTTCACGAGCTCGACGTAGTCGTCGCAGAAGCCCCAGAAGAACCGTTCGCTCCGTTCGAGGGCCCGCGCGTAGTCGTACGACTCGAACGCGGCGGTGGCCTCGTCGACCAGGTCGGCGAGCACCGCGAGCAACGCGCGATCGAGCGGTTCCGTGACGGCGTCGGGCCCGCCGGGCGCGCCGTCGCCGATGGCGCCGAGCGCGAACTTCGACGCGTTCAGGATCTTGATCGCGAGGCGGCGGCCGACCTTCATCTGACCTTCGTCGAACGCGGTGTCGGTACCGGGCCGGCCGCTGGCTGCCCAGTAGCGCACCGCGTCGGAGCCGTACTGCTCGAGCAGACCCATCGGCGTGACGACGTTGCCCTTCGACTTCGACATCTTCTTGCGGTCCGGGTCGAGGACCCAACCCGAGATCGCGACGTCGCGCCAGGGGAGGTCGCCGAACTCGGCGTTGGCGCGCACGACGGTCGAGAAGAGCCACGTGCGGATGATCTCGTGGGCCTGCGGCCGCAGGTCCATGGGGTACGTGCGCGAGAAGAGGTCCGCGTCGTCCTCCCAACAGCAGGCGATCTGCGGCGTGAGCGACGAGGTCGCCCACGTGTCCATCACGTCGGGATCGGCGACGAACCCGCCGGGCCGGCCGCGCTGGTCCGCGGTGTAGCCGTCGGGAACGTCGCTCGACGGGTCGACGGGCAGGGCGTCCTCCGACGGAACGAGCGGGTGGTCGTAGTCGGGCTCGCCGTCGTCGTCGAGCGCGTACCAAACCGGGAACGGGACGCCGAAGAAGCGCTGCCGGCTCACGAGCCAGTCGCCGTTCAGCCCCTCGACCCAGCTCTCGTAGCGGGCGCGCATGTACGACGGGTACCAATGGAGCTGGCGGCCACGTTCGAGCAACGCGTGCGCGAGCGCGACGTCGCGACCGCCGTTGCGGATGTACCACTGGCGGGTCGTGACGATCTCGAGCGGCCGGTCGCCCTTCTCGTAGAACTTCACCGCGTGCGTGACCGGCTTCGGGTCGGCCAGGAGGTCGCCGTGCTCCCGGAGGAGCTCGACGATCCGTTCGCGCGCCTGCTTGACGGTCTTGCCCGAGAGCTCGCCGTACGCCGCGATGGCGCGCTCGCTCCAGTGCGCGACGGGCGGGTCGCCCCGGAGACGGCCGTCCCACCCGACGACGGGACGCGCGGGAAGGCGCAGCTCGCGCCACCAGGTCACGTCGGTCAGGTCGCCGAACGTGCAGATCATGGCGATGCCCGATCCCTTCTCGGGATCTGCGAGGGCGTGGGCGAGCACCGGCACCCGCTCACCGAACAACGGCGTGGTCACCTGCGAGTCGAAGAGCGGCTGGTAGCGCTCGTCGTCGGGATGGGCGACGAGCGCGACGCACGCCGGGATCAGCTCGGGTCTGGTCGTCTCGATGACGACGTAGTCGTCGGGGCGGTCGCCGTCGGCGTCGGCCTTGCGAAAGCGGATCGCGTGGAAGGCGCCCGCCGTCTCGCGATCCTCCAACTCGGCCTGCGCCACCGCGGTGCGGAAGTCGACGTCCCAGAGGGTCGGCGCCTCGGCCTGGTACGCCTCGCCCCGGGCCAGCATCCGCAGGAACGCCCGCTGCGAGATGCGCTGCGACTCCCGGCCGATGGTCGTGTAGGTCATCCCCCAGTCGACCGACAGCCCGAGGTGGCGCCAGAGCTCCTCGAACTTCTCCTCGTCCTGCTTGACGAGGCCGTCGCACAGCTCGACGAAGTTGCGCCGCGAGACGGCGAGCGCCTGCTTGGGCGGTTCCTCGGGCGGCCGGAAGTCGGGGTCGTAGGGCAGCGACGGGTCGCAGCGGACGCCGTAGTAGTTCTGCACCCGGCGTTCGGTCGGGAGGCCGTTGTCGTCCCAGCCCATCGGGTAGAAGACGGCCTTGCCCCGCATGCGCTGGAAGCGGGCGACCGTGTCGGTGTGGGTGTACGAGAAGACGTGGCCGACGTGCAGGGATCCCGAGACGGTCGGCGGCGGGGTGTCGATCGAGTAGACGCGCTCACGGGTCGCGGTCCGGTCGAAGCGGTAGGTCCCCTCCGCCTCCCACACCTTCGACCACTTGTCTTCCAGCCCGTCGAGCGACGGCTTGTCGGGCACCTGCGCCATAGCCCGCCAGTTTACGGAGCCGCCCCGCCGGGCCGTCCGGCGACCGGGCGAGAACCGCGGCGGCCCCTCGCGTTCTCGGCACGATGAGCATCGATATGCGAAGCGGAGCGTGCCGAGAACGGCGGGGAGAACTGCGGCGAGAGCGCTGAGCTGCGCTACGCGCTGCGGCGGTCGGGTTCGCCGATCGTGATGAGCGTGGGGTTCATGTGCTCGAGCACGACGCTGCGGTCGATGACGCAGCGGGCGACGTCGGAGCGCGACGGCAGGTCGTACATCACGTCGAGCAGCACCTCCTCGAGGATCGCGCGCAGGCCCCGGGCGCCGGTGCCCCGCTTGAGCGCCTCCTCGGCGACGGCCTCGAGCGCGTCGTCGGTGAAGACCAGGTCGACGTCGTCGAACTGGAAGAACTTCTGGTACTGCTTGAGCAGCGCGTTCTTGGGCTCGACGAGGATGCGCATGAGCGCGTCCTGGTCGAGGTTGTGGACGGCGCCGACGACGGGGAGCCGGCCGACGAACTCGGGGATCAGGCCGAACTTGAGCAGGTCCTCGGGGAGCACGCTGGTGAGCAGCACGCCGAGGTCCTTCTCGTCGGCCCGGCGGATGTCGGCGCCGAAGCCGACACCGCGGTTGCCGATGCGGCTCTCGATGATCTTGTCGATGCCCGCGAACGCCCCGCCGCAGATGAACAGGATGTTCGTGGTGTCGATCTGGATGAACTCCTGGTGCGGGTGCTTACGGCCGCCCTGCGGCGGCACCGACGCGGTCGTGCCCTCGAGGATCTTCAAGAGGGCCTGCTGCACGCCTTCCCCGGACACGTCGCGCGTGATCGACGGGTTCTCGGCCTTACGGGCGATCTTGTCGATCTCGTCGATGTAGATGATGCCGGTCTCGGCCTTCTTGACGTCGTAGTCCGCGGCCTGGATCAGCTTCAGGAGGATGTTCTCGACGTCCTCGCCGACGTAGCCGGCCTCGGTCAGCGCCGTCGCGTCCGCGATCGCGAACGGTACCTTGAGCAGGCGCGCCAGCGTCTGGGCGAGCAGCGTCTTGCCGCACCCGGTCGGGCCGATCAGGAGGATGTTCGACTTCTGCAGCTCGACGTCGGGGTCGCCGTAGGCGCCCGCCTGCACGCGCTTGTAGTGGTTGTAGACCGCGACCGAGAGGATCTTCTTCGCCTGTTCCTGACCGATGACGTAGTCGTTCAGGTAGTCGTAGATCTCACGGGGCTTGGGGAGCTCGTCGAAGCGCACCTCGGAGCTCTGCGAGAGCTCCTCTTCGATGATCTCGTTGCAGAGATCGATGCACTCGTCGCAGATGTACACACCGGGGCCCGCGATGAGCTTCTTGACCTGCTTCTGGCTCTTCCCGCAGAAGGAGCACTTGAGCAGGTCTCCCCCGTCGCCGAACTTCGCCACGGTCCCGTCCCCCCTCTGTCGCGGCTAGCTCACCCCGGCGGCGGCTGCGACCGACGCCAGCTCACGGTTCGAGATGACCTCGTCGATGATGCCGTAGGTCTTGGCCTCGTCGGCGCTCATGATGAAGTCGCGGTCGGTGTCGGTGGACACCTTCTCCACCGACTGACCCGTGTGGTGCGCGAGGAGCCGGTCGAGCAGCTCCCGCATGCGGATGATCTCCTTGGCCTGGATCTCGATGTCGACGGCCTGGCCGGAGGCCCCACCGTGGGGCTGGTGGATGAGGATGCGGGCGTGCGGGAGGGCGAAGCGCTTGCCCTGGGTCCCGGCGGCGAGGAGGACGGCCGCCGCCGACGCGGCCTGCCCGACGCAGATCGTCTGCACGTCGGGCTTGATGTACTGCATCGTGTCGTAGATCGCGAAGAGACCCGTGATCTCGCCGCCGGGCGAGTTGACGTACACCGAGATGTCCTTGTCGGGGTCCTCGGACTCGAGGTGCAGGAGCTGGGCGATCATCAGGTTGGCGACCGTGTCGTCGATCGGGGTGCCGAGGAAGATGATCCGCTCCTTCAGGAGGCGGGAGTAGATGTCGAAGGCCCGCTCGCCGCGGTTCGTCTGCTCGATGACGGTCGGGACGAGGTAGTTGCGGATCGGCTGGGTCACGCCTGGGGCTCCTGCTGGTCTCGGTCGTCCGGTGTCTCGGAGGTCTCGGTCGTCGTGGTGGGTGAGGTCTCGGCGGTGGTCTCGGGGGTGTCGACGTCGGCGGCTCCGGTGACCTCCTCCGCCTCGGCGACTCCGCCCGGCTCGGCGGCTGCCTCGCCCGGCGGGAGGGTCAGGTCGACGGGGTTGCCGTTCTCGTCGACCGCCGTCGCGTGGTCGACCAGGAACTGGAGCGCCTTGCCTCGGGCCAGATCAGAGCGTACCGCCTCCAGGGCGCCCCGCTTTCCGAGATCGCGGCGCACCTTCTCGGGCTTCTGGCCGACCCGCTCCGCGAGCCGGGCGATCTCGGCGTCCATCTCCTCATCGGTCGCCTCGATCGCCTCCTGAGCGACCACGGCCCGCAGGGCCAGGTCGGCCCGGACGGCCTCGGTCGCCCCCTCCCGGACGGCCGCCACGAACGCCTCCTGGTCCTGGCCGGTGGCGGCCAGGTACTGGGTCAGCGTCACGCCCTGGTGCTCGAGCCGGTGGACCAGGTCGTGGAGCCGGTGCTCCATCTCCTGGCCGACGAGCGCGTCGGGGATGTCGACGTCGACCAGCGCGGCCACCGCCTCGAGGACCTTGTCGCGCAGCGCCATCTGGCCCTGGACCCGGCCGACGAGCTCGAGGCGGCGCCGGACGTCGGCGCGCAGATCGGCGATCGTGTCGAACTCGCTGGCCTCCGAGGCCCACTCGTCGTCGGCGGCGGGGAGGACCTTGCGCTTGGCGCCCTTGACGAGCACCTGGAAGGCGACCTCCTGGCCCGAGCGGTCGCCGAAGCGGTCGTCGAGCACGGCGTTGAACTTCAGGATGTCGCCGGTGCGCTTGCCCCGCAGCTCGGTGTCGAGCTCGGGGACGAGCGAGCCCGACCCGACCTCGTAGAGGAAGTCGGTGGCGGTGAGCGCGTCGATCACGTCGTCGTGGACGTATCCCTTGATGTCGATCTCGGCGTAGTTGCCGTCGGTCAGCGGCGCGTTCGAGTCCTCGAGGTCCGCGAAGCGCTCGCGCAGCGCGTCGATCTGCGCGTCGACGGCCTCCTCGGGCACGGTGGGATCGGGGATCTCGATCCGCAACGAGTCGTAGCCGTGCAGCTCGACGACCGGGCGGACCTCGACGACGGCGTCGAACTCGACGTCGCCCTCCTCCTCGCCGGCCGTGATGTCGATCTCGGGCGCGGCGATCACGTCGATGTCCTCGGCCTCGACGGCCTGGGCGTAGAAGTCGGGCAGCGAGTCGCGCAGCGCCTGCTCGCGGGCCACCTCGGTGCCGAAGCGGGCCTCGAGGAGCCGGCGGGGCGCCTTGCCCGGCCGGAAGCCCGGGACCTTCACCTCTCGGGCGAGCTTGCGGAAGGCGGCGTCGATCGCCTTCTCGAACTCCGCGGACGGGATCCCGACCCGGAGGCGCACCTTGTTGCCCTCGAGCGGCTCGACGGATGTCTTCAGGGGGCTCGGAGGGGCGGCCATGGAGGCTTGCGAGTGTATCCGGGCCCCCGCCGCCCCCCGGCAATCTGTGGGGGCAGCCCCGGCCCGGGGACCCGGTCGACCGTGCCATGATCCTTGAATGGCCAACAAGATCGGATCACTCGAGGTGTCGGTCGCCGGGATCGGTTGCAACAACTTCGGGATGCGCATCGACGAGGACCGCTCCCGGGAGGTCGTCGACGCCGCCATCGACGCCGGAGTCACGCACTTCGACACCGCCGACCTGTACGGCGGCGGCAAGTCGGAGGAGTTCCTCGGCCGGGCGCTCGGACCGCGGCGCGACCAGGTCGTGATCACGACGAAGTTCGGCATGCGACCGCCGCCCGACGGGCTCGCACCCGGCAGTCCGGAGTGGGTGGCGCGCGCGATCGACGAGAGCCTGCAGCGGCTCGGCACCGACCACGTCGACCTCTACCTGCTCCACCAGCCCGACCCGTCGACGCCGATCGGCGACACGCTCGAGGCGATGAGCGCGCTCGTCGACGCCGGCAAGGTCCGCGAGATCGGCGGCTCGAACTTCTCGGCGGCCCAGCTCGACGAGATGGCGAGCGCGGCACGCGAGCGGGGCGTCCGGCCGTTCGTCAACCTGCAGAACGAGTACAGCCTCGTGCAGCGCGACGCCGAGGCCGAGGTCATCCCGGCGTGCATGCGGCTCGGCATCACGTTCGTCCCCTACTTCCCGCTCGCGAGCGGGCTCCTCACCGGCAAGTACAAGCGCGACGAGCCGGCGCCCGAGGGCTCGCGCCTGGCGGCGTGGGGCGATCGGGCGGGCGCGTTCCTGTCCGACGAGCGGTTCGATCTCGTGGAGCGCCTCGACGAGTACGCGCGCGCCCACGGCCACACGCTGCAGGAGCTCGCCCTGTCGTGGCTGGCGACGAACCCGGCGGTGGTGAGCGTGATCGCCGGCGCCACGTCGCCCGAGCAGGTCCGCTCGAACGCCGCCGCGACGACCGCCTGGCCCCTCACCGACAAGGAGCGTCAGGAGGTCGCGGCACTCCTCGGCTGACCCCGCGCCTGCTCGATCAGCTGCCGCACGCGGAGCGGCGGGAGGTGCTGCTCGGTGATCTGCACGCCGAGGGGCGCGAGGGCGTCGGCGACCGCGTTGGTGACGGCGCCGGGCGCGCCCAGGAAGCCGCCCTCGCCGACGCCGCGGAACGGCACCTCGCCGGGCGGGAGCGGCTCGGGGTGGAGGTGGTCGATCTCGACGTCGGGCAGGTCGCACGCCGCGGGGACGAGGTAGTCGGCGAGGGTCGAGGTGAGGAGCTGCCCGCCGTCGTCGTAGACGTGGTGCTCGTAGAGCACCGCGGCGATCCCCTGCGCGACCCCACCGCGGATCTGGCCGTCGACGATCGCCGGGTTGATGAGCTCGCCGCAGTCCTCGACGACGACGTAGCGCGGGATCGTGATCTCGCCCGTCTCGATGTCGACCTCGACGAAGCAGCAGTGCGTCGCCATCGACCAGGCGGCCTCGGGGACGCGGAAGTCGCAGACGGCCTCGAGCCCCGGCCGCATCCCGTCGGGCAGCGACGACGGCGCGAACCACGCCGCGCGCGCGACGTCGGCGACCGTGAGCGACCGGGCCGGCGTCCCGCGGACCGAGATCGTGCCGTCGACGATCGCCAGGTCGGCTTCGGCCGCCTCCAGCATGTGGGCGGCGATGCGCACGACCAGGTCGCGGATCATGCGCGTGGCGCCGATCGCCGAGCCTGCGCCCATGGTCGCCGAGCGTGAGCCGCCGGTTCCCATGGTCGTGAACGGCGACGCGGCCGAGTCGCCGTACGCGATGCGGACGCGGTCGAGGGGAACCCCGAGCTCGTCCGCCGCGACCTGGGCCAGCGTGGTCTCGTGGCCCTGGCCGTGCGGCACCTGCCACGTGGTGACGGTGAGGTCGCCGGTCGGCTCGAGCCGGGCCCAGGCCGTCTCGCTCGGGAGGTCGAACCCGACCGACGGCGAGAAGTCCGCCGGCCCCGGCGCGGGCTCGATGTAGGTCGAGAAGCCGACCCCGAGGTGGCGGCCCTCGTTGAGCGCGGCCCGCTGGCGCTCCCGGAACCCCGGGAGGTCGGCGAGCTCGACGGCGCGCTCGAAGGTCTCGAGCGCGGTCACGCGGGCGAGCGACGGGCCCGTGAGCATCCGCGTCGGCTGGTCGGCGGGGCCGACCAGGTTGCGCCGGCGCAGCTCCTCGGGTGGGAGGCCGAGCTCGCGGGCGATCTCGTCGAGCATGCGGTCGCGCACCCACGTCTCTGCGACCCACGGCCCGCGGTACGAGATGTAGCTCGCCTTGTTGGTCGCGACGATGGTCGTCTCGAACGAGTAGGCCTCCAGCTTGTAGGCGCCGGGGAGCAGCGTGCGGACGAGCAGCGGGAACAGCGACGACGGGAACGGTGGCATCGGGTACGCGCCCTGGTCGAGCACCATCCGGGCCCGGATGCCGAGCAGGCCGCCGTCGCGCGTGACCGCCGCGTCGACGGCCAGCGTCTCGTCGCGCGCGTGGCCGGCGGCGAGCAGGTTCTCGCTGCGTTCCTCCACCCACTTGACGGCTCGCCCGAGGAGCTTCGCCGCCGCGCAGACGGCGACGTCCTCGCGCGTCACCTGTCCCTTCGAACCGAACGCGCCGCCGATGTCACGCGCGACGACGTGGATGTCGCCGAACGGGATGCCGAGCAGCGCGGACATCGCCATCCGGAGCGAGTGCGGCCGCTTGTGCGCGATCTCGTACTCGAGGTGGCAGGTGACGGGCTCGTACGACGCGACGCCGCCGCGCGACTCGAGCGGCGCGTGGCTGATCCGGTGCTGCGTGAAGCTGCGCGAGACGACGAGGTCGGCCTTGCCGAACACGTCGTCGACGGGACCCCACGCGGTGGTGTCGCGGAAGACGACGTTGTCGACGAGATCCTCGAAGATCGGCGGCGATCCCGGCGCGAGGGCGTCGTCGATGCGGACGACCGCGGGCAGCGGGTCGACGTCGACGACGACGGCGTCGCGGCCGTCGGCCGCGAGCGCGGGCGTCTCGGCGACGACGACCGCGATCGGGTCGCCGACGTAGCGGACCTTGTCGGTCGCGAGCGGTCGCACCGGCGGCGTCTTGAAGCCGGGCGGCCCGGTGACGACCTGCGGCTGCACGAACGCGAGGTCGTCCGCGGTGAGGACGGCGACGACGCCGGGAAGGTCGAGCGCGGCGCTCGCGTCGACCTTCTGGAGCCGCCCGTGGGCGTGCTGGCTGCGGACGAACGCGACGTGCAGGAGCCCGGGGCGGTCGATCGCGGAGACGAACCGGTCGGCGCCGGTCAGGAACCGCGGGTCCTCGACGCGCTCGATGCTCTGGCCGGTGAAGCGGGGCACTGGTCAGCGGACCGGGCGCGTGACCGACACCGTCCCCCCGTGGAAGTAGAGGCTGCGGCCCGCGACCGCGCCGACCACGAAGACCTGGAAGCACTCCGGGCTCGGGTACAGCGACACCTCGGTGTCGGGGTTGTCGAGCAGCCACTGCAGCTCCGGGTGCGATGCCTCGAACAACGGCAGCGGCTTGTTCACCATCGCGGTGCGGAACGGCAGCCGGCTGTGGCGGTGCAACGCCTCCTTGATGTCGTCGATGCTCCACCCGCCGTTGGCGAAGACCTCGGCGTGCTCGGGGCACATCATGATGACGTTGTGGTAGACGCCGTTGAACGGGTAGCCCGCCGACGGGTCCGCCGGCGTCTTCACGAGCCACACGCCCGGGTTCGGTGACCCGACGACGTTGCGGGTGACGGTCGCGTAGCTCTCGACGAGCAGCTCGGGGTCGTGGTTCTGGAAGTCGAACAGCTCGCAGACGCCGTAGGGGACGTGGACCGTGACCGTCGACTCGTCGCGCCCGTACCCCTGGGTCACCCGGAACGGCTCCCACGGGTTGCGCGCCTCGTTCTCTGCGACGCACGCGCTGAACTTCATCGAGCTCCCGATGGTGTCCATGTCGGAGATGCCGGGGTACGAGTGCCCGACGTTCATCATGATCAGGCGCAGCGTGCGACCGATCGCGACGTTGACGGCCGACACGGATCCCGGTCCGAGCGCGCACACGCCGCTGTTCATGCCGATCTGGTCGGCGATCGGGCCGCTCACCATAACGACGGGCGCCTGCGGCCCGGTCGACATGGCGAACGTCCGCAGGCCGATCGTGTCGTCGAGGACGCACTCGGCCATCGCGAGGATCACCGGCATCGCGGACGGCTTGGCGCCCGCCATGACCGCGTTCGCCGCGATCTTCTCGACCGTCCCGATGCCCATGCCGGGCGCGAAGACGCCGATCACGTCGTCGGCGGCCCGCCCCGACGCCGCGACCATCGCGGCCACCTTCTCGGGCGTGGGCGGCACGAGCGGCAGCCCGTCGCTCCAACCGGCTGCGACGAACCGCTCGTTCATCACGTCGAAGCACGCGAGCGGATCGGCGGCCTCGTACTCGAGCGTCGGTTCGCTCAGGAGCGTGATGTGCTCGAACGCGGGCCGGACGCGCTCGGCCGTCACCGGCGTGCTCAGGCCCTCGATGAGGACCGGCATGGCGTCGTCCACCATCTGCGCGATGCGGACCGGGTCCTGGTTGGTGAAGGGCAGCGGCACCTCGACGATCGGCAGGTCGGGGCAGCCGAACACCTCGGCGCTCCAGCGCGCGTCCTCGACGAAGCCGGTCGACACGAACGCGACGGTCGGCATCCCGCGTTCCTCGAGCGCGACCATGTCGCGGATGAGCCACGAGGTGCAGCTCCCGCAGTCGGCGGTCGTCCCGACCACGACGTCGCACTCGGCGAGCATGCGATCGCGCTGGCCGTCCGAGATGTAACGGTTGAGGCCGCCCTTCTCGCCCAGGTACGTCGTGAAGCGCACGCCCTCGAACAGCTTGGCGAGGTTCTCGTGCGTGCGCGCGAGCGCGACGTCGCCGTGGTTCTTGCCGTTCCAGAACAACCCCACCCGCACGCCGTGCAACTCGTGGGGCCGGGTCGCCAGCCCGAACGGCGCCGCGGGCGCGGCCTGCCGCTCCGGGATCGCGACCGGGTTCACGATGGTCAACCGAGCGGACACGGGCGTCCCCCCTCTCGCTGCTCGCCTCTGCGGCGCAGACGCGCGAACGTCTCGGGTAATCCACCTTACCTGGGAAGGTCCATGGGCTCCTCGAGGCCGTTCGCGTTCGGCGTCCAGCTGACGGGCGCGCCCGACCGGGCGGCGTGGCTCGCCGCGGCCCGGCGCGCGGAGGCGCTCGGGTACGGCACGATCTCGCTCCCCGACCACTTCGGCGACCAGTTCGCGCCCTTCGCCGCCCTCGGCGCGGTCGCGGCGGTGACCGAGCGCGTCCGCCTGTCGATGGGCGTGCTCGCGAACGACTTCCGCCACCCGGTCGTCGTCGCCAAGGAGGCCGCGACCCTCGACGTCGTGTCGGACGGCCGGCTCACGCTCGGGCTCGGCGCGGGCTGGATGCGGGAGGAGTACGACGCGGCGGGCATCCCGTTCGACCCGCCCGGCGACCGCATCGAGCGCCTCGGCGAGGCCATCCGGATCGTGCGCGCCCTGTTCGCGGGCGAGCCGGTCGATCATGCGGGGCGCTGGTACCGCGTGCACGGCATCGTCGGGACGCCCCGGCCGGTGCAACGGCCGTCGCCCCCGATCCTCGTCGGCGGCGGCGGTCAGCGGATGCTCGGCCTGGCCGCACGCGAGGCCGACGTGGTGAGCGTCGTGACCGCGAACGCGAACCGCCGGGCCGGCGCGGGGCTCGGCCGGGACGCGACCCTGGATCGCACGCGCGTCAAGGTCGAGTGGGTACGCGACGCCGCGGGTGACCGCTTCCCCGACCTCGTGCTGAACACGCGCGTCTCGATCGTCGCGATCGCACCCGACGCGCGGGATGTCGTGGCGCGCGTCGCGCCCGCGCACGACCTCACGCCCGACGAGCTTCTCGCGTCACCTCACGTGCTCGCGGGCACCCGCGACGAGGTCGTCGAGCGGCTCGAGCAGTTGCGGGACGAGCTCGGGTTCTCGTCGTTCACCGTGAGCCAGGGCGCGATGGAGGACCTCGCCCCGGTCGTCGAGGCCCTGACCGGCCGCTGAGGCCCGGCTTCGCGCGCCGACCCACCATTCTCTGAACGATCCGCGTCGACCGCCGACGCGGATCGTTCAGAGAACGGGCTGGCGGGCGGTTGCGGCGAGCTGTTGCTTGTCGACCTTGCCGACGGGCGTCAGCGGCAGTGCGTCGACGACGCACACGCGGCGGGGCACCTTGTAGCCGGCGAGCCGTTCCTTCGCCCAGGCGAGGAGCGCGGCCTCGTCGGCCTCGGCGCCCGGCGCGGGCACGACGAACGCGCACGGCACCTCGCCCAGACGCTCGTCGGGGACGCCGACGACGGCGGCCTGCGCGACCGTCTCGTGCTCCTCGAGCGCGCGCTCGATCTCGGCGGGCGACGTGTTGAACCCGCCGACGATGATCATGTCCTTGATGCGGTCGACGATCCGCAGGTTGCCGGCCTCGTCGACCCAGCCGACGTCGCCGGTCGAGAGCCAGCCGTCGGCTGACACGACTTCGTGCGTCGCCTCGGCGTCGTCGAGGTAGCCGGTCATGGTCCCGGGACCGCGCACGACGATCTGGCCGCGGGTGCGGGGCGGGACCGGGTTCCCGCCGTCGTCGACGATGCGCAGCTCGACGCCGTCGATCGCGCGACCCGAGCTCTCGGCGACGAGGTCGAGCGGGTCGTCGGCGCGGGTGATCGTGCAGACGCCCGTCGTCTCGGTGAGCCCGTAGCCGGCGTGGACGTGCGCGACGCCGAGCGTCGTCACCATGCGGCGCAGCAGCGCCGGCGGGATCACCGCCGAGCCGGTGATCCCGACCCGCAGCGACCGCGGCGGAGCCGCGCCCGCGTCGACCGCGTCGAGCAGCGACGAGAACATCGTCGGCGGACCCTGCAGGACCGTGGCCTCCTCGGTGCGGACGAGCTCGAGCAGCTCCCCCGCGTCGAAGCGCGCGACCGGGTACGACGCCGCGCCCGCGGTGAGCGCGGCGAGCGAGCCGGTCTTGTGGCCGCCGATGTGCGCCATCGGGCTGACGATCGGGTAGCGGTCGGCGGTCGTCAGCCCGACGATCTGCGCCCACGCGGCGGTGGTCAAGACCATCGCCGCGTGGCGCAGGAGCGCGCCCTTGGGCCGGCCCGTCGTGCCCGACGTGAACTGCACGTGGCTGACGTCGTCGGGGCGGACGGCGGCCATCCGCGCGTCCACGAGCGCGCTGGACGGCAGGTCCGCACGCCTGGTGACGGCGGCCCACGCGAGTCCGCCGGCCGGCGGCGCCCCGAAGGCGACGACCCGCCCGTCCCACCGGCCACGCGCCGCCTCGGCGGCCGGGCCGGCCATGGGCGTCCCGAGGAACTCGTCCGGCACGAACCACACGGCGCAACGGGCGCGTACGACGAGATCGAGCACCTCGTGCAGCCGCCAGCGCGTGTTCAGCGGGACGAGCTGGGCGCCGATCGCCACCGTCGCCAGCGACGCGACGACCCACTCGACGGAGTTCGGCGCCCACAGCGCGACGCGTGCGCCCGAATCGACGCCGAGGTCGAGCAGCGCGCGTGCGCCGACCCGGACCCGTTCGAGCAGGTCGCCGTACGAGACGCGTTCCGCGGCTTGGGAGACGAGCGCGGTCCCGTCGCGGTGCTCCGCACAGGTGCGTTCGAGACGACCGGGGATCGTCAGCTCGTTCGCGACGGGGGTCACGGGCCCACCGTATTCTGTTGTCGTGAGCGAAGTTCAGGATGCCGCGACCTCGTTCGTCGTCGAGCGGTTCAACTCGATGCTCGAGGCCGACGGCGCCCGCATCGACGTCGTGGGAACCGAGGGCGACACGTTGACGGTGCGCTATGTCGCGGGCGCTGCGGGCGGGTGCGAGGCGTGCGTGCTCGATCCCGACGACCTCGAGTCGCTCGTCGGCGAGGCACTCCAGCGCCAGGGATCTCCCCTCCGTCGCGTGACCGTGCTCCGCTGACCGCGACGGACTAGCGCGGGTCGCGCCGGAGCGCGCCGCGGACGAAGCGGGCCTCGGCTTCGGCGACGACCTGGCCGTCGACCCGGCACTCGGCCCGCGCGATCACCGACCGGCCGAGGTCCTGCTCGATCCAGCCCTCGAAGTGCAGCTCGGCGCCGACCGGCGTCGGCCGGCGGAAGCGCACGGTCAGCTCGGCGGTCGCGCCGTCGACGCCGGCGTCGCGCTGCAGCACGGCGAGCACCTCGTCGAACAGCGCGGCCAGCCAGCCGCCGTGGACCAGGCGCGGCGGCCCCTCGTGGAGGGCACCGAGCCGCGCCGTCGCCGCGACCGCGCCCGGTCGGACCGCGTCGCCGAAGCGGAGGGGTGGCGCGACCGGGTTGGCGACGCCGCGCAACGGCCCGAGCTCGTCGTGGTACGCGCGCGAGCGCTCGCGCCGTTGCGCCTCGGCCGCGGCATCTCCGGCGTCGACCGCCGTCTCGTAGGGCCGTGCCCGCCGCGGCGCCGTCGTCAGCCGCACGCCGACGGCGCGCAGGTCCTCGGCGATCGTCTGCAGCAGCTCGACGGGCGGGTCGCGGTCGGCGAGGAGCTCGGCCAGCCGGCGCAGCTCGGCACCGACCTCGCGCGTCGCGTCGCGCGCGAGGTCGCCCTCGGCCACGGCTTCGCTACGCCGCGACGCCGACGACGAGCGGCAGGTTGCTGAGCCCGCGGACGTTCGTGAGGACGTGCCGGACGGCGCGCGTCCCGTCGATGTCGAAGTCGGGGAAGCGTGCGAGCAGCTCCTCGAACGCGACCCGAACCTCGAGCCGGGCGAGATGCGCTCCGAGGCAGACGTGGATCCCGAACCCGAACGTCACGGGATGCTGCACGACCCGGTGGATGTCGAACAGCTCGGGTTCCTCGTAGACACGCTCGTCGTGGGTCGCCGAGCCGGTGATGAGCATCACGCGCACGCCCGCCGGGATCGTGACCCCGTGCAGCTCGACCTCGCAGGCCGTCGTGCGTCCCTGCAGCTGCGAGGGGGGTTCCCAGCGGAGCATCTCCTCGACGGCGCCCTTCATCAGCGACGGGTCGGCGACGAGCTCGCGGCGCTGGTCGGGATACCAGGCGAGCGCGATGACGCCACTCGGGATGAGCTTGGCGACCGTCTCGTGCCCGGCGGCGCCGAGCTCGAGGAAGCGGTACGCGATCTCCTCGTCGTCGAGGGTCCGGGTCCCGCCGTCGTCGTCGGTGACCGCCGTCTCGATGAGCAGCGAGATCACGTCGTCGCGCGGCCGGCGCCGCCGGTCCTGCACGAGCCCGAGGTAGAGCTGCATCAGCTCGACGCTCGCGTTCTGGACGGCTTCGGCCTGCTTCGGGTCGTCGAGGTTCTCGCGGCTGAGGACCTGGTTGCTCAGGTCGTGGATCGCGGCCCGGTACTCCTCGGGGATCCCGAGCAGCTCGCTGATGACCGAGAGCGGGAGCTGCACGGAGAAGTCGGCGACGGCGTCGAACTCACCGGCGTCACGGAACGGGTCGAGCAGGGCCGCGCACCGGTCGCGGATGAACGGCTCGAGGTCGGCGATCCGGCGGGGCGTGAACACGCGCCCGACGATCTTGCGGTGCCACGTGTGCTCGGGCGGGTCCTTCACGATGAGGAACGGCGAGTCCTTCTCGTAGCCCTCGATCGTCACACCGCCGCTGCTGACGAAACGCGCCGGGTCGTTGTGCGCAGCCGCGACGTCCGCGTGGCGCGAGAGCGCCCAGAACCCGAGCTCGTCGTTCCGGTAGACGGGCGCCTCGTCGCGCAGCTGCTTGTAGATGGGGTACGGGTTGTGCGCCGTCTCCCACAGGTACGGGTTGAACTCGACCATCAGACCAGCCGCGTCCGCGGCACGGATCGCAACGATCCCACGTCGAGCTCGCGCACCGCGGGCACGGGGTCGGGATCCTCGAACAGGACGTGGTCG
>DASRHL010000349.1:0-3176 GCA_035650535.1 Acidimicrobiia bacterium
ACCTTGTGGAACCGCCAGAGCAGCGGGACGGCATGCGCCGCGCGGTGCGCCCAGTACTGGACGACCTCGGCGAACGCGAGCGCCTCGACCGCCTGCAGCCACAGGGGCTGACTCGCGACCGCGCCGCGCACCGCCCCGGGCACGGCCGCATGGAGCGCGCCGCCCGCGAGGACCACGACCGCGACGAGCCCCGCGGTCGTGAGCAGGTTGTTGACGGCGAAGTGCACGAGGTCGGTACGCCAGCCGGTGCGGAACACCTTCTGCGGGTGCAGCGACCAGATCCGCTCCATCGGCACGAAGACGAGCGCGAGGAGCGCGAGCCCGAAGACGAGGTTCGAGCGGATCGCGAGCGCGGCCAGGAAGATCGCGAGCGTGAGCGCGCCCACGAGCACCGGGCGCGCCCGCCCGGGTTTCGGCTGCCACTCCGGTGGCCGGCTCCAGTCGACGGTCGTGGTGGTGGTCGTGGCGCTCATGTCCGCAGCGTCGTCGCGGCGTGTGAGAGGAATGTGAAGGCAGGATCAGGGGCCTAGTGTGCGGGCCCGTGACCGCCGGACCCGACCTCGACGCCGCCCAGCTCCTCGAGACCGCGAGCATCCGTACCGGTCTCTCCGACTTCGGTCCGCCGACGTTTCGTGAGGGGCTCGACCGCGTCGTCACCGGGATCCGTGAGGAATCACGGCTCAACGCCGCCGGTGAGGCCACGGCGCCCGAGATCCTCGTGTCGTACCTCGTGAACCGGCTGCACGTCGTCGACTGGCAGCGCCGCTACCCGGAGATCACCGAGGCGCCGGTCGTCCCGCCGGTGGTCATGATCGGCATGGGCCGGACCGGGACCACGATCCTGCACGACCTGCTCGGCCAGGACCCCGGAACGCGCGTGCCGCTCACGTGGGAGGTCGAGCAACCGTCGCCGCCGCCCGAGACGGCGACGTACGAGACCGACCCGCGCATCGCCGAGGTGCAGGCCCGCATCGAAGCCGGCGACGCGCTCCACCCCGAGTTCAAGACGATGCACCCCACCGGTGCCCGCTTGGCCCAGGAGTGCATCCGTTTCACGGGCTGTGAGTTCGCGAGCGGCATCTTCCTGAGCCAGTTCTCGATGCCGGGCTACTTCGACTGGCTGATCCACGACGCGGACATGGCGCCGACCTACGGGTGGCACCGGCGGTTCCTGCAGCTGCTGCAGTGGCGTCACCCGGCCGGCCCGGGCGGAGCGCCCCGCTGGGTCGTCAAGTCGGGTGCGCACCTCTGGGCATTGCCGGCGCTCGTCGCCGAGTACCCGGACGCGCTGTTCATCCAGACGCACCGCGACCCGCTGCGCGTGATCCCGTCGCTGTCGTCGCTGTTCGCGACCGTGCACCGGCTGTTCAGCGACGAGGTGACGATCCCGAGGACCGCCGCCGAGTGGGCGGGGCCGATCGTCGAGGGGCTCGACCGGTCCGTCGACGCCCGCGAGAGCGGGTTGATCCCCCCGTCTCGGGTCGTCGACGTGCAGTTCCAGGAGTTCGTGGCCGATCCCTTCGGCGTCATCCGGGCGATCTACGACCACTGGGGCGCCGAGCTCACGGCGGACGCCGAAGCGCGGATGCGCGCGTTCCTCGGCGACAACGCCCGCGACAAGCACGGCTCGCACCGCTACGCCTGGGACGACACCGGCCTCGACGAGGGTGAGTGGCGCGAGCGGTGCGCCCGCTATACCGCCCACTTCGACGTACCGGCCGACCCGCTCGCCCGCGGCTGACCCGGAACGGTCCGGCGCCGTCAGAGCTTCGCGGCGGGTTCGACGAGCTCCTCGGCGAGACGGTCGAGCGCGGCGTGGACGTCGTCGACCGTGGCGGCGAGGTCGAGGACGACGACCTGGTCGACGCCGGCCGCCGCGTACTGCTCGAGCGCGGCCCGGTCGACGGGGAGCAGGTACGTGCCGATGGTGACCTCGACGTCGTCGAGGCGGCGGCCCTCCGCGTCGAGGAGCTCACCGAGGCGCCGGATCCGCTCGGCCGCCTCCGCGGGGGTGAGGCGGAAGCCGTGCCAACCGTCGGCGGAGCGGGCGACCCGGCGGAGCGCGGCATCGCTCTCGCCGCCGATGTGGACGGGCGGGTGCGGCTGCTGCACCGGCTTCGGGTACATGCGGCACGGCGCCAGGTCGTAGAACTCGCCGTGGTGCTCCGACACCGGGTCGACCCAGCACCGCTTCAGGACCTGGACGTACTCGTCGCACCGGGCGCCCCGCCGTTCCCAGGGGACGCCGAGGGCCGCGAACTCCTCGCGGCTCCAGCCGAGGCCGATGCCGAAGTCGACCCGGCCGTTCGAGAGCCAGTCGAGGGTCGAGACGTCCTTGGCCGTGTAGACGGGATTGCGCTGGGGGAGCAGGCACACGCCGGTGCCGAGCCGGATCGTGCGGGTCACTGCGGCGACGTGGGAGAGCAGCTGGAGCGGTTCGAGCATGCCGACCTCGCCCCGGAGGAAGAGCTTGCCGCTCTCGTCGTAGGGGTAGGCCGACTCGTACTCGTCGAACAGGACGACGTGCTCGCCGACCCACAGCGACGCGAAGCCGTTCGCCTCGGCCCGGGTGGCCGCCGCGACGACGAACTCGCTGGTCGCGGTCGGGTTGATCGAGGGCAGGTTGAAGCCGATCTTCACGGGCTCACGCTCCCGGGACGGGTCCTTCAGGACGGCGGGAAGCGGATGGGCAACGACTCGAACGCCCGGGCCCAGTTGGACGCGTAGCGGACGGGCGTCCCGACCACCTCGTAGTCGGGGACGCGGCCCAGCAGCTCCTCGAACGCCACCCGGCCCTCGAGGCGGGCGAGGGCGGCGCCGAGGCAGTGGTGGGCGCCGTGCCCGAACGAGAGGTGCCGCTGGATCCGGCGGTGGACGTCGAAGCGCTCCGGGTCGTCGAACTCCCGGTCGTCGAGGTTCGCGGCCCCCCAGAGGAGCATGACCCGCGAGCCGGCCGGGATCGTGACGCCGTGGAGCTCGACCTCGCGCATCGCCGTACGGGGCAGCGCCTGGGTCGGTGCCTCGATGCGCAGCATCTCCTCGATCGCGTTCGGGACGAGCGACGGGTGGGCGACGAGCGCGGCCCGCTGGTCGGGGTGGCGCGCGAGGAGCTCGGCGCCGTTGCCGATCAGGCTGGTGGTGGTGTCGTTGCCCGCGATCAGCAGCAGGAACGAGAA
>DASRHL010000350.1:0-7765 GCA_035650535.1 Acidimicrobiia bacterium
CGACGTTGTGGACCGGGCCGCCGCCCGACCACACGGGCGCGCCCGAGAGCTCGACGTCGAAGCGGTCGACGACTGCCCGCATCATGACCTGGACCTCTTTCTTGGCGAGGTTCGCGCCCAGGCAGTAGTGCGGCCCCCCGCCGCCGAAGGAGACGTGCGGGTTGGGCGACCGGCGGATGTCGAACCGGAACGGGTCGGCGAACGCGGCGCCGTCGCGGTTGCCCGACGGGTACCAGAGGACGATCCGGTCGCCGGCCCGGATCGGCGCGCCGCCCAGCTCGACGTCGGTCGTCGCGGTCCGGCCGAAGTACAGCACCGGGCTCGCCCAGCGGATCATCTCGTCCGCCGCGGAGACGGCGAGCCCCGGGTCGGCTCGCAGGTCGCTGAGCTGGTCGGGATGGTCGAGCAGCGCCATCAGCCCCTGCGAGATCGCGTTGCGGGTCGTCTCGCTGCCGGCGAGGGTCAGGATCACGAAGAACATGTCGAGCTCGAGCTCGGTGAGCGCGGTCGTGCGACCGCCGTCGACGTCGATCTCGGCGACCGTCAGCGTCGTCCAGACGTCGTCGGCCGGTTCGGCTCGCTTGCGGCGGCTGAGGCGCTGCGCGTAGTCGAAGAGGTCGGCCTCGGCCGACCGCTGATCTGCCTCGGTCAGCGGAGACGTGGGGTCGAGCGCCTTCAGGAAGACCTCGGTCCGCTCGAAGACCCACGGCCGCTCGTCCTCGGGGATCCCGACGATGTCCGCGATCACGTGCATCGGCAGCTGGTAGGCGACGTCCTTCACGAAGTCGCACTCACCGCGGGCCTCGACGTCGTCGAGGATCCGCTCCGTGCGCGTCGCGATGCGCTCCTCGAGCTTGCCGATCATCCGGGGCGTGAACCCGGCGCTGATCAGCCGGCGCATGCGGGTGTGGTCGCTCGGGTCCATCGAGACGATCGTGTGGCCTCGCCGCTCGGGCTGGGTCGGCCCGAGCCCGATGCCCTCGCGAGCCGAGAACGTCTGCCAGTCACGGTTCGCCCGCTCGATCTCGTCGTGGCGGACCACCGACCAGAACTCGAGCTCGACCCCGAGCGGCGGTGCGGCGACGGCGGGGTGGCGGTGCACCGCGCCGGCGCGCCGGAGCTCGGCGAAGAGCTCGTGCGGGAAGCCCTCGCGGTACAGCGTCGCGTCGGTCAGGTCGACCGCACCGACGTCGAGGCTCGACATGGCCGAACGGTAACAGCGGGCCCGGTCGCCCGCGCCGCCGACGGCGCGATCCGCTCTAGCCTTCCGGCATGCCTGATCTGCTGATCACCGGAGGAACGGTCGTCGACGGGAGCGGTGGCGAGCCCGTCCGGGCCGACGTCGCGGTCGACGGCGATCGCATCACCGCGGTCGGCGCGCCGGGCACCGTGTCGGGGCCGGCACGAGAGACGATCGACGCGACCGGCCTCATCGTCACCCCCGGCTTCGTCGACATCCACAGTCACTACGACGGGCAGGTGACGTGGGACCCGTACCTGACGCCGTCGTCGTGGCACGGCGTCACGACCGTCGTCATGGGCAACTGCGGCGTCGGGTTCGCGCCCGTCCGTCCCGACCGGCGCGAGTGGCTGGTCGAGCTCATGGAGGGCGTCGAGGACATCCCGGGCACCGCGCTCACGGAGGGGATGCGTTGGGGTTGGGAGTCGTTCCCCGAGTACCTCGACTTCATCGAGACGCTGCCGCACGTCATGGACGTCGGGACCCAGATCGCGCACGGTCCGGTCCGGGCGTACGTGATGGGGGAGCGGGGCGCGCGCAACGAGCCCGCGACGGCCGACGACATCGCCCGCATGGCCGCGCTCGTGAAGGACGCGATCTCAGCCGGTGCACTCGGGTTCACGACGTCGCGCACGAGCCTGCACAAGGCGCTCGACGGCACGCCCGTCCCCGGCACCTTCGCGAACGACGACGAGCTGTTCGGGATCGGCGCCGCGCTCGGTGAGCTCGGCGCAGGGCTCTTCGAGGTCGCACCCGCGGGCGTCGCCGGTGACGACGACGAGGCGCTGCCGCACGAGGTGGCCTGGATGCGGCGCCTGTCGCACACCATCCACCGCCCGGTGACCTTCGGCATGACGCAGAGCAACACTGCGCCCGGGCTCTACCGCGAGATCCTCGCCGAGGCGCGGGCCGCGGCTGCTGCCGGCGACCAGGTCGTCCCCCAGGTCGCGGGCCGGGCGTCGGGCCTGCTGTTCGGGCTCGACACGACCTACCACCCGTTCATGGGCCGTCCGACGTACGCCGCGATGGAAGCGCTGGCACCGGCCGAGAAGCTCGCACGGCTCCGTGATCCCGAGGTCCGTGCCGCGATCCTCGCCGAGGGCGACGCGCCGGGCTCGCCGTCGTTGCTCGAGCGCATGGCCGACCGGATCTGGCCGTTCACCGACGCCGTCGACTACGAGCCGCCCGTGGAGGAGAGCGTCGGTCACCTCGCGGCCCGCACCGGCCGCACCCCGGCGGAGGTGCTCTACGACATGATCGTCGCCGGCGGTCCCGACGACCTGTTCATGATCCCGGTGAACAACTACGCCGACAACACCTTCGACGCGCTGCGTGAGATGCTGCTGCACCCGAACGCCGTCCTCGGCCTCTCCGACGGCGGCGCGCACTGCGCCATCATCTGCGACGCCAGCATCCCCACGTCCATGCTCACGCACTGGACGCGCGACCGGACCCGGGGTGAGAAGCTCCCCCTCGAGTTCGTGGTGAAGCGCCAGACGCGCGACACGGCCGTCCTCTACGGGCTGTGCGACCGCGGGCTGCTGGCGCCGGGCTACAAGGCCGATGTCAACGTGATCGACTACGACCGCCTCCGGCTGCGCAAGCCCGAGATGGCCCACGACCTCCCCGGCGGAGCCCGTCGCCTGGTGCAGCGGGCCGACGGCTACGTCGCCACCGTGGTGAGCGGGCAGATCGTGGCCCGCGACGGAGAGGCGACGGGAGCGCTCCCGGGTCGTATCCTGCGCGGCGCGCGACCGGACCCCGACCCCCAGGAGCGATGACGATGCCGACGACCTTCTCGCACTTCGGCCTGTGTGTGTCCGACCTGGACCGCGCGATGCGCTTCTACTGCGACGGCCTCGGCTTCGAGCCGGCGATCCGTTACGAGGTCGGCTCTGAGTTCTCGGACGCGCTCGAGATCGGCGGCGACGTGGAGGTGGTGTCGCAGTTCATCACGCGTGACGGCGTCTCCATCGAGCTGCTGCACTACACGACCGGTGGCGTCACGGGTCGGCCGTCGGCCGCTCGCAACCAGCTCGGGCTCACGCACCTCTCGCTCAACGTCGACGACGTCGACGAGACGGCGGCGAAGCTCGTGGCTTGCGGCGGCACCGTCATCGACTCCACCCGCACGAAGGTCGACAACCCCGACGGCTCGCAGAGCGACTTCGTGTTCGTCGCCGATCCCGACGGCACCCGCGTCGAGCTCATGAAGCTGGGCGGATAGCGGGGCGTGCGCCGCCGTGGAGTACCGCTACCCGTTCCCGCCGTACCCGACCGGGTGGTATCTCGCGGTCGAGTCCGCGGCGCTGGAGCCGGGCGCGGTGCTGGCCCTGCGCCGCTTCGGGCGCGAGCTGGTGGTCTTCCGGACGGCGTCGGGCGTCGCCACGATCCTCGACGCGCACTGCCCCCACATGGGTGCGCACCTGGGTTACGGCGGCACCGTCGACGGTGAGGGGCTGCGCTGCCCGTTCCACGCATGGTGCTTCGGCACCGACGGCCGGTGCCGCGACGTGCCCTACGCGACGGTCGACCGGGTTCCCCCGGTCGGGTTGCGCGCGTGGCCGGTGCACGAGACGAGCGGCCTGATCCTCGTCCACTACAGCGAGTCGGGCGCCGAGCCCGCGTGGCGCATGCCCGACCTCGCCGAGTGGGGGCAGCCCGGTTGGCTCGGTTACGAGACCGTCGCGTGGACGATCCGCATGCACGTGCAGGAGCTCGCCGAGAACATCCCCGACACCGCGCACTTCCACACGGTCCACTCGGTGAGCCCGTCCCCGCGGGCCGAGGTCGAGACCGAAGGCCACGTCTACCGGCAACGGACGATCGCCGGCGACCAGCTCGTCACCGAGCAGGAGGCGTTCGGGCTCGGGCTCGTCTGGCTGCGCAGCAACGGCACGCTGCCCGTCCGCTTCCTCACCGCGACGACCCCGATCGACGACGAGCTCGTCGAGCTGCGGCTCCTGTTCCTCGTGCACGAGGGCGACGACGCCACCGAGCTGTCGCCGGCGGGCAAGGCCGTCGTCGACGCGATCGCGGAGAACACCGCCCGCGACGTGCCCATCTGGGAGCACAAGGTCTACCGGGAGCACCCGCCCCTCGTCGCGGGCGACGGCCCGATCGGCGTGCTCCGCAAGTGGGCCCGCCAGTTCTACGAGGCCTGAGCCCTCCCTCGCTCCGTCCGTTCTCGGCACGCTCCGCACCGGTATCCGGCGCCAAGCGTGCCGAGAACGCGGCGGTCAGGGGATCGTGACGACGGCGCGGCTGCGGAGCTCGCCGGTCGCGAAGCGCGAGTAGGCCTCGGCGGTCCGGTCGAACGGGAAGGTCTCGATCTCGATGCGGAGCGACCCTTGCTCGGCGAGGGCGACCACCTCACGGAGATCGGCGATCGTCGCGCCCATCGGGATCCAGACCTCGCACTCGAGCGGCAGCGCGCCCCATCCGATCGTCGCCGTGCCGCCGCCGGCGCCGACGATCGCCACCGAGCCCATCGTCCGGGCCGCCGCGAACGCGAGGTGCATGGTGGCGTCGACGCCGACGAAGTCGAGCACGGCGTCCGCACCGGCGCCGCCGGTGAGCTCCTGCAGGCGCGCCGCGGTCGAGCCGTCCGACGGGATGGTCTCGTGGGCGCCGACCTCGCGCGCGAACTCGAGCCGGTGGGCTGCGACGTCGACGGCGACGACCCGAGCCGCGCTCAGCAACCGCAGGTACTGCACCGCGTAGCCACCGAGCCCGCCGGCACCGATCACCACGGCGGTCGATCCCGGGCCGAGCTTGGGCAGGACCTTCTTCACCGCGTGGTAGGAGGTCGCGCCCGCGTCCGTCAGGGGCGCGGCGCGGACCGGGTCGAGCGTCCCGAGCCGTACCAGCTCGCGCGCCGGCACCACGAGGTACTCGGCGAGCCCGCCGTCCTGGCCGTAGCCGCGGCCGGTCGCGCCGAGCGGGCAGTAGTTGTCGTGGCCCCGGAGGCAGAAGTCGCACCGGCCGCACGAGTGGATCCCGGCGGCGACGACGGCGTCACCCTCGGCGAGCCCGGTCACGCCCGCGCCCAGCGCGTCGACGTAGCCGCCGTTCTCGTGGCCGAGCGTGAAGGGCACGTCGTAGGGGAACGCCCCGGCCGGCGCCTCGAGGAAGTGCAGGTCGGTGTGGCAGAGGCCGACGCCGGCCATGCGCACGCGGGCCTCGCCCGGCCCCGGGTCGGGGACGGCGACGTCGGCGAAGCCGGCCCGGCGCCAGTCGAGGAGCCGGTATGCACGCATCGTCGCCACGGAGCATCGTCTAGCAGGTCGCCGCCGGGTCTCGCGCCTCCCGTACGCTGCGCCCGTGCCCGTCTCCTTCGATGTCGACGTGTCCGGCGTCGCACCCGCGGGTGTGCACACGATCGCGGGCGACGTCTTCGTCCCGGACGGCGGAACGGTCGACCCCGGCCGCGCGACGGTCGTGCTCTTCTGCGTCCCCGGCGGCGGCATGACGCGCCGCTACTACGACCTCGACGTCGCGCCCGAGCTCGGGCTGGGCAACTACAGCATGGCCCGGCACCTCGCGACCCGCGGGTGTGTGGTCGTGACGCTCGACCCACCCGGCGTCGGCGGCAGCGACGTGCCCGACGACGGGTACACGCTCGCGCCGCACGTCGTCGCCGACGTGCTCGCCGCCGCCGTCGGCGACGTCCTCGACCGCCTGCGAGCCGGCAAGCTCACGTCCGGGCTCGAGCCGCTCGACTCCGTCGTGTCGATCGGTGTCGGTCATTCGATGGGCGGTCTCCTGACCGTCCACCAGCAGGCCCGGCACCGGACGCACGATGCGGTCGCCGTGCTCGGCTTCGCCGGCGGCGGGCTCCCCGACGCGCTGACCGACGAGGAGCGCGCGTTCGCCGGCGATGCCGCCGCGCTGAGGAGGGAGATCGGGCGCCTCGCCGCGGCGCGCTTCGGTCGCCCCTTCCCGATCTCGCAGACGTCCACGTCGCCGTTCCTGCTCGGTCGACCGGTCCCCGAACCGGTCGAGCGGGCGCTGGGCGAATCGCGCGGTCACCTCATCGCCGTCTGCGGGCTCTCGTCGATGATCCCCGGCAACGCCGACGAGGAGCTGGCGGCCGTCGACGTCCCGGTCTTCATCGGCGTCGGCACCGGCGACATCACCGGCGACCCGTTCCGCATCCCGGCCTCGTTCCGCAACAGCCGCGACGTGACGCTGTTCGTCCTCGACGGCGCCGGCCACAACCACAACGCCGCACCCACCCGCGAACGCCTGTGGGACCGCCTCGCCGCCTGGGCCCGTGCCGTCACACGGGAAGACCCGAGCGCGGGTCAGTCGTAGCCGGCATTGCTGCCGGCCCAGGTCGCGCGGCCGCGGTACATCGCGGTCTCGTCGCGGCTGTGGCGCATGAGGACGGCGTCGGAGATGTCGACGACCTCGTCCCAGTGGTCGCGCACGTCCTCGATCGTGAGCGGGCCGTCCTCGCGCTGGAACCCCGGCGCGGCCATGATCACGACGCGCGCCGCCCGGCCGGCGCCGACCGCGAAGCACTCTCCGGTGGAGGTCACGTCGTCGTGCGCGAGGTAGGCGACGAGCGGCGCGATCTCGGACGCCGGGAAGTTCTCGGCCATCCATTCGCGCACCTCGAGATCGGGATATCCGTGCATCGGGCGCGTATACGCCATCGGCATGATCGCGTTGACCATGACGCCGAGCGGCTTGCCCGTCACGGCCAGCGACCTCGTGAAGCCGAGCACGCCGCCCTTGGCCGCCGGGTAGTCCCACGAGTTCTTGACGCCGAGCATCGTCGCCGACGACGTGTTCACGATCCGTCCCCGGCCCTGCTCGACCATGACGGGCCACGCCCGCCGGCAGGTCCAGATCGTCGAGCTCAGGTGGGTGCGGATCGTGAACTCGATGCCCGTGTCGGTCAGCTCGGCGGGCGAGGCCGCGAGCATTGCCGCGCCCGCGTTGTTGACGAGGATGTCGATGCCGCCCCACTCGTCGAGCGCGTGCTCGACGACCGCCGTGGCACCGCTCGGCGTCCCCACGTCGTTCGTGTCGGCGACCGCCTCGCCGCCGGCGGCGCGGATCTCGGCCGCGACCTCCTCGGCCACGTGTTCGAGGGTCGCACGCCCGTCGCCGGTGCGGCCCCAGTCGTTCACGACCACCCGGGCACCCCGGGCGGCGAGGAGCATCGCCTCCTCCCGGCCGATGCCGCGCCCGGCACCGGTGACGACGGCGACCCGACCTTCGAAGCGGAGCTCGCTCATGGGTACATTCTGCGGGAACGTCCAGGGGGGAAGCGATGACCGACGCCGCGCTCGACGGCCTGCTCGCGAAGCAGGAGATCACCGAGGTCCTCTACCGCTACTGCCGGGGTCTCGACCGGATGGACCGCGCGATGGCCGACACGGTCTGGCACCCCGGGGGCACGGGCGACTACGGGGCCATCTTCAACGGGACCGGCCAGGAGTTCCTCGACTGGGTCTGGCCCGTCCATGCCGCCATGCAGCGCCACTCGCACCAGATCACCAACATCCTGATCGA
>DASRHL010000351.1:0-10296 GCA_035650535.1 Acidimicrobiia bacterium
ACGAGCCAGTCGGCCCCGGTCGCCGACGCGAACCCGAGCTTGGCGTCGGCGAGCGGCGTCGAGATCTCGCCGTGGGCGACGGCGAAGGTGCCGCCGAACCCGCAGCAGGTCTGCGCCTCGTCCATCTCGACGATCTCGGCACCGGCGGCGGCGAGCAGGACCCGCGGCGCGCCCTGCACGCCGAGGTTGCGCAGCCCGTGGCACGCGTCGTGGACCGTGACGCGGGCATCGACGCGCGCGCCGAGGTCGGCCCGACCGAGCACGTCGACGAGGTACTGCGACAGCTCGAACGTCCGGGCCGCCACGGCGCGGGCGCGTTCGCGCCAACCGCCGTCGAGGAGTCGGGTGTACCAGTGGTGGACCATCGCCGCGCACGAGCCCGACGGTGCGACGATCGCCTCGTAGGGCTCGAACACCTCGACGAAGTGCCGGGCCAGCCGCGCCGCAGCCTCGGGTTCGCCGGCACTGACGGCGGGCTGCCCGCAGCAGGTCTGCGCGGGCGGGAACTCCACGGTGCACCCGGCGGCCTCGAGGAGCCGGACGGCCGCGATGCCGGTGTCGGGCGTGACGGTGTCGACCATGCACGTCACGAACAACGCGACGCGAGGTCGTGGGTGCGTCGGGCCCGGGGATGCTGGCACCCGGCCGAGGCTACCGGCCGTCCGCCCGGCCACCGAGCCAGACGGCCCGCACGCGCGCGTCCTCGGGATCGACCGCGACGACGTCGGCGCGGGCCCCCTCGGCGAGCCGGCCCCGGTCCGGCGCGCCGACGAGGTCGGCGGGGACCTCGCTCGCCATCGCGACCGCGCGGCGCAGCGGCACCCCGAGCCCGTACAGCGTCGCCACGGCCCGGTCGAGCGTGACCGTCGCGCCCGCGAGGGTGCCGTCGGGGAGGCGCGCGGCACCGTCGACGGCGCGCGGCGCGCCCGGCGCGGCCGGGGTCGCGACGGTGTCGCTGACCAGCGCGACCCGCGGCTTCGCGGCGAGGACGATCGACAGCACGGCCGGATGCACGTGGACGCCGTCGGCGATGACGGTCGGGACCAGCCGGTCGTCGACCAGCGCGGCCCCGGCGAGCCCGGGGGCGCGGTGGTGCAGGGGTCCCATGCCATTGAAGAGGTGCGTGACCACGGTGGCGCCCGCGCCCACGTAGGGAGCGACCGACTCGAACGCCGCGCGCGAGTGCCCGAGCGCGACGGTGACGCCGCGGGCCGTCAAGGCACGCGTCGCCCGCTGGTCGGGGTCGGCCTCGGGCGCCAGCGTCACGACCGCGACCTCACCGGCATGCGCGTCGAGCAACCCTTCGAGCCACGGAACGTCGGCCGTCCGCAGCGCGGCGGGGTCGTGCGCGCCCGGCGCCGCGCCGAGGAAGGGACCCTCGAGGTGCGCGCCGAGCAGGGCCGCGGCCGGCCCGTCGCCCGGCGCGGCCGCGGCCCGGCGGGCCTGCGCGATCCGGTCGAGCCACGGCCCGTACTCGGCGACCGAACGGCTCGTGAGCGTCGGGCAGAAGGCGCCGATCCCGCGCCTCCCGAGCTCACGCGCGAGGTCGGCGACTCCGGCCGGGTCGGCCGACGCCAGGTCGACGGTCCCGAGGCCGTTGACCTGGAGGTCGACGTACGCGGGTGCGAGGACGAGCGGTCCGAGGTCGGTCGCGCCGGCCGGGGCGTCGCCCGTGCCGGCTCCCGCGATGCGGTCCCCGTCGACGGCCACCCAGCCCGGGCCCGGCCGCCGGGGCTCGTCGCCGTTGCGGCCCCGGGCGCCGCCCGGCAGGCAGATGCCGTCCGCCCGGACGACGGTGGTCACGGCCCGGCCGGTGGCCCGGGCGCGCCCGGTTCCGGCCGGGGCGGGCGCCACCCCTTGATCGCGACGCGGAGGCGAACGAGGCCCCACACGGTGCGGGGCACGCGGGTCCAGATCGAGGTGCGGGCGGGCCGGCGTTCCTCGACGTGGGCCGGGAGCTCGGCGACCCGGAGGCCCGCCCGCTCGGCCCGCAGGATGAGCTCGGTGTCGAACAGGTCGATCCCGAACCGGCACTCCCGGGCCAGGCGCTCGACGTCGCCGCGACGCATCGCCTTCATCCCGTGCGTGTCGGAGACCCCGAGCCCGAATCCGGCGTGCAGCAGCGTCGAGAACGTGTACGTCACGAGGCGGCGTCGGAGGGGCCGCTCGTCGCGGGCGCCGGCGGAGCGCTTCGAGGCCACGACGATCGACGGGCCCCCGGGCGCGCGGACGCGGTCGACGGCCTCGGCCAGGAACTCGAGGTCGTAGTAGTCGACGTCGAAGTTCACGACGACGTCGCCGCGCGCGTCGAGGAGCCCGGCCCGCAACGCGTCGCCGTAGTCGGGTGCCGGTCGGTGCAGCGCGCGCACGACGCCGTCCTCGGCTTGGAGCCGGCGCGCCAGGTCGAGCGTGCCGTCGGTGGAGCCGTTCTCGACGACCACGATCTCGAAGGGTTCGCCGCGCGCCCGCAGTCCCGCCGTCACGTCGTGCACCGACTGCTCGAGGAATTCGGCCTCGTTGTACGCGGGCATCACGACCGTGAGCATCAGGCCCCACCCGCCTCCGCGCACCATGCCGCGTACGCGGCGAGCGCGTCGCGGCAGAGCCGGTCGACGGCGTTGGCGTCCTCCCGGACCGCGAGCTCGACGTCCAGCGCCGGGCGCCCGTCCGGGAGCTGCACGACCGCCGGGTGGACGGCGAAGCGCGGACCGCAGACGACGCGGTCGCCGGCGCGCGCCGCCTCCCAGAGGAACAGCACCGCAAACGCCTGGTTCAGCGCCCGCTCGGCGTCCGGACCCTCGCGGCGGCGCACCTGGCGCCACAGCGACAGCGCGGCGAGGCCGGCCTCCGCCTCCTTCCGCGCCTGGACCGCCCAGGGCGCGACCTCGTCCGCCAGCGGGTCGCCGGATCCGAGAAAGCGCTCGTCGCCCGCGAGGAGCAGGGCATCGAGGAAGCCCTTGACGCCGGCCAGCGCCTCGGTCAGCTCCTCGTCGGGGAGTCCCGAGCCGAGCGCGTCGACCCGGCGCCGCAGCTCCGTGCTCTCGGGTGCGCGGAGGGGACCGTCCATGCAAGCGAACGCGAGCGCGCGGAGATGCGACGTGTACACGCCCCCGACGGCGGCGATCGCCTCCTCCCATGCGCTCGTCTCGTCGTAGGAGTTGGGGTCGCGCAGGAACGCGGCCGCGGTGGCGAGCGCGACGAGTGACGCCCGCGGTTGCACCATCGGGTTGCACAGGACGCCCTCGACCACGTCCGACAGGTCGGCGTCACGGCCGCGGTACGCGCCGAGATGCAGCTCCTTCGCCATGATCGTGTCGTTCACCGGGTAGTTGTCCCAGAGGATCGTCGCGTGACCGCCGATCGCGTCCTGCCAGGCCCGCGCGCCCGCGGCGGTGATACGTGGCGAGCAGACGGTCGGCCCCGTCCACATCACGTCGACGTCGTCGGGCAGGCTCTTGGCGAGCTCCGACAGGTACTCGCTCGGTCGGGTCCCCACGTACTCGGTCGGCACGACGCTCAGGCGGACGCCGTCGACCCGGTTCGCGAGCTCGGTCAGCAGCCAGGTGGTCAGCGCGGCCTGATCGGGTCCGAGCCCGGGGCGCAGCGGGATGTCGTCGAGCGCGAGCACGAACCACGCCACGCCGGCGTCGAGCAGGGGTACGAGCTTCCCGAGCAGCACCGCGCGGTCGGCGGCGTCCTGGTAGTCGATGTCGAGACCCGGTGAGACCGCGAACCCGAACCGCGTGTCGCGCGCCGCGCAGGCCTCCGCGAGCGCGCGGAACCGCTCCGCGTCGGCGGCGTCGTACGGTTCGCGCCAGCGCGACCGGTGCCGCGGGTCGCCCTTCGGTGCGTAGACGTACGCGTTCATCCCGCGTCGGGCCAGGAACTCGATCGCGTGGAGGCGGGCCTCGTGGCTCCAGGGCGCTCCGTAGAACCCTTCGATCACGCCGCGCACGGGGAAGGGCCGGGGCACCCCGGTAGGCTACCGGCGCCTCAACCCTGCCCGGCCTCCACGGAGACCCGAACGTTGGCGACCGACCCGCTCGCGATGCACGCCGCTTCCGCACCGGAACGCGTCGCGGTCGTCGTGGACGCGGCGGGCGGCGCCCGGCCGTCGACGACGACGTTCGGCGAGTTGAACCGCATGGTGAACCGTCTCGCGCAGGGGCTGCAGTCGCTGGGCGCGCAGCCCGGCGACCGTCTCGTGTGGTGCGGCCCGAACTCTCTCGAGGTGCTCACCGTGATCCACGCGGCACGCAAGGCGGGACTCACCGCGGTGCCGCTGTCGTACCGCTTCATCCCGGAGGAGATGCAGTACGTCGTCGACAACTCCGACGCGACGCTCGTCGTCGTCGACGCGGAGCAGGCGCCGTCCATCGCCGAGATCCGCGACCGCCTTCCCAAGGTGCGCGACGTTGTCGTGTTCGGCGCCGGACTCGCGGTGCCGTCGTTCGTCGAGTGGGACGGCCTGCTGGCGGCGCAACCGGACGACGAACCCGACTCGGTGTCGGGCGACACGGCCGGCGCGGCCATGATCTACACGTCAGGAACCACGGGGAAGCCGAAGGGCGCGCTCCGGACGTCGACGGACGCCTCGATCGTCGGCGCGATGCTCGGCGTGCTACGCCTCCGCCCGCTCGTGGAGGTGCATCTCACTACCGGGCCGCTGTACCACTCGGGCCCGCTGGCGTTCGCGCTGCTGAGCCACACCCTCGGGTGCGAGGTCGTCGTGATGCGCAAGTTCGACGCGTCCGTGTGGCTCCGCCTGGTCCGCGAGCACCGGGTCACGACGACGTTCTCGGCCCCGACGCAGCTGAAGCGGATCGTGAGCCTTCCCGACGAGGAGCTCGCGCAGGCCGACCTGTCGTCGATGCACTGCCTGATCGCCAACGCCGCGCCGGTGCCCTACGCGCTGAAGCAGGAGGTGATCGAGAAGCTCGGCGACGGGTTCCTGTTCGAGGTCTACGGCTCGACCGAGCTGGGCGTCACGACGATCCTCGAACCCGAGGACCAGCTGCGCAAGCCCGGCTCGTGCGGCAGGCCCTACGGCGGCGTCGAGATCAAGATCGTGCGCGACGACGGGAGCGAGGCCGACGTCGGCGAGCCCGGCGAGCTGTTCATCCGAACCGGCCTCGCGATGGACGGGTACTACCGGACCGAGGAGCAGCTGGGCGAGCACGGCGGCGGCGAGTGGAAGTCGGTCGGCGACGTCGCGTTCGTCGACGACGAGGGCTACGTGTCGATCTGCGACCGCAAGAAGGACATGATCATCTCGGCCGGGGTGAACATCTATCCGGCCGAGATCGAGGCGGTGCTCTACGAGCACCCGGGCGTCCTCGACGCGGCGGTCTTCGGTGTCCCCGACGAGGAGTGGGGCGAACACGTCCACGCGGTGGTGCAGCCCAAGCCCGGTGCCGACCTCGACGTCGACGAGCTGCGCGCGTTCGTGGAGGCGCGCGTGGCCCGCTACAAGCGACCGCGCGAATACGAGCTGCGTGACGAGCTGCCGCGCACCGAGTCGGGCAAGCTCCTCAAGCGCGTCCTGCGCGACGAGCACTGGGCCGGTCGCGGCAGCGCGGTGTAGCTCGTGGAGACCCGGACCCTGTCGGAGTTCGAGTCGAAGCAACGGCTCGAGCGGTACGGCGTGTGCGTCGCGGCCCAGCGACTCGCACAGGACGCCGACACGGCTGTCGCCGCGGCCGACGACCTCGGCTACCCGGTCGTGGTCAAGCTGGCCGGCGACGCGATCACGCACAAGACCGAACGCGGCCTCGTCCGCCTCGGTCTGGGGAACGCGGACGCGCTGGCGGGCGCCGCCCGCGAGCTGCTCGCAGCCGCGCGTCCCGACGACGGCGAGGTCGCGCTGCTCGTCGCGCCGATGGTGCGCGGTTCACGCGAGCTGATCGCCGGGCTCCACACCGACGCGCAGTTCGGCCCGTGCGTGATGCTCGGGGTCGGCGGTGTCCTCGCCGAGGCCATCGGCGACGTCGTCTTCCGGCTCGCGCCGATCGACGAGACCGACGCGCACGAGATGATCGGCGCGCTGGCGAGCCAGGCGCTGCTCGGGCCGTTCCGGGGCGAACCGCCGGTCGACCGCGAGGCACTCGCGGCGACGCTCGTCGGGCTGTCACGGATGGCGGTCGCCGAGCCGGCGATCGTGTCGGTCGACGTCAATCCGCTCGTCGTCGCCGACGGGGTTCCGATCGCGGTCGACGGGCTGGTCGAGCTGACGCTCGACGGGGCGCCCGCGGTCGCGCCGCGGACGGCGCGCACCGCCCCGCCCCCGGCGGACGGCTTCACGGCCCTGTTCGAGCCCCGCGGGGTCGTCGTCGCCGGCGTGTCGGGCCATCCGGCCAAGTTCGGGTTCGTCGCGCTGCACAACATCCTGACGCAGGGCTACGCGGGCGCCGTGTACGGCACCAACCTCGAGGGCGGCGAGGTCCTCGGCGTGCCGATGGTGACGTCACCCGACGACCTCCCACCGGACGCGCCCGTCGACCTTGTGTTCGTGTGCACACCCGCCGCCGCGAACACCGAGCTGCTGCGGGCGTGCGCGCGGCGCGGCGTCCGGGCCGCCTTCGTGACCTCGGCGGGTTACGGCGAGGCGGGCGCTGCCGGGCAGGCGGCGGAACGGGAGTTGGCGGACCTCGCCGCCGAGCTCGGGATCCTGCTCGCCGGGCCGAACGGCCAGGGCGTCGTCTCGACGCCGGCGCGGCTCTGCGCGCAGATCGTCGCGCCGTTCCCGCCGCCGGGCCGCATCGCCATCGCGAGCCAGTCGGGGAACTTCGTGTCGTCGTTCCAGAACCTGGCCGTCGCGAGCGGCGTGGGTGTCAGCCGCGCGGTGTCGGCGGGCAACGCGGCGGCGGTCACCGTCCCCGACTTCCTCGAGTGGTTCGCATCCGACCCCGAGACGGCCGTCTCGCTCGCGTACGTCGAGGGCGTCGGCGACGGGCGGGCGTTCTTCGAGCGGGCCCGGGCCGTGACCGCCGTCCAGCCGCTCGTCCTGCTGAAGGGCGGGACCACGTCGGGAGGGCAGCGGGCCGCCGCTTCGCACACCGGCGCCCTCGCGAGCGACGACCGAGTCTTCGACGGGATGTGCCGCCAGGCGGCGATCACGCGCACCGCGACGGTGGACGAGGCGTTCGACGCCGCCGCGACGTTCGCGACCCAGCCGCTGCCCCGGGGCCCCCGGGTCGCCGTCCTCACCACGGCGGGCGGGTGGGGAGTGGTGACCGCCGACGCGATCACGCGCTCCGAGCTCGAGCTCCTCGTCCTTCCCGACGACCTTCGGGCCGCGATCGACGCCAAGCTCCCGCCCCGCTGGAGCCGCAACAACCCGATCGACCTCGCCGGCGCGGAGACGCGTGACACCATTCCCGAGGTGCTGGAGCTCGTCGCCCGCCATCCCGAGGTCGACGCGGTCGTCTACCTGGGCCTCGGCATCCAGTCGAACCAGGCCCGTCTGATGCGCCGGGGCCGGTTCTTCCCCGACCACGGTCTCGACCGGGTCGTCGCGTACCACGAGCGCCAGGACGAACGCTTCGCCCGGGCCGCAGCCGAGATCTCGGTGGCGACCGGCAAGCCGATCCTCACCGCCACCGAGCTCGCGGTCGCCGATCCCGACAACGCCGGGCCGCGTGCCGTGCGCGCATCGGGACGGTACTGCTACCCGTCGTCGTTCCGGGCCGTACGCGCGCTCGAGCACCTCTGGCGGTACGCCCGTGATCGTGACCGCGACCGCCGGCCGAAATCGGGGACGGCATGACGCCGACGCGCGTCTTCGCGGTCCTGCTCCTCGTCGCCGCGCTGGCGTGCGGCTACCTCGCCGTGCAGTCCGACGCCGGCACCGCCGCGGCCGGCACCCGGCCGGCCGGCGAGCTGGTGACGCCGCTCTGGTCGCCCCGGCGCGTGCCCGAACCCTTCGTCGACCTGGTCGGCGCCCAGAAGCTGCAGGCCGAGCTCGACCAGGCGGTGGCGGGCACCGACGCGTGCTTCGCCGTGAACGCCGCGAGCGGTCCCGTCGCGACGCACGCCGCCGACACGCCGGTCATCCCGGCGTCGACACAGAAGCTCCTGACCGCGGCGGCAGCGCTGTCCGTCATCGGTCCCGACGCGACGTTCGAGACCCGTGCCGTCTCCCCCCAGGACGTGCAGGGCGGGACGATCGACCGCCTCTACCTGGTCGGCGGCGGCGACCCGCTGCTGTCGACCGCCGACTTCCGCGCCGAGCTGGACCAGCAGGCGATCACCGCGAACCTCCCGACGTCGAAGCTCGAGGACCTCGCGGACGCGGTCGTGGCGCACGGCGTCCACCGCATCACGAACGGCATCGTCGGGGACGACTCCCGCTACGACGAGACGCGCTACGTGGCGACGTGGAGCCCGAGCTACCGCACCGGCGGCTCGATCGGCCCCGTCGGCGCGCTCGAGGTCAACCGGGGATTCGCGGTCTCGAAGCCCATCCCCGTGGGCGCACCCGACCCGTCCGTGCTCGCGGCGTCGAAGCTGACCGACCTCCTGAAGGCCCGCGGCGTCACGGTCGGTGGCGCACCCGCGCACGGCACCGCGCCGGCGAACGCGGTCGAGGTCGCCAAGCTCGAGTCGCCGCCCCTGAAGGACGTCGTGCACGAGATGCTCACGTCGTCCGACAACCTCGCGGCCGAGATGCTGGTGCGCGAGATCGGCGTCCGCGTCTCGCACTCGGGGACGACCGAGTCCGGCGTGAAGGCGGTCGCCGCCAAGCTCGGGGAGCTCGGGCTCCCGACGGCGAACATGGTGCTCGTCGACGGCTCCGGGCTCGACCGGGGCAACCGGGTGACCTGCAGCCTGCTCGCGGCCGCCGTCGACCTCGGCGCGCAGCCCCAGTTCCGCGCCATCTGGGACGGCCTGCCCGTCGCCGGCGGCTCGGGCACGCTCGCCGCCGTCCTGAAGAACTCCAAGGTCGCGGGGAAGCTCCGGGCCAAGACCGGGTTCCTCAACGGGGTCGCCGGCCTCGCCGGGCTCGTCGACGTCTCGCAACCCATGCGGTTCGCCTTCGTGGCGAACGGCAACCTCGACGAGAGCCACGCGATCGCCCTCCGCGCCCTCGTCGGCGAGATCATCGGGACCTTCCCCGACGCGCCCGCCGCCGACCAGCTCGTGCCCGCCCCGGCCGCCGCCACCGCCCCGGGCTCGACGCCGTGACGGCTGCGGCGGACCACCCACGCCTCTGAAACGCCTCGCCTCTCGGCGAGCAACTCGCTCGCTGCCCCCGCGGGATCCCCGCGCCGCGGCGCTCGCTCGGGGGTCGCCCTAGACTTCCACGCCGTGACCGAGGCCGGGGGAGTGGAGCCGGGCGCGACCGGGGGGCGGCCGCCGTCGCTGCCGCAGCTCGTCCTCGAGTTGCGCGACCTCGTCGTCGCCTACTTCAAGCAGGAGACGCTCGTCCCGCTCAAGGCGCTCGGGCGGTACGCGGCATTCGGGATCGCGGGTGCGCTGCTCCTGGGGTTCGGCGTCCTGTTCCTCGGGGTCGGTGGTCTCCGGGCGCTGCAGACCGAGACCGGCGACACCTTCAGCGGCGACTGGTCGTGGGCGCCGTACCTGATCGTCGTCGTGGCGCTGTTCGTCGGCGCGGGCGTCGTCTGGGCGGCCCGGGGCGCGCGTGCCGACCGGGCCCGCACGAGCGGGGAGAAGGGCTGATGGCTGTCGACCGGCCGATCACACGGGACGACATCGAGGCGAAGCTGCGCGAGGTCCAGCGCGCCACGGAGGCCGGCGCCGACGCCGCCAAGGGCGCGGGCGTCGCCGCCGGCGCCGCCGCGGCCGGGGTCGTCGTCGTGCTCGTCTTCCTCCTCGGCCGCCGGAGCGGCAAGAAGAAGCGCACGATCATCGAAGTCCGACGGGTCTGAGGTCGAGCCCGTGGGCACGCTGCTCCGCCGGATGTCACGCACGGGCCTGCGTCGCGGCCTGATGGAGGGATCGCGGGCGTGGATGGTGGTCGGCGTCGGCGCGACCGTGCTGCGTCTCGCCGGGCGCGCGCTGGCGAACAGGCCCGAGGTCGTCTACCGGACGGAGCTGCACCCCGGGGAAGGGCTCGAGATCCGAACCTTCCGCCCGGGCCGCGCGCGCGGGGCCTGACGAGCACCTTCTCTCGGTAGCCTTCACGTCGTGAAGGTCGTGTTGCGCAACCCGCGTCGCGAGGTCGAGATCCCGGGCCCGCTGACGGTCGACGCCCTCCTGCGGCGCCTCGAGCTGAACCCCGAGTCCGTTCTCGTCATCGACGGCGACGAGCTCGTCACCCGCGACGCCCGGCTCGAG
>DASRHL010000352.1:0-16116 GCA_035650535.1 Acidimicrobiia bacterium
GCGGGCGTGCCGCATGATGCCGGCGACGAACCCGTACGCAACCTTGCTCCACCCACGACCGCGGTCGTCGTCCGCGTCCCGGAAGAGGTTCGCGCCGGTGTCGACGTCCGCGAGGCTCATGTTGAAGTGCGCCCCCGAACCCCAGGCACCCGTGTACGGCTTGGGCATGAACGAGGCGACGAGCCCCCGACTCTTCGCGACCTGGCGCACCATGAGCCGGAAGAACGTGAGCTTGTCGGCCATCTCGAGCGCGGGTGCGTACTCGAAGTCGAACTCGTACTGGGCGTCACCGCCTTCGGCGTCGAAGCTGAAGACCCCGAACCCGGTCTCGTTCATGTACGTGACCATGGGGCCGAGGAAATCCATCGCGTCGAGCTCGGCCTCGACGTCGTAGGCCTGGGTCGGTGCAAGGGCGCCGGCGCGGGTCATCGGCTCGAGATAGCCGTCGTCGCGGCCGAGCGACTCCTCACGGAAGACGTAGAGCTCCGTCTCGACGCCGAGGTTGAACCGGAAGCCCTCGTCGGCGGCGAGGTCGAGCTGACGCTTGAGGATCGACCGGGTGCAGTTCGCGAACGGCTCGCTCCCGCCGAAGAGAAGGTCGGCCGCCATCCACGCGAACCGTCGATCCCACGGCATGACCCGGAGGGTCGACGGGTCGGGCATCGCGACGCACTCGTCCTCCTCGGGAGTCATGCGGCCGAGGTCGCCCATACCGCGCGGCGTGTACCGCTCGTGCCCGGCGAGGAGTGCCGGCAGGTGCGCGATCGGCACGACCTTCGACTTCGCGCGTCCCAGCACGTCGACGAACGACCCGACCGCGTACTCGACGCCCTGGTCGGCGAGCGTGCGCGCCAGCTCCTCGTGCTCGGGTGACTGCGGCTGGACCGTGTCCACGGGTCTCCTCTTCGCTTCTCGGTTCGTGCCGTCTGGTCAGTGCGCCGGGTACGGCGCAGGCGAGAACGGGGGAACGGGTGCGGGACCGAGCGGTGGCTTCTCCGCACGGCCCCGCTCGACCATGGCGGTGATCGCGTCGACGGTGCGCGTGAGGACCAGCTCCCCGAGCTCGACGGTCGCCTCCGAGGGCCGCCCGGTCACGCCGTTGGTCGACAGCGCCGGCGCGGTGTAGCGGAAGACGAGGTCGACGGTCCGGTCGGGGTCGTCGGCGGACGCGAGCCGGTCGAGGTGGACGAGCTCGGGTGCGATCGCGAGCATCAACGACGTCTCGGCGCGGTGTGCGTGCACGTCGTCGCCGTCGGCGACGGCCTCGCGTGCGACGACCGGATCCGCGGTCCACCAGTCGACGGAACCCACCTGCAGGTCGGGCCGGAAGAGCCGCAGGTGATCGGTCGCGATCGCGAGCGACGCGGTGTTGCCGAAGTGCGAGTTCACGAAGAGCACCCGCGTCAAGCCCGAGGCGGCGGCCCATTCGGCGTACTGGCGAACTACCGCGGCGAGGAGCTCGGGCGTCAGCGACAGCGTCCCCGGGAGTTGCGTGCCGTGCCCGTAGCTGCACGCGACCGGGATCGCGGGCAGGACGGGTGCCCCGGTGCGGGCGGACACCGCGTCGCACAACGCGACGGCGACCAGGGTGTCGGTGCCCGTGGGCAGATGGGGCCCGTGCTGCTCGGTGGCACCGACCGGTACGAGCCCGACCTCACCGCTCCCGCGCTCGGCGAGGTCCGCGAGCTCCGGCCACGCCTGGTCGGCCCACGTGCGCACGCTCACTCCGTCGTCCCCACGGAGATCGACGCTAGGGACGCGACGTTTCGCGTCCATCGCGTCCGTTGCAACGCTCGATAAACGGTGGTTGTTGGCGTTCTGACCGCCGGCTGTACGGATTCTGCGCGGCGACGCTCGATTCGACCGCCGTGGTTCAATGCGGCGTGCTCGACGCCGCGCTCGACCCGACCGACGCCGACTGGTCCGCGGCGCGGATCGCGGCGGCCGTCAAGCGGCGCGAGGTCTCCCCCGTCGAGATCGTCGAGGCATGTCTCGACCGCATCGCGCACGACCGAACCAACGCGGTCGTCACGGTCGTCGACGACGCGCTCGAGCGCGCCCGTGACGCGGAACGCGCGGTCATGCGCGGCGACGAGACCGGTCCGCTGCACGGCGTGCCCTTCACCGCGAAGGACGTCCTCGATACCGAGGGCACGCGCACGACCGCGGGCAGCCGGCTGCTCGCGCGGCACGTTCCCCGTCGGGACGCGCCGGCCGTCGCGACGATGCGGAGCGCCGGCGCGATCCTCGTCGGCAAGACCAACTGTCCCGAGTTCGCGCTCGAGCCCCGGGCCGCCAACCCCGTGTTCGGCACCACGCGCCACCCGCTCGACCCCGCGCTCGCCCCGGGCGGATCGAGTGGCGGGTGCGCCGCCGCGGTCGCGGGCCGGTTGGTCCCGATCAGCCTCGGCACCGACTACGGCGGGTCCGTCCGCTTCCCGGCGCACTGCACCGGCACCGTCGGGCTGCGGCCGACGCCGGGTGCCGTGCCGGCCGGGGGGCAGCGCCCGGCGCCGCCGGCCGGCTCACCGCGGGCGCGCTTCAGCCTCGTCGGGCCGCTCGCCCGCACCGTCGCCGACGTCGCCCTCTGGCTGCGGGCCGCCCGGGCGCTTCCCGCCGGCGGTCGGCGCGACCCGGAGCCCGTCGCGTGCGCGTGGACGGACGGCGAGGGGACGGTGGCCGTCCGCGCCGACCTCGTCGACGCGGTGGCGCGCGCCGCGACCCTCCTCGCGGCGCACGGGCACCGCGTCACGCGGGAAGCGCCGCCTGGCCTCGACGCCGCGCAGCCCTTGTTCGGCGCGTTGCGCGCCACCGACGACTACGCCGACCTCGCGCGCCTCGCCCGCGGTCGCGAGCGCGAGCTCACGCCGCGCATCCGGTCGCTGCTCGACGGGGTCGAGCCACACGACCCGGGCGCGGCCGCGGCGCTCCTCGCGTCGGCCGTGCAGCTCCGCGCCCGTGTGTGCTCGTTCCTGGACCGCTACCCGGTTCTGCTCCTTCCCGTCGCGGTCGTCCCCGCGTTCGCGACCGGCAGCACCGAGCTCGACGTCGACGGCGTGCGCCACGTCGTGGACGACATGACGATCCTCGCGCCGTGCCGGGCGGTCAGCCTGCTCGGCCTGCCGGCCCTGTCGGTACCTGCCGGTACCTCGCGGGACGGCCTGCCGGTCGGCGTGCAGGTCGTCGGCCGACCCGGGCGCGAGGACCAGATCCTCGCCGTCGCCGCGACGCTCGAAGGCGGCGCCCCGCCCTGACCGGTCAGCGTTCGAGCTCGCGCACCCGCCAGCCCACCGCGACAGCGTCGGCACCGCTGCCGGGCACGGGTGCGAGCGACACCTCGGCCCCCGCCTCCCACCCCGGGCGCGGCTCCGGGATCGCGGGGAGCGCGGCTGCTGCCCCGAGCGACCCGACCGTTCGCCACGCCTCGCCGGCCCGGCGCTCGCGGCGCGCCGCGAGACCGTGCCCGGTGGTCGCCATGACGATCGCGTCGTCCCCGACGCGGACCAACATCCCGCGGCACTCGCCGTCCGCACCGTCGGACGTGAGCACGACGACGGGCGCGCGCCGGCCCGGCTCCCGCCGCCAGACCTCTTCGTAGGTGACGGGTTCGCCGTGCACGCACGTGACGCCGCGCTCGACGAGATCGGGCCCGTGCCACTCCACCGCGCCGGTGTCCGGCGGGCCCGGTTCGAGATCGAGCCGGTGGTGCCACGTCAGCACGGGAGGCTCCCAGGTCGTCGTCCCCGCGAACGCGGCGGGCTCGGCGCCGCGTGCCCGGGGCAGGCGGACGTCCGCGAACGCGGCGCGGGCCTGGAGCCAGAGCACGTCCGACGGCTCGCACGCCGGTGCCTCCCCGAGCGCGAGCGACACGCGTCGCCACGCACCGACGAAGCAGTCGGGGAGCTCGCCCCCCGCACGCTCACGGACCCCTGGGCTCACGGATCGGCGAGGGCGGCGAGGACGCGGTCGTGGAAGCGGGTGATCGGTCGCTCGTGGGTCCGGGCGAGCGGCCCGACGGAGAACCGGGGCGACCGCATCCCGCGCTGCACCGCCTCGCAGGCGGCGATGTCCTCCGAGATGAAGGAGTGGAGCGACTTCAGGAGTGCCTCGGCGTCGGCGCCGGGCTCGGCCCGGATGCGCAGGTCGATCACCGAACGGTCGGGCGCGACGGGAACCGCCCGGTACGTCGCGAAGAACTCGGCCGACGTCGCGAACATGAGGTTCGGGAAGGCGAGCAGCGCGCTGATCCCCGTGCGGTCGCGTTCGTCGAGGTGCGTGATCGCCCTCGTGCCCGCGGCCAGGCGAGCCTCGTCGAAGCGCGGCGCGCGCAGCGGCTCGTAGCTGACCCAGTGCCCGTCGACGGTCTCGTGGCTGAACTGCGTGTGGTCGAAGTCGCCGAGCGTCTCCTCGTGCAGGTACCAGAGGTGGTACACGTCGACGTGGTTCTCGACGAACAGCTTCCAGTTGCACCGGGCGTCGATGAGATCGTGCGCGACCTGCGTGAGAAGCCCGGGTCGGAAGCTGCCGAGCGCGTCTGGGATCACGCCGAGGTACGAGTGGAGGCTCGGCGCCGACGGATCCGGGTGTACGAAGACCATCCCCTGCCACACGTCGAGAGCCGCCGGCAGCAGGCCCCAGCAGGCCGGGTCGAGCCTCGGGAACTGCTCCTTGCGCTGGGGCACGACGCGCAACGCGCCGTCGAGGTCGTAGCGCCACTGGTGGTACACGCAGTCGATGGACGTGCCGACGTTGCCGGCCCCCTCGAGCATGACCATCCCGCGGTGACGGCACAGGTTGTGGAAGGCGCGCAGCTCGCCGGCCTCGCCGCGCACGACGAGGATCGGCGCGTCGGCGACGACGGCCGCCACGTAGTCGCCGGGGTCGGGGAGCTCGTCGGTCGACGCCACGAGCGTCCACGTCCGGCCGATGAGTGCTTCCTGCTCGCGCCGGAACCACGCGTCGTCGAGGTACGCGCCGCGGGGAAGCTTGTAGACGGTCGACACGGCATCACGCTGTTCCGCATCCGTTTCACGGTCGCGTCCGGATTGTTTCGGCCGCGTCAGCAGTTGCTGTCAGGCGCGCGCCAGGTCCTGACACCGGGAGTTCATGGTCGGGCAACGATCGCGACATCGCGCATCCGTACCGTCCGGGCGTGCAACCGGAGCCTTCCGCCCCTCCCCCGATCCCGCTTCCCCCGATCCCTGGGGGCGCCACCGTGGCCGACGAGACCGTCCCGCCGGGCGCGTACTGGTCACGCGTCGTCCGCCGCGGCCAGACGCTGCGGATCGTGGACGCCGACGGCGCCGGCGCCGCGTCGCTGCTCGCGCTGAACGCCGACCAGCCGAGCGAGCGTTTCAACGCGCCGGACACGACGAAGATCCAGAACACGATCTTCGTGACGACCGGCCGCGTGCTGTTCTCGGACCTCGGCCGGGTCCTCCTCTCCGTGACGGCCGACTCGAGCGGGCACCACGACACGCTGGCGGGGTTCGGCGATGCCGTCACGACGGCCGCGAAGTACGGGCCGGGCCGGTACCTCGAGCTCCGCAACGACTACCACCGCAACGCGCGTGACAACCTCGTGGCCGCACTCGGGCGCCACGGCCTCGACCGGCGCGACGTCGTCGCGACCTTCAACCTCTTCGCGGGCGTCACCGTCGGGCCGAACGGCTCGCTCGACTGGGTCGAGGGTGCGCAGCGCCCGGGCGCGGGTGTCGACCTGCGGGCCGAGATGAACGTCCTCGCGGTGCTGTCGGCGACCCCGCACGTGCTCGACCCCTCGCCCGAGTACCGGCCCGGACGGCTGCAGGTGACGGTGTGGCAGGGGCCCCCGCCGGCGCCGGACGACCCGTGCCGGACCGCGTCACCCGAGGCGGTGCGCGGGTTCGAGAACACCGACGCGTGGATCGCCGGTTCCGCGGTCGCGGGAGCGGTCTTGTGACCGCGACCCAGGCCGACGAGCGCGCCGTCACGTCCGCGATCGTCGACGTCGTCGTCGGCCCCGGTGAGCCGTGGACCCACGTCCTGGCGCGGGGCGACGTCCTGCGCATCGTCGACCTCGAGGGCAACCAGGCCGTCGACACCCTCCTCTACAACGCGCACGACACCGCGGACCGTTACAGCGCGGCCGACACCGTGCGCGCCCAGCACAACGTCTTCCTCACCACCGGATCGCGCCTGCTGTCGAGCGAGGGAACCGTGCTCGCGACGATCGTCGGCGACACCTGCGGCCGCCACGACACGTTGGGCGGCGCCTGCAGCGCCGAGAGCAACGTCTGCCGGTTCGGGCAGCACACGCGGTACATGCACAACTGCCGTGACAACTTCCTCCACGGTCTGCGGCCGCTCGGCATGGGCAAGCGCGACCTCGTCCCGAACATCAACTTCTTCATGAACGTCCCGGTCACCGCGGACGGTCGTCTCGACATCGTGGACGGCATCTCGCGTCCCGGCGCGTACGTGGAGCTGCGGGCCGAGACCGACACCCTGGTCGTGATCTCGAACTGCCCGCAGCTCAACAACCCCTGCAACGGTTGGAACCCGACCCCGATCCGCCTCCTGGTGTGGGGAGCGGGGTGACGTTGTTCCGGAAGGTCCTCGTCGCGAACCGCGGCGAGATCGCCTGTCGCGTCATGCGCACGCTCGACCGGCTCGGCATCGCGTCGGTCGCCGTCGCCTCCCCTGCCGACCGCGCGTCGCGCCACGTCGACGACGCCGACGAGGTCGTGGTCATCGAAGGTGACTCTCCGCTCGACGCGTACCTCGACGCCGACCGGATCGTGGCCGCCGCCCTCGAGGTCGGCGCCGAAGCCGTCCACCCGGGCTACGGCTTCCTGAGCGAGCGGGCGGAGTTCGCCGAGGCGTGCGCGGCGGCCGGCCTCGTGTTCGTCGGCCCGACGCCGGCCCAGCTCCGGGCGTTCGGGACGAAGCACGGCGCCCGGGCGCTGGCGGAGCGGCACGGGGTCCCCCTGCTGCCGGGCACCGACGTGCTGCCCGATCTCGACGCGGCGCGGGAGGCGGCGGCGGCGATCGGCTATCCGGTGATGCTGAAGAGCACGGCGGGCGGCGGCGGGATCGGCATGCGCCGCTGCGACGATGCCGGCGAGCTCGCCGAGGCGTTCGCGGTGGTCGCGCGGCTCGGTGCGTCGCACTTCGGCGACGGCGGCGTCCTGCTGGAGCGCTTCGTCGCGCGGGCCCGTCACCTCGAGGTCCAGATCTTCGGCGACGGCCGCGACGTCGTCGCGCTCGGCGAACGGGACTGCTCGCTCCAACGCCGCAACCAGAAGGTCGTCGAGGAGACTCCCGCGCCCGGGATCTCGGACGCCGAACGCCAGCAACTCGCGGACGCCGCCGTCCGCCTCGGCTGCGCGGTCGGCTACCGGTCGGCGGGAACGGTGGAGTTCGTGCACGACTGTGACCGCGAGGAGTTCGCGTTCCTCGAGGTCAACGCGCGCCTGCAGGTCGAGCACGGGGTGACCGAGGCGGTGTCGGGCATCGACCTCGTCGAGTGGATGCTGCTCGAAGCCGCGGGTGAGCTCGATCTCGGCCGGGAGGTCGCCGCGGCCCGGCCGCTCGCGGGTGGCCACGCGATCGAGGCACGCCTCTACGCCGAGGACCCCGCGAACGACTTCCGGCCCAGCACCGGCGAGCTCACCGACGTGCGGTTCCCGCCGGGCGTCCGGTGCGACACGTGGGTCGCCCGCGGCACGCCGGTCACGCCGCACTTCGACCCGCTGCTCGCCAAGCTCGTCGTGCACGGCGCCGACCGGGCCGACGCGGTGCGCCTGCTGCGCGCCGCACTCGACGCGACCCGCCTCGCGGGGCTCGAGACCAACCTCGGGTACCTGCGCGCCGTCACCGGCGACCCCGAGTTCGCCCGGGGCGGCTGCACGACGACCCACCTCGCCGCGTTCCCCTACGAGCCGGCGACGGTCGAGGTACTCGACGGCGGCACCCAGACGAGCGTCCAGGAGCACCCGGGCCGGCTCGGCTACTGGGCCGTCGGCGTCCCGCCGTCGGGCCCGATGGACGACCTCGCGTTCCGCCTCGCCAACCGCCTGGTCGGCAACGCCCCCGGCACCGCGGCCCTCGAGCTCACGTTCACCGGCCCGACGCTGCGGTTCCGCGCGCCGGCAGTCGTGGCGCTCACCGGCGCCGAGATGGACGCCGAGCTCGACGGCCGGCCGGTTCCCTGGTGGGCCGCGGTGCCCGTCGGGGCGGGCGCGGTGCTGCGCGTCGGCGGCGTCCGCGACACCGGCGCTCGGGCCTACCTCGCCATCGGGCACGGCTTCGACGTCCCCGAGTACCTCGGGAGCCGGGCCACGTTCGTCCTCGGCGGCTTCGGCGGCCACGCCGGCCGGGCGCTGCGCGTGGGCGACGTGCTCCACCTGCGCGAAGCACCCGCCGGACCGCCGGGGGTGGCGCGCCCCGCCGTCGCCACGCGTGCACTCGCGGCCGCCTCGACGCCGGCGTTCACCCACGACTGGGAGATCGGCGTCCTCGTCGGGCCGCACAGCGCGCCCGACTTCTTCACCGAGCGCGACGTCGAGACCTTCTTCTCGACGGCCTGGGAGGTGCACCACCACTCCGACCGCACGGGCGTCCGCCTGATCGGCCCGAAGCCGGAGTGGGCGCGACCCGACGGCGGCGAGGCGGGGCTGCACCCCTCGAACATCCACGACAACGAGTACGCGATCGGCACCGTCGACTTCACCGGCGACATGCCGATCGTGCTCGGGCCCGACGGCCCGAGCCTCGGCGGCTTCGTGTGCCCGGCGACGGTCGCGGGTTGCGAGCTCTGGAAGGTCGGCCAGCTCCGGCCCGGCGACCGGGTGCGGTTCCGGCCGATGTCGCACGGCGAGGCGCGGCGCGTCGCCGCCGAGCAGGAGCAGTGGATCGGGACGCTCGAACGCCCGGGCGGCGACCGGAGCCGCCGGCTCACCGAGGCGCGGAGCGCCCACGCGGTGCTCCACCGCGTGGAGGCCGCGCCCCAGCGCGAGGCGGTGACCTTCCGGCGGGCCGGCGACCGCTACGTGCTGATCGAGTTCGGCGACAACGTGCTCGACCTCGGGTTGCGCTTCCGCGCCCACGCGCTGATGGGTCGGCTCGCGGAGGAGCCCATCCCCGGGGTGCTCGAGCTCGCGCCGGGGATCCGGTCGCTGCAGGTCCGGTACGACCCGGCCGTGATCGGCCTCGACAACCTCGTGGGCGCGCTCGCGGCCGCGGAGCAGGCGCTCGGGCCGGTCGACGACATGGAGGTCCCGAGCCGGGTCGTGCACCTCCCGCTCTCCTGGGACGACCCGGCGGCGCGGCTCGCGGTCGAACGCTACGCACGGGCCGTGCGGGCCGACGCGCCCTGGTGCCCGAGCAACCTCGAGTTCATCCGCCGCATCAACGGGCTCGCCGACGTCGACGAGGTCCGCGAGATCGTGTTCGGCGCCAGCTACCTCGTGTTGGGCCTCGGCGACGTCTACCTCGGTGCGCCGGTCGCGACCCCGCTCGACCCGCGTCACCGGCTCGTCACGACCAAGTACAACCCGGCCCGCACGTGGACGCCCGAGAACGCGGTCGGCATCGGCGGCGCGTACCTCTGCGTGTACGGGATGGAGGGACCGGGCGGCTATCAGCTCGTCGGCCGGACGGTCCAGATGTGGAATCGCTTCCGCGTCACCCCGGGCTTCCGGCCCGGCCGGCCGTGGCTGCTCGACTTCTTCGACCGGCTCCGCTTCCATCCGGTGAGCGAGCGCGAGCTGGCCCGACTCCGCGACGACCTGCCGTTCGGGCGCGCCCGCCTCGAGATCGAGGAGGCGACGCTGCGGCTCGCCGACCACCGCCGCTTCCTGACCGAGCACGCGGCCGAGATCGCCGCGTTCACGGCCCGCCGCGAGCGGGCGTTCGCGGAGGAGCGGGCACGGTGGGCCGACCGGGGCGTCGAGCTCGTCGCCGACCGGCCCGACACTCCGCCCCCGGCGCCGGCCGAGCTCGCGATCCCGCCCGGCGGCTGGGCGGTGTCGACACCGATCCAGGGCAACGTGTGCCGGCTCGCGGTCGGCGTGGGCGACGTCGTCGCGGCGGGCGACGTCCTCGTCGTGCTCGAGGCGATGAAGACCGAGACCGCGATCCGCGCGTCGGCGGCGGGGACGGTCGTCGAGCTGCGCTGCGGCGAGGGCGTCGTCGTGAGCGCGGGGCAGCCCCTCGTCGTCTTCGCCGCGGCATGAACGAGCGTGGCGGCGCGGTCGCGGCTGCCCGGGCCGGCCTGGCGGGGTGCGACGACCCGGCGGTGGTGATCAGCGTCGTGCCCGATGCCGACGCGCGGATCGCGCCGGACGGGCCGCTCGCGGGCGTCCCCTTCGCGGTGAAGGACAACATCGACGTCGCGGGTGTGCCGACGACGGCCGGCTGCCCGTCGTACGCGTACGTCCCCGGCGAGGACGCCACGGTCGTCGCCCGCCTGCGCGCCGCGGGCGCGGTGCCCGTCGCCAAGACCAACCTCGACCAGTTCGCCACGGGGCTCGTCGGGACGCGCTCGCCCTACGGCACGCCGCGCAACCCCCACGACCCCGAGCGTGTCCCCGGCGGTTCGAGCTCGGGCTCGGCCGTCGCAGTCGCGCGCGGGCTCGTCCCGGTCGCGCTCGGCACCGACACCGCCGGGTCGGGCCGTGTCCCGGCCGCGTTGACGGGCGTCGTCGGCCTGAAGCCCACGCGCGGCGCGGTCAGCACGCGGGGCATCGTGCCCGCGGTGCGCACGCTCGACTGCCCGTCGTTCTTCTCGACGTCGGTCGCCGACGCGTGGGCCGTCTTCACCGCGTGCCGCGGCCTCGACCCCGACGACCCGTTCTCGCGCCGCGTCTTCCCGGCAGGTTTCGCCGATCCCGACCGCGCCGCCGTCGGCGTACTCGACGCCGAACGCGTGCAGCGCCTGTGCGACGCGCCCAACGCGAGCGCGTACCGTGCTGCCGTCCGGCACCTCGACGCGATCGGTGTCCGCGTCGAGGAGTTCGACGCCGGTCCGTTCCTCGAGGCCGGTCGCCTCCTCTACGAGGGCCCGTGGATCGCCGAGCGTTACGCCGCGGTCGGCGCCTTCCTCGAGCGGCACCGTGCGCATCGGGACGTCGACCCGACCGTCGCCGGCATCATCCTCGCGGGCCGCGAGCGGACGGCCGTCGACGCCTACGAGGGCGCGTACCGGCTCGCCGCGCTGGCGCACGCCACGGGCTCGGTCTGGGCACGGGTCGACGCGCTCGCCCTCCCCACGACACCGTCCTTCCCGACCTGTGCCGAGGTCGCGGCCGACCCGATCGGCGTCAACGCCCGGCTCGGCACGTTCACGACGTTCGTCAACCTCCTCGACCTCTGCGCGATCTCGGTGCCCGGACCGCGCCGCCCCGACGGCCTGCCCGCCGGGCTCAGCCTCGTCGCGCCCGCCGGGGCCGACGCGGTCGTCGCCCGGCTCGGCGCCCACTTCCTCGGCGAGGACGCGCTCGACGCGGCCGGCGGCGCGACGGTCGAGCTCGCGGTCGTGGGGGCCCACCTGCGGGGCCAACCGCTCGAGCACCAGCTCACGCGGCTGGGGGCGCGCTTCGGCCGGACGGCTCGCACCGCCGCCACGTACCGCCTCTACGCGCTCGCCGGCACGACCCCGCCCAAGCCGGGCCTGGTCCGCGTCGAGGCGGGCGGGGCAGCGGTCGAGGTGGAGACCTGGGCCCTCACCCCGGAGGCGTTCGGCGCGTTCGTGGCCGACGTTCCCGGGCCGCTCTGCATCGGCACGGTCGAGCTCGACGACGGCTCCATGCCGAAGGGCTTCCTGTGCGAGGCCCACGCCGTCGCCGGCGCCGACGACATCACGGGCTTCGGCGGCTGGCGCGCCTACCTGGCGTCCCGCTGAACCCCTCCCCGCCGAACCCCTCCCCGCTGACATCCTTCCCGCCGACCCTCCCCGCGGACCCCCTTCCCGCGGCACCTCCGACTCGGCGGGCTCGACGCGGCGGCCTGTTTGCACGGCGTTCACAGGGCCGACCCGGGCGGGCAACACGGTCGGCGGAGGATGGGGGTGTTCGGCGGCCGCCGGGGAGGCCGGTCTCCTCCCCCCGATCGGCCTCCCGGTGCCGTCGCCGACCGGGGTACCCAACTGACGCGATCGCGTCATCCGGCGGATGAAACGGGGTCGCCGGGCAGGTCGTTCTCAAGGGGGTACCGCCGGGCGACGATCATCCGCCCGAGCACGAAGCCGGCCTCGGTTCGGGCACCGGGACGAGGCAGGGAGCGTGGGCCCCGCAACGGCGCGGGGCCTTCGCTGTTCGCGGGTCAGCGCCACTTCCAGTCGGGTTGGCGCTTCTCGAGGTAGGCCTGGCGGGCCTCGGCCGCGTCCTCGAAGCCCTGGAGCCGGGCCGTGTAGTCCTGCTCGGTGCGGTAGGCGTCCTTCAACGGCAGGTACTCGACCCGGTTCATCGACTCCTTCGCGAGGCGCAGCGCGATCGGGCTCTTGGACGCGAGGTCGGCGGCGAGCGCACGCGCCGCCGGCATCAGCTCGTCGGGGGGCACGACCGCGCGCACCGCGCCGAGCCGGTGGAGCTCGGACGCGGGCACCACCTCGCCGGTGAAGAACATCTCGCGGGCCTTGTACCGGCCGACGAGCATCGACAGGTGTGAGCTCGCCCCGAGCAACCCGACGTTGATCTCGGTCGCGCCGAACGTCGCGCGCTCCGAAGCGATCAGGATGTCGCAACAGGCGGCGAACGCGAGCCCGGCGCCGAGCGCGGGTCCGTTGATCGCGCCGATCACGGGGACGGCGCAGTCGGTGATCGCCCACATCGCGTCGCGCGCACCGCGGGCCGGGTCGGTGACACGTGACGCCGGCGGCTCGCCGGCCGTCTCGCCAACCGAGCGCAGGTCGACGCCGGCCATGAACGCGCGCTCCCCTGCCGCCGTGAAGATCGCGACCCGCACGTCACGGTTGTCGTCGAACGACCGGAACGCGTCCCGGAGCTCGTCGAACGTGGCCCGAGTGACCGCGTTGACGGGCGGACGGTCGAGGGTGACGGTAGCGACGTGGTCCTCGAGCTGCACGGAGACATCCATGACGACAAGATGCCATAGATGCCTCGCCCGCCGGCGAGGAGCTCACTCGCTGCTCGGCGGGACAGCCGCTCCGTGATGCTCGCGCGGGCGTCTCAGCGTGAGCGCGCTCCCACACCCATCGGCGGCGTCTCGATGTAGGGCAGCGGCTCCTTCTCGACGAGACCGCGCGACACCCAGCGCCGGCGATCGGCCCAGACGAGCATCGGCGGCAGCACGATCAGCGCGCTGAGGAGCGCGACCGCCACGTTCATGGCGACGATCCGGCCGAAGTCGCGTAGCAGCGGCAGCGACGAGAACGACAGCACCGCGACCCCGGCGATCGCGGTGAGCCCCGAGACGACGAAGGCCCGCCCGGTGCGGGCGGCGGCCACGTCGACGGCCTCCTTCGGCTCGAGCCCGCGGCGGCGCTCCTCGACGAAGCGCAGGAGGATCAGCGACGTGAACTCGGTGCACGCGGCGACGACGAGCGGCCCGCCGACCGCGGTCATCGGGCTCAGCTTGAAGTCGAACGCGTAGGCGACGAGCGACGCGACACCGACGGCGATCAACACCGGCACCAGCGACAGCAACGAGCGGATGACCGAACGCAGCCGGATCGCGAGGAACGCGAAGACGAACCCGATCGCGAGGTACGTCAACTCGACGCGGTTGGACTGCAGGTTGTCGAGCAGGCCGACGCCGACGACCGCGAGACCGGACGGAGTCGCCCGGATCCCCGCCGGGGGGCGGGTGTCGTCGCGGATCGCGCGGACGACCGGCGCCCGGGCGTCGAGCGATCCGGGCCCGGTGCGGAAGATGATGTTGAAGGCGCCACCGTGGTTGCTCACCGTCGAAGACTTGATGTCGACCGGGGCGACGTCGTACGCCGCGCGGACGTCGGCGCCGCGCGGCGCGAGGTTGGTCGCGCCGGGGACGTCGTCGATGATGTCGCCGACGGCCGTCTCGATGCTCGAACCCGTGAGCAGCTTCCGGTGATAGCGGCGGAGCGTCGCGTCGGTGAAGGTGTGCGCGAACGTCACGAACTCGTCGCTGAACACGTCCGGGCCGGTCGCGTACACGCCGAGCTCGCTGGAACCGCCGGTCCGGCGCTCGACCTCGTGGATGTCGTGGATGGTCCGGCTGTTCTGGTTCACCCACTGGACCGGGTCGGTCTGCAGGGTGAGATCGCCTTCCACCGCGATGCCGCCGACGAAGATGCCGACGCTGGCGATCACGAGCAGCACCGCGGCCCGCGGCGTGATGCTGCCGAGCCACACGACGAGACGCCCGAGCGGGCCGGTGCGGAAGTCGCGCCCCTTCGTCGGCGACCGGAACTCGCGGATACCGAGGATCGCGAGCGGCAGGATGATCGACCCGAGGCAGATGACCGCGATCCCGACGGCGAGCAACAGACCGAAGTCGCGGATCATCGGCACCTTGGCGAAGTGCAAGGCCGCGAACGCGAACACGGCGTCGAACGTCACGACGAGGAGGGCCGGGCCGAGGTTGCGCGCCGTCTCCTGGATCGGGTGCTCGGCACGGTCGATCACGACCTCTTCCTCGACGCGCGCGTGCATCTGGATCGCGTAGTCGATGCCGATACCGAGCATCACCGGCAGCCCCGCGATGGTCACGATCGTGAGCGGGATGCCGAGGTAGCCCGCGAGCCCGAACGCCCAGACCACGCCCACCAGCACCACGACCAGCGGCAGCAGTCGCCACCGCACCGCGAACAGCACGAGCAGGATCACGACCATGATGACGACCGCGATGCCGCCGAGCGTCAGCATGCCGCCACGCAGGTAGTCGTTGAGATCCTTGAGCAGGACCGACGCGCCGGTGGTGACCGTGGTCGCGTTCGCGAGGTGGAGCTTCGCGGCCTCGTGCTGCACCCGGACCGAGGCCTTGCCCTCGGCCTCGATCGACTCGTTGCCGTGGAGGCGGGTGACGATCTGGGCGTGGCGGGCGTCGAGGATCACCGAGCGCAACGCCTTCCGCACCTGGCCGGCGTTGTTGTAGACGAGGAACCTCACCCAGGCCGGGTCGTCGAGCGTCCGCTGGGCGGCCGGCACCGCGGCGAGGCGGCCGAGGGTCGTGACGGCATCCCGCGAGCGGGCGGCGGCGGCGGCCGAACCGGCCGGCTCCTCGGCCTGCGCCGCGAGCGGGGCCCGGCCCGCGATGCTCTCCGTCGGGTTGCCGGTCGGGCTCGCCACCAGCGCGTCGTCGAACTGGACGATCGTGAGCGGGGTGACCACGCCCTGGACGGCGCCGCTCTTGACGAGCACGTCGTGGAACCGCGTGAACTCCGCTCGGCCGGCCGAGCCGAAGAGCTCGTCGACGGTGTGGCCGGGCCGCATCGTGATCACCGTCAGCATCGCCTGGCCGCCGAACAGCCGCTGGTAGACGACGTTGTCCTGGTAGACGCGCGAGCTCTTGTTGAGGTAGCTGTCCTGGCCGGTCGCGAACTTCAACTGGGTGACGCCGAGGCCGAGGCCGATCGTCACGACGAGCCCCACGGCGCTGACCCAGACGGCGTGCTTGCCGAGCTGAACCGCGAGAACGGACCAGAACTTCTGCACGGAGCCTCCCGCCCGCGGGGTACCCGAACGGTACTCCGGGCGACACCCCTACGATGGGCCGCCGCGACACGACGACCGGAGGGGATCGGATGGCAGACGCAGCCGACGGGAGGGCGCTCGAAGGGAAGGTCGCGCTGGTGACCGGGGCGGGGCGCGGCATCGGCGCGGCGATCGCGCACGCACTCGCGGACGCCGGCGCCGCTGTGGCGGTCCTCGACCTCGACGGCGACGCCGCCACCGCGACGGCCGCGGCGCTCCCGACGAAGGCGGTCGGCGTCGCCGCCGACATCACGAGCTCGGCGCAGGTCGCGGCCGCCGTCGCGGACGCCAACGCCGCGCTCGGCCCGATCGACGTGCTCGTCAACAACGCCGGCTGGGACAAGATCGAGCCGTTCCTCGACAACGACGAGAGCGACTGGGACCGGATCATCGCGATCAACCTGAAGGGTCCCATCGTCGTCACCCGTGCCGTGCTCGAACA
>DASRHL010000353.1:0-18023 GCA_035650535.1 Acidimicrobiia bacterium
AATCGACCTCGGCCTCGATCGGCGCCGCCGCGTGGTGGCAGTCGGCCGAGATCCGCACCGGACCGCTGAGCCGGACGCTCCGCACGACCGCGGCCGACCCGGCGATCACCTCGCCCAGCCCCGACGCGTCGAGCTCGGGCCCGTCGACGGGGTCGCGCGCGGTCGCGCCGGGCGCGAACAACGACACCGCCGTCTCGTGGTCGTGCGCGGACACCGCCGCGACGTACCGCTCGAACACCTGCCGGACCTCGTCGGCCGTCGGCATCGTTGCCACCCCTCTCGCTCGGCCCGCGCGGGCTCAGTGCACGTCGTAGGCGTCGGCATCCGGCCGGCCGGTCCAGTCGGCGTACTCGGTCATGGTGTGCGGCCACTGGGTGACGATGCGCCCGGACGGGACGCGGTAGTAGCCGTGGCAGCCACCCGCCTGCCACACCTCGATCCGGTCGAGGTCCTGCTGCAGCCGCTCGTTGTAACGGGCCATCGCGTCGGGCCGGACGTCGAGGCTGCGGAGACCCTCGGTCTCCATGCGCTCGAGCTGGCGCAGGATGTACGCGACCTGGCACTCGATCATGAACAGGATCGACCCGTTGTTGGTGTTCGGTCCGTACAGCATGAACAGGTTCGGGAACCCCGCGGTCGCGATCCCGAGGTACGCCTGGGGGCCGTCGGCCCACGCGTCGGCGAGCCGCAGACCGCGCCGGCCGACGACGTCGATCACCCCGAGATACCTGGTGGTCGCGAAGCCGGTCCCGAGGATGATCGTGTCGACGGCGCGCTCGACGCCGTCGACCGTGACGATCCCGGCGGGCGTGACCTTCTCGATCGCGTCGGTGACGACCTCGACGTGGGGCAGGTTGAACGTCGGGTAGTAGACGTTCGAGCTGAGCGGGCGGTGGCAGCCCCACGGACCGCGCGGCGTCAGCTTCTCGCGGGTGACCGGGTCCTCGACGAGGGCGAGGTTGCGCAGCCCGGCCTCCTCCGACGCCCGCAGGAGCTGTGGATCGGAGAACGTGATCACGTGCTCGATACGGTCGAAGATCTCGTCGCGGAGCGCGTTCGCCGCCGCCGGGTCGCGGCGGAAGCGGGCGATCGTCTCCTCCGGATAGGGCTCGTCCTCGGCCTTCGGGAGCACCCACTGCGGCTGGCGCTGGAAGTGGAAGAGGCGACCGACCGTCGGTGCGATCTCCGGGACGAACTGGATCGCGCTGGCGCCGCTGCCGATCACGGCGACGGACTCGCCCGAGAGGTCGTGGTCGTGGTCCCAGCGGGCCGAGTGGAACATCGTCCCCGCAAAGGTCTCGAGACCGGGGATGTCGGGCCAGTTGAGGTCGTTGAACATGCCGACCGCGCCGACGACCACGTCGGCGACGAACGTCCCGCGGTCCGTGTCGACGTGCCACTGCGCGCCGCCGTCGTCCCAGCGGGCGCCGCGGACCTCGACGCCGAGGCGCAGGTGCGGTTCGAGCCGGTGCTCCTTCGCGAACCGCTCGAAGTAGTCGAGGATCTCGGGTTGGCGCGAGTAGGGCAGGCTCCACTCGACGTTGCGGAAGAAGGAGAACGAGTAGAGGTGCGACTGCACGTCGCAGGCCGCGCCCGGGTACGAGTTCGTGCGCCACGTGCCGCCGACGCCGTCGGACCGCTCGAGGATCACGAAGTCCTCGTAGCCGGCCTCGCGCAACTTCGCGCCCATGCACAGGCCGCCCGGCCCGGCGCCGACGACGACGATCCTGTGCCTGCCGGCCACGGCCTCGCGCCCGTCGCTCGACGGATCGGTTCCCGCCATCTGTCCTCCCGGCTCGTGCCGTCGTGATCGACCCGCCATGGATCGGGTGGGCCGCCAGGGACTCGAACCCTGAACCTGCGGGTTAAAAGCCCGATGCTCTGCCAGTTGAGCTAGCGGCCCGACGGGGCATTCTCGCAGGTAGGCAGCGTGTGGCGTGGCCCGGCCCCGGCGGTCCGGAGCCGGCCGCTGCCTCTCTCAGGGCCGGACGTCGAAGCCGTGCTCGGTGAGGATGGCCCGCAGCATCGCCCGGCGGCGCGTCGTGACGCCGTCGGTCAACGGGTACCCGAAGCGCTCGCACCGGTGCCGTGCGGTCGCACCGGTGAGATCCATGCGGACGGTCACCTCGTCACGCCGGAGGAAGCGCCGCCGCCCGAACGCGAACCAGAGCGCGATCCCGTCGTCGACGACGACGAAGCGCCACGGTGCCGACCGGGCCGCGACGACGCCGACGAGCACGAGCAGGAGCCCCGCAGGCAGTGCCGAGATCCCGGAACACGCGGTCGACACCCCGGCTACGACGACCGCCACCGGGATGACGCGCAGCAGCGCGGTCTGGCCGACGAAGCGGATCGATCCGGCTCGTGAGCGGTCGTGCCCGCTCACCATCGAGCCGTTGCCCCCCCGCACTCCCACGATCGCACACCATACGGTTCGCGCCGGCCACCCACGCGCCGGGCGGGCGCCTGGGTGGCCTGCGCTCACCTCACAACGCGTCGGCGCCGACCTCCCCGGTTCGGATCCGCATCACGTGGTCGACCGGGAGGATCCAGAGCTTCCCGTCGCCGATCTTCCCGGTCCGCGCCGCCGCCGCGATCGCGTTGCCGACACTGTCGGCGTCCGCGTCGTCGACGAGGACCTCGATCCGCACCTTCGGCAAGTAGTCGACCTTGTACTCGGCACCCCGGTAGACCTCGGTGTGGCCGCGCTGGCGGCCGTACCCGCGCACCTCGGTCAGCGTGACGCCCGAAACCCCGATCGCGTGCAGCGCCTCGGTGATCTCCTCCATCTTGAAGGGCTTGACGACGGCAACGACGAGTTTCACGGGAGCTCCTCCCCGGTCGAATCGGCTCAGGTGTCGGTACGCGGGATCCCGGTGTTCGTGACCGCCTCGGGATCCGGCGCCGCGCTCTGGATCGGGTACGGGATGTCGGTCTCGGTCCGCAACACGAAGTCGGGGTAGCAGTACTGGCCGAACTCCGCCTCGTCGAGGCCCTCGATCTCGACCTCGGGCGCGACGCGGACCTGCACGAACCGCTTGGCAACCGTGAAGATGATCCAGGTGATGCCCCACGCCCAGATCAGGCCGACGACGACGTCGACGACCTGCGCGCCGAGCTGGCCCACGTCACCGTTGACGAGCAGGCCCTTCACCGGCCCGGCGACCCCGTTCCAACCGCTCGTCGGGTAGGTGCCGTCGGCGAAGAGCCCGACGGCGATCAGCCCCCAGGCGCCGCACACCCCGTGCACCGAGATCGCGCCGCACGGGTCGTCGATCTTGAGCTTGCGGTCGATGAACTCGACGCTGTAGCAGACGAGGAACCCGGCGATGATGCCGACGATCGTCGCCGCCCATGGCGCGATGAAGGCGCACGGCGCGGTGACCGCGACGAGCCCGGCGAGCATGCCGTTGCACGTCATGGAGATGTCGGGCTTGCCCCACTTGGCGTTCGTCCACGCCATGGCGGCGACGGCACCGGCCGACGCCGCAAGGAGCGTGTTGACGGCGATGATCGAGATGCGCAGGTCGGTGGCGCCGAACGTCGAGCCCGGGTTGAACCCCATCCAGCCGAACGTGAGCACCAACGTCCCGATCACGACGTATCCGAGGTTGTGCCCTGGGAACGCCCGTGGCGTCCCGTCGTCCCGGTACTTCCCGATCCTCGGTCCGAGGATCATGGCCAGCGCAAGGGCAGCCCACCCTCCCGTCGCGTGGACCACCCCCGATCCCGCGAAGTCGACCGCTCCGTGCCCCAGGTGCAGCGCTCCCCCGAAGACCTGGTCGACGAGCTTCCCGCTCCCGAGCTGCGACAACCATCCGCCGCCCCACATCCAGTTGCCGTAGATCGGGTAGATGATCGCCCCCATCGCGACCTCGGCGACGAGGAACCCGGCGAAGCTGATCCGCTCGGCGATCGCACCGATGATGATGTAGCCCGCGGTCTCCATGAACACGACCTGGAACAGGAAGAACGCGAGAACGCCGACGTCGTAGGAGTTCCCGGACTGGAGGAAGAACCCGCGGACGCCGATGAGGCCGGTCGCGCCGTGCGTGAACAGCCCGTTGAGCGGCGAGGTGCCGCCGATGTTCGCGATCGGGCCGACCCCTCCGAACTGGAACGCGAAGCCGATGGCGTAATAGGCGAGCAGCGCGACGACGAACGAGACGAGGTTCATCATCATCATGTGACCGGCGTTCTTCGCGCGCGTGAGTCCCGTGACGAGGAACGCGAACCCGACCTGCATGAACAGCACCAGGAAGCCGGTGAGCAGCAGCCAGGTGAAGTTGATCGAGATGCCGAGATGGCCGAGCTGGTTGGCCACCTGCGAGATCGGCACCTTGGTGATGCCCTGCGGATTGTTGGTCGCAGCCTTCGCGGCGTTCGCGACCGTGTTGGTCCCACTCGGATCCGCGTGGTGCGGGAACTGGCCGACCGCGATCAACACGATCAGCGTCAACAACGACATCGCGAAGAGCTTTTTCCCCCTCGACACCCGGCGCTCCTTTCGCCCCGTGCTCGGACGCGGCGGCGCGAGTCGGCCGCACGGGGGCGCAAGCTAGGAGCGCTTCGAGTCCGTCGGGTCTCCGGCCCGTCAAGCAAAGGTTACGGAAGCCTGTGCATTCACTGACGCGTTTCTGCCACCGCGTTGCAGACAAATCCCGCTCGATGACGGATGTCTGACGGAGCGGGTCAGGGCTCGTCGTCGACCACTTCGTCCTCGGCGATCCAGCGGTAGCCGAGACCGGGCTCGGTGAAGACGAGGCGCGGATGCGCGGCGTCGTCGTGCAGCTTGCGCCGGAGATGGCCGATCATCACCCGCAGGTTGCCGCGGTCGCTGCGGAAGTCGGAGCGCCACACCGCCTTCAGCAGCTCCTCGCGCGTGAGCAGCTTGCCCCGGTTGCCGAGCAGGACCTCGAGCAGACGGAACTCGGTCGGGGTGAGCGCGACCGGCTCGCCGTCCCACGTCACCAGACGCTGCCCGAGATCGATCGCGAGCGCCCCGGAGCGGAACACGACCGGCCGGCGCGGCGCCGCCGTCCGGCGGAGCTGCGCCCGGACCCGGACGCGCAGCTCCTGGGGCTCGAACGGCTTCGTGACGTAGTCGTCGGCTCCGGCCTCGAACGCGGCGATCTTGTCACGCAGCTCACCGTTGACGGTGAGCACCAGCACGGGAACTGCGCTGAACGCGCGGAGCGTCCGCAACGTCGTCAGCCCGTCGATCCCGGGAAGCCCGAGGTCGAGGACGACGAGGTCGGGCCGGTGGTTCGCGACCATGGTGAGCCCCTCCTCACCGGAACCGGCCTCGACCACCTCGAAGTCCCAGTTGCGGAAGCTGGCGCGCAACGCGCGCCGGAGCAGCTGGTCGTCCTCGACGAGCACGACGCGGTTCACGAGGTCACCGCGCCGGGCTCGGACGGGACGGTGAACACGAACGTGGCGCCACCACCGGGCGTGCCCTCGCACCACACGCGACCACCGTTGACGGTCACGAGCGCGCGCACGACCGCGAGCCCGACGCCGGTCCCGCCGACGGCCCCGTCGAGGGACACGAACTCCTCGAAGACCCGGTCACGGTCCGGCTCCGGAACGCCCGGGCCGTGGTCGACGACCCGCAACTCCAGCCCGCCGGTTGCCTCACGAGCGGACACCGACACCTCCCGGTCGGGCGGAGCGTACCGGAGCGCGTTCTCGAGGAGGTTCGCGAGCACCTGCTCGAGCATCGTCGGGTCGCCCCAGGCGGCCGGAAGGTCGATCGGCACGTCGAGGCGGATGCACCGTTCGCCGGACAGCGGACGGAGCCTCGTCACGGCCGCGCGCACCAGGTCGGGCACCGACAACGCCCCGCACTCCGGGCGCAGCGCGCCGGCGCGGACACGGGTCAGCTCGAGCACCTTCGTGACGAGTCGCTCGAGGCGCGCCGACTCCTCGTAGGCGGCTTCGAGCATCTCCCGGCGTTCCGCGGCCGACAGCTGCGAGTCGGTCGTGAGCAGCGCGGCCACCGCCGTCTTGATCGTCGCGAGCGGCGTCCGGAGATCATGCGTCACCGCCGTGAGGAAGCCCGCACGCGATCGGTCGATCTCCGCTTCGACGCGCCGGTCGCGGGCGTCGATCGCGAGCCGGACGCGGTCGAAGGCCGCCGCCAGGCCGCTGACGAGCGCGTCGAGCATCGCGCGCTCCCCCGAGCCGAGCGTCCGGCTGAGGGCGAGGTCGGCGGTCAACGGCGGGACGTCGATCGTCAGGTACTCGACCGTCGGCCGCGTTCCCTCCGCCTCGGCCGAGGCGCCGGCCGTGATCAGCCGGCACGCGGCGAGGTCGAAGAGCGTGACGAGCTCGGTCGCGGCCTCGGCCATCACGCTCTCCGGGTCCGCGCCCTCGAGGAGCTCGTTGGTGGTCGTGAGCCGAAGGCGCGCCTCTCGGGCCGCGCGCCGCGAGCTCGCGTTGAGCTCGTTGAGCCGGGCTACCACGCTCGCGACGGCGCCGGACACCGCGACGAACGCGACCAGGGCGAGGATGTCGTCGGGCCGGTCGATCGCGAACGAGTGCACCGGCTTCGCGAACTCGTAGACCAGGACGGCGCACGCGGCCACTGCCGCGACGAGCCCCGGCACGTAGCCGAGCACCGAAGCAGCGACGACGGTGAGGAGCATCACGATCACCGCGAACGCGAAGTCGGCGCTGACGGCCACGAGCAGCCCCGCGACCGCGGCGACGACGAGACACGCGAATGCCGTCCGCAACGCGACACCCGCTGCGCCGGGTCGGCGGAGAGACGCGGTCATCTCGGGATTCTCGCCCGGCTCGGGAGCCCCCCGCCTAACGTGGCGACGTGGAAGTGCGGTTGGGCGCGACGCTCCCGCTGCCGGGGATCCCGCTCGCCGGCCACCGCGACGTGCTGCGCGAGCTCCGCGCGTACGGCTACGCGAGCGCGTGGGCGGGCGAGACCGACCGGTTCGACGCGGTGTCGATCCTCGCTGCCGCCGTCACCGCGGTTCCCGAGCTCGAGATCGGGACGGCCGTGCTCCCCGCCGGGACCCGCGGACCGGCGGTCCTCGCCATGACCGCCGCCGCGCTCGCGGAGCTCGCGCCCGGGCGCGTCGCCCTCGGCGTCGGCTCGTCGTCGCCGCTCGTCGTGCGCGACTGGAACCGGGGCGACGCGGGCCGGCCGCTCGAACGGGTGCGGTCGACGATCGAGTTCCTCCGCACCGTCCTCGCCGGCGAGCGCGTCGGCGGGTTCCGCCTCGCGCAACCACCGGCGATCCCCCCGGCACTGCTCGTCGGCGCGCTCGGGCCGGCGATGGTCGAGCTCGCGGCGGCGGTTGCGGACGGTGTGATCCTCACGTGCCTCTCGCCCGACGACGCCCGGCACGTCGTGGACCGCTACCGGGCACGCGGCGGGGCACGCGTGGCCGCTTCCGTCCCGGTGTGCCCCGTCGCCGACGCCTCGGCGGTCCGCGACGCGATCCGGCCCATGCTCGCCACGTACCTCGACATCCCCGCGTACGCAGACTTCCACCGCTCGATGGGTCGTGACGGCCTGCTCGGCGCGATGTGGGACGCGTGGGCCGCGGGCGACCGTGCCGCCGCGGTGGCCGCGCTTCCCGACAAGGTCGTCGACGACCTCGTGGTGCACGGGTCCCCGGACGCGTGCCGTGCGCGCATCGCGGAGTACGCGCACGCGGGTGTCACCGATCTCGTGGTGCGCCTCGAGCCCGCGCTCGGCGACCCGCTGGCATCGCTCCGGGCGATCGCGCCGTGAACCTCGACTACCCGCCCGAAGCCGAGGCGTTCCGCCGCGAGGTGCAGGCGTGGCTGGCCGAGCACCTGCCGGACGGCTGGGCCGACGGCCGCCGTCCACAGGGCGACGACTGGCGCGCGTTCTGCGCCGAATGGGACGCGCGGCTGCACGCGGAGGGCTGGGCCGTCCCGACCTGGCCCGTCGAGTACGGCGGCCGGGGCCTGTCGGTGCTGCAGGCGGCCGTGTTCGCCGAGGAGCTGGCGCGGGCGGGCGCGCCCATCCAGCCGCCGCTCGGCGGCGAGATCCTGGTCGGGCCGACGATCCTGCACTGGGGCGACGACGCGCAGAAGCGCCGCTACCTGCCGCCGATCGCGCGCGGCGAGGAGATCTGGGCCCAGGGCTTCTCCGAGCCGGGCGCCGGGTCGGACCTGGCGTCGCTCTCCACGACGGCCCGCGTGGAGGGCGACGAGCTCGTCGTCGACGGCCACAAGATCTGGACCAGCCAGGCCCAGGAGGCCGACTTCTTCTTCCTCCTCGCCCGGACCGATCCCGGCGCCGAGCCGCACCGTGGGATCTCGTACCTGCTCGTGCCCGCCCGCCAGCCCGGCATCGAGGTCCGCGGGATCGCGCAGCCCGACGGGACCGCGGGCTTCGCCGAGGTGCTGCTCGCCGGCGCGCGTTGCCCGCTCGACGCCGTCCTCGGCGGGCTGCACAACGGGTGGCAGGTCGCGATGTCGACGCTGCAGTTCGAGCGCGGCACGTCGGCGACGTCGAGCTGGTACCGCTACGACCGCGACCTCGCCGCGATCGCCCGGCTCGCCTCGGCGCGCGGCGTGGAGCGCGACCCGACCGTCCGCCAGCGGATCGCGGCGGCGTGGGTGAAGGTGCAGGTCATGCGCATCCAGGGACTCCAGGTCCTCACGTCCGCGCTCCGGCCCGAGGTCGCGGGCGCGACACGCGCGCTGGAGGCGTGCACCAAGCTGTTCTGGACCGAGTTCCAGCAGGAGCTCACCGAGCTGGCGATCGACGTGATGGGCCCGGAGGCGATGGTGCTCGACGGCGACGGCACCCCTGCGGTCGGCGTCGGGCTCGGCCACCGCCCGGTCGTGCACCACTACCCGGTCGGCGAGATGCAGAGCGCCTTCCTGTTCGCGCGCGCCGGGACGATCTTCGGCGGCACGTCCGAGGTGCAGCGCAACCTCGTCGGCGAGCGCGTGCTGGGCCTGCCCCGCGAGCCCCGGCCGCCTCGCTCGTGACGGAACGCGCGCCGGGAAGCAGGGAACGCCGGGAAGCAGGGGACGCAGGGAACGCGACGACGTGAACGACCAGGGGGAACCGTGCCGCTCGACCCGACCGCCCGCCAGATCGTCGACGCCATGGCGGCGACGTTCCCTCCGGTCGACTTCGCCCGGAGCGGGACGGAGAACCGCCGGCTGATCAAGGAGGCCGCCGCCGCGGTCATCCCGGAGGCGCCGGAACCGGTCGGCGCGGTGGACGACCGGACCGTGCCCGGACCGGCGGGCCGGGTGCCCGTGCGCGTGTACCACCCGGCCGGCACCGGCGACACGGCACCGCTCCCGGTCGTCGCGTTCTTCCACGGCGGGGGCTGGGTCGTGTGCGACCTCGACTCGCACGACGGGATGTGCCGCGCCATCTGCAACGCGTCCGGGTGCATCGTCGTCGCCGTCGACTACCGCCTCGCACCGGAGCACCGCTTCCCCGCGGGCGCCGAGGACGCGTACGCGGTGACGGCGTGGCTCGCCGAGCACGCCGCGGAGCTGGGCGGCGACGGCTCACGTCTCGCCGTGTGCGGCGACAGCGCCGGCGGCAACCTGGCCGCCGTCGTCGCGCTGATGGCTCGCGACCGCGGTGGCCCCCGGCTCGGGCTGCAGGTGCTCGTCTACCCGGTGATCGACTACCGCTTCGACACGTCGTCGCACCTCGACCCCGGCGACCCGAAGGTCCTGCAGAGCGACGAGGTCCGCTACTACTGGCACGAGTACCTCACGGACACGGCCGAGGGCGCGCACCCGTACGCGTCGCCGATCCGCGCCGGGTCACTCGCCGGGCTGCCCCCCGCGCTCGTGGTCCTCGCCGAGTACGACCCCCTGCGCGACGAGGGCCACGCGTACGCGCAGCGCCTCGCCTCCGAGGGCGTACCCGTCGACGAGGTGCGCTACGACGGCATGTTCCACAGCTTCGTGACCTTCCTCTCCGCGTTGCCGCAGGCGCGGGCGGCCGTCGGCCGGATCGGCGATGCCCTGCGCGCCGCGTTCCCCGCGCCGGCGCCACGTATCGGACCACGATAGGAACTCGGATCGGGCGGGGACCGGCCGATCGTCCGGAGACCGGCGTCACGGGGGCGCCGGAGCGAGCGACGGGGGTCGGCTTCCTCGCCGCCGTCGACACGGAGGGAATCGTGGCAGGGAATCCGGTTGGCCGCGCGCGGTGGACGGTCGGGCGCAAGCTCGCCGTGCTCGCCGCCTCGGGGATGCTCGGCGTCGTCGCCGTCGGCGTGTTCGGAAGCCGCGGGATGGGCGGCGCGAAGTCCGGCCTCGACGACGTCGCGAATGCCACGTCGGCCCGAGGCGCGCTCGAGGAGACGACGGCCGCGACGCTGCGAGTCCGCGGCGACGTGCTGCTCGTGATGATCGGGACACCAACCGACGTCGCCGAGGCGACGACGCAGTACCCGGTCGACCGCAAGGCGGCCGAGACGAGCCTCTCCCGGCTGGGCTCACTCCATCTGGGCGATGCGCTCACGCGTGACGTCGCACGCGCCCGAGCCGACGTGTCCACCGCGTTCGCTGCGGCCGACAAGATCGTGGGATCGGCCAAGGAATCGCTCGCCACCGCCCGGGCGCTCCGCCCCACCTTCAAGGGGCCCGTCCTCGCGGCGCTCGCCAAGCTCGGCGCCGCGCAGAAGCAGGCGCAGGCCGACGCGGCCGCGAGCCGCCGGACCGCCGACGGCGCGGTGAGCTCGGGCCGCACCGCGATCCTGCTCGCCGGTGTCGCGATCTTCGCCGCGCTCGCACTCGTCGCCTGGCGGATCACGCGGGCGATCACGAAGCCGTTGGCCCGGAGCGTCGAGAGCCTGGAGTCGCTGGCCCGCAAGGACCTCACGCACCAGCTCGACGTGCGCACGACCGACGAGACCGCGGACATGGCCCGGGCGCTCAACACCGCCGCCGGCAACCTCAAGGAGGCGCTCGGATCGATCGCCCAGAACTCGGACGCCCTGGCCGCGGCGTCGCAGGAGCTCATGGCCGTCTCGACCCAGCTCGAGGCGAACGCCGAGGAGACGTCGGCACAGTCGAGCGCCGTCTCGGCCGCGGGTGAGCAGGTGTCGCGCAACGTCGACACCGTGGCGACGGCCGTCGAGGAGATGACGGCGTCGATCTCGGAGATCGCCAAGAACGCCGCCGACGCGACGCAGGTCGCGGCCGAGGCCGTCCGCATGGCGACGACGACGAACGAGGACGTCGCCCGGCTCGGCGAGTCGAGTGCGGAGATCGGCGACGTGGTCAAGCTGATCTCGTCGATCGCCGAGCAGACCAACCTGCTCGCGCTGAACGCGACCATCGAGGCGGCGCGCGCCGGCGACGCGGGGAAGGGGTTCGCGGTCGTCGCCCACGAGGTCAAGGAGCTGGCCACGGCGACGAGCGCGGCCACCGAGGAGATCGCCGGGAAGATCGCGGCGATCCAGGGTCAGACGGCGAGCGCGGTGGAGTCCATCGAGCGGATCGGCGGCATCATCGCCCGCGTCAACGAGATCCAGACCACGATCGCCTCGGCGGTGGAGGAGCAGGCCGCCACGACGAGCGAGATCGGACGCAACGTCCAGGAGGCGGCGCAGGGTACGTCCGAGATCGCCGAGAACGTGACCGGCGTCGCCGCGGCGGCCCGCTCCACCGCCGAGGGCGTCGGGTCGGCGCAGCGCGCGGCGGAGGAGCTGTCGGCCATGGCGTCGGAGCTGCGCAACCTCGTCGGCCAGTTCAGCTACTGACGGCCGGATCCTCGGCGGGCGCGACCTTCGACGCCGGGGTGGCGCCGGACGGCCGCCCCGCCACGAAGTCGCTCAGCCACGACGAGATCGGGTCGTAGCGGGCGTCCTGGCGGGCCGTCCGCCGATCGGCCCGTGCCCGCTTGGCCGGGCCGTAGCGCCAGCGGGCCCACCTCGACTCGGGTCGCGCGAGCCGGACCGCGCCCACGATCACGACCGGGAACACGAAGAACCCGAAGAGGGTGAGCCGGTACTTCCCTTTCAGGATGCAGACGACGAACCAGGGCAGCAGGATCGCGAGCGCGAGCAGCGCGCTGCCGAGCGTGATCCGTCCGCGGTCGTCCTGCAGGAAGTTGAACGGCTCGATCCCGACGACGACGAGACCGAGGCAGCCCATCGCGAGGCTCACCATCTCGACCGAGATCCGGCCTTCCTGCAGCCAGTAGACGTCCTCGAGGTGGAGGATCAGGGCGAACTCGTCGAGCACCAACGACGTGCCGACGCCGACGAGCAACGCGGCCGCGATCGCCCAGGGCGAGTCGGAGTCGACGGCGACGGCGATGAACGCGCCGGTGACGAGGAGGATGATCCCCGGCACCGCGTGGTGGACGTGCAGCCCCGACTCGGAGACGTTGTCCTTGAACGGCCCGCGGCCGGCCCGGATCATCCGCGTGATCACGCGGGTCACGACGAACGTCACGATGAACGCCGAGAAGCAGAGCACCAGGGGGAGCCGGGAGGCCCCGATGCTCTCCGCGCCCAGCGCCGCCACCACGGACGACATCGTACGCTCGGGCTTCCACGACGAGCCCCGGGGGTTGGAGATGGGCATCGACGCCCGACGCGCCGACGGCACCGTCCGGACCCACTTCCGGACCTGCCCGCTCTGCGAGGCGATGTGCGGCCTCGAGATCCGTACGGAGGGCGACCGCGTGACGCGCGTGCGCGGCGACCGTGACGACGTGTGGAGCAAGGGCTACATCTGCCCGAAAGGCGCCGCGCTCGGTCACCTGCACCACGACCCCGACCGGCTCCGGGTCCCCATGGTGCGCGACGGGGACCGCTGGCGCGAGGTCTCCTGGGCCGAAGCGTTCGCCCGCTGCGAAGAGCTGCTGCACCCCGTCGTCGAGCGGTACGGCATCGCCGCCGTCACCGCGTACATCGGCAACCCCGCGGTCCACAACTACTCGCTGAGCCGCTACACGGCGGCGGTGGCCGGGATCCCCCGGATGCCCGTCGTGTGGTCGGCGGGAACGGTCGACCAGTGGCCGAAGAACCTGGCGTGCGCCCAGATGTTCGGGAACGCGTGGAGCATCCCGGTCCCCGACATCGCGCGTACCGACCTCTTCGTCGTGATGGGCGCGAACCCGCACGCCCCGCAGGGATCCCTCTTCTCGTGCCCCGACATCCTCGGCGAGATCGACCGGATCCGCGAGCGCGGCGGCCGGACCGTCGTCGTCGACCCGCGGCGGACGGGGACGGCCGAGCGCGCCGACGAGTGGCTCGCGATCGTGCCCGGCACTGACGCGGCGTTCCTGCTCGCGGTCGTCAACGTGCTCGACGACGAGGATCTCGTGAACCTCGGACGGCTCGACGGGCGCGTGCAGGGTGTCGACACCGTGCTCGCGGCGGCGCGCGCCTTCACCCCCGACGGCGTCGCGGACGCCTGCGGCGTGCCGGCCGACCGCATCCGGGCACTGGCCCGCGAGCTGGCGACGACGGAGCGCGCGGTCGTCTACGGGCGGATCGGGCTGTGCAACCAGGAGTTCGGCACGCTGGCGTCCTGGGCCGTCGACGTCGTCAACGTGCTGACCGGCCACCTCGACGTCGAGGGTGGCGCGATGTTCCCGACGCCAGCGATCGCGACGATCTCGCAGACGTCACGGCGGCGCGGGCCCGTGAGGACCGGGCGGTGGCACACCCGCGTCCGCGGCGCGCCCGAGGTGCTCGGGCAGGCCCCGATCTCGTGCCTCGCCGAGGAGATCGCGACGCCCGGCGACGGGCGGGTCCGGGCACTGATCACCATGGCCGGGAACCCGGTGCTCTCGGCACCGGACTCCGCCCGGCTCGACGAGGCGCTCCCGATGCTCGACGCGATGATCAGCGTCGACAACTGGCTCAACGAGACGACGCGCCACGCTCACGTGATCCTCCCCGGGCTGTCGCCACTGGAGCAGCCGCACTGCGACGAAGCGCTGTGGGGCTTCGCGGTGCGCAGCGCCGTCCGCTGGTCGCCGGCGATCTTCCCCCGCGACGACCGCCCCCACGAGTGGGAGATCCTCGTCACGCTCGGCGCGATCCTCGCCGGCGCGCACGCGGCGGACGTCGACGTCGACGCCTACGACGACGTGCTCTTCGCGGAACGGGCCGCGCGCCACGGTGTGGACGCCGCCGCCGTCATGGAGGCGACGCCGGGCCGCGGCCCCGACCGCATCGTCGACCTCACGGTCCGCATGTCGCCATGGGGTGACGGTTACGGCGCGCGGCCCGGCGGTCTCACGCTCGAGTCGCTGATGAACGAGCACCCGCACGGGGTCGACTTCGGCCCGATGGTGCCGCGGGTCGACGAGATCCTGCGGACCGCGTCGGGCGACGTCGAGCTCGCGCACGACAACATCCTCGGCGACCTCCCGCGCCTGCGGGCGCGGGTCGAGCATCCGCGCGCCGGTCTCGTGCTGATCGGCCGCCGGCATGTGCGCTCGAACAACTCCTGGATGCACAACGTCGACGTGCTCGTGAAGGGCCGGGCCCGCTGCACACTGCTCGTCCATCCCGGCGACGCCGCCGCCCTCGGCCTCGAGGACGGCTCGGCGGCCCGGATCACCTCGGAGGCCGGATCGGTCGAGGTCGTCGTGGAGGTCAGCGACGAGATCCGGCCCGGTGTCGTGAGCCTCCCCCACGGCTGGGGTCACGATCGCCCGGGGGCGCGGTTGTCGGTCGCGCGCGAGCACGCGGGTACCAACACCAACCTGCTCGCGCCCGGCCACCTGCTCGACGTGCCGTCGGGCAACGCCGCCGTCAACGGCATCCCGGTCGAGGTCGTGCCCGTGTGACGCCGTCGGGGCCGCGGGCGACCGCGGTGCTCACTCGCCGGCGCTCGCCTCGCCGTCTCCGCCGAGAACGGCCCGATCGGGGTCGACCGGCTCGAACGCCTCGAGCTCGGCGATGGCGGCGACCGCGACGTTCTCGGGCGCGAGCGGGCCGATGCGCGGGATCAGGAACGACAGACCGAGCCCGACCGCGACGACGCCCGACGCGAGGAGCAGCGCCGCCCGCGCACCGTCCGCGACGCCGTGGTCGAGGGCGGCGTCGAGCGCGGCCACCTCACGCGCGGACGTCGCGGGCGAAGGTCGATAGCTCGGACCGATGTCCTCGACCGTGGCGATCGCGCGCGCCTTCACGTCCGTCGAGACGACGGAGGACGCGCGGATGCGGTCGACCGTGTGGTGGATCGTCTGCACGGTGAGGATCGACCCGATGACGGCGATGCCCAGCGCGGCACCGACCTGGCGGACGGTCGTGTTCGTACCACTGGCCACTCCCGACGTGTCGCGGTCGACGTCGCAGAGCACGACGTTGGTGAGCTGCGAGGTCGTGAACCCGATGCCGGTCCCGAACAGCAGGAACCCGACGAGCAGCTCGACGAACGTCACGCCGGGCGCCATCGCGAGCGCGATCGTGACGAGCCCGACGGTCTGGCTGACCAGCCCGACCCGGACGGTCGCCGTCACGCCGAAGCGGTGGGTGAAGTGGATGCCCGTCTGGGCGGCGACGACGATGATCACGCCGAGCGGCAGGATCCAGAGTCCGTTCGTCTCGGCCGAGAGTCGCTTCCCGTCCTGCAGGAACACCGGGAGGACGAACAGCAGCCCGACCTGGCCGGCGGCCACGATCGAGGTCGTCATGAGCCCGTAGCGGAACGTCCGGTGCCGCAGCTGGCCCAGCGGGAACAGCGGGTCGGCGGCCCGGCGCTCCTTGCCCTGCTCCACGGCGACGAAGATCGCGAGGATCGTCAGCGCGACGACCACGACGATCGGGATCAGCGAGACCGCGCTGGACGCCGGCCAGACCTCGAGGCCGCCCAGGCGGAACGTCTCGAGCGGGCGCCACCACCCGTAGCGCGGGCCCTCGCTCAGCGCGAAGACGAGGAGGAACGTCCCACTCGACACCAGCGCCGCGCCGGCGACGTCGATGCGCGTCCGCCGTTCGGCCCGTTCCCCCGGCTTGGTGTAGAGCAACGCGCCCAGCATCGCGAGCGGCGCGACGACGACGTTGATCCCGAACGCCCACCGCCACGAGTAGTTCGTCGTGAGGAAGCCGCCGACCACGGGTCCGAACGCGACCGCGGCCCCCGCGACCGCGCCCCACGCCGCGAACGCCGTCGAACGTTCGCGGCCGGTGAACGTCATCGAGATGATCGCGAGCGTCGCCGGCATCATCAACGACGCGCCGATCCCCTCGATGAGCGCCTCGCCGACGATGAGGCTGCCGACGTTCCACGACAGCGCCGCCAGGAGCGAGCCGACGGTGAACAGACCGGCGCCGACGATGAACGTCCGCCGGTGCCCGTAGAGGTCGCCGAGACGGCCGCCGATGACGAGCAGCGACGCGAACGTGAGCGAGTAGCCCGTCACGACCCATTGCAGCGACGGCAGGGTCGTGTGGAAGTCGCGCAGGATCGTCGGGATCGCGACGGTGAGGATCGAGTTGTCGACGACCGCGATGAACAGGGCGACGACGACGACCGCGAGCGTGACCCACCGACGCGGATCGAGGTCGGTGTCACTCGCGACGGCGCGCTCGACCCGCGTCACGCGGGTCGGGGATCGCGCCGTCCGGTCATCCGAAGGAAACGCTAATGCGCCGCGTGGGTCCGTTCAGCGGGGCCGGACCGTGGCAGACAGTGGGCGGTGGTCGAAGGTGTCGACCGGCAACGTCCGTACGGGGCCCTGATCGAGGTCGGGCGTGACGAGGATCCAGTCGACGCAGTGGGCGTTGGAGGTGTGGAGCGTGCAACGCCCGGTCGGCTGGGTCGTCGTGAACCCCGCGGCGAGCAGCGTGCGCAGCTCGCGGGAGCCGGGATCGCTGTTGAGGTCCCCGGCGAGGACGGTACGACGGACGGGGCCGAGCGCACGGAGCAGGACGTGGAGCTCGGCGACGCGGGTCGACTTCCGTGCCCGCGTGCTCCCGTTCTGGAGGTGCGTGCCCACCACGGTGAGGACGACGCCGTGCACCGGACCGACGTGCGCGATCACGGCGCTACGCCCCATCGTGCCGTCGCCGCGCGGGAGCGCGACGACCCGAGCGTCGAGGATCGGCACGCGACTGAACAATGCGTTGCCGAACTGATGGTCGGCGGCGGGCGCCCACACGTACCGCATCCCCAGCCGGCGCTTCAGCCACTCGGCGAGGTCGATCGAGCTGGACAGCGGCCAGCCGCGACCGGCCTCCTCGACGACCAGGACGTCGGGGCGCAGGCGTTGCACCGTCGCCGCGAGGGCCGCCGGGTCGAGGCGGCCATCGCGCGTGACCGCCTCGTGCGGGTTGTACGTCACCACCCGCAGAGCCACCGGCGCCCGCACCGCCGGCGCGAGCGAGAGCTCGCCCCGATCGAGACCGCCGGCGACGACGACCGCGCCGAGCGCGACGGCACCGGCGAGCGCGGCGGCCCCGAGGCGGGCGCGTGGCCGGCCCGCGGGCGCGGCCGGCGCGGGATCGGCCCGGCGCGCCGCGCTCACCGCGGCGGCAGCGAGGATCACGGCCGCCGCGGCCGGGAGCCACCGGTTGGACACGGGCAGCGGGCGGTCGTAGTGGAGCTGGTAGAGGAGGACGGTCAGCCCGAACGCGAGCGACCCGGCGCCGAGGGCGGCGCCGGCCCCGGCCGGTCGTGACGGCTCGCGCGCCACGGCAGGTCCGAACGCGCGCGCGGCGAGCATCGCGGCGAGTACCTGCGCGCACCAGACGAGCACGACCACGCCACCGCCGGTGACCGCAGGGAGGAGCCCGCCGACCGTCGCCAGCGCGGCACCGCCGGCGGCGACGACCGGCCAGCTGCGCGCCGCCCGCGTTCCAGCGAAGCGGACGGCTCCGATCGCGAGCACGTCGCCGACGAGCACGACGGCCACCGCGGTCGCGAGCGAGACGCGTCCCGACGAGGCGACGAATGCCGGACTCTGCAGGAACAGCACCTGGAGGGCGAGGAAGGGGCCCGCGGCGATCGCGACGGGACCGATGCGACTCCGCGCGGCTGCGACGGGCATCGCGCCGGGCCACGCCGCGGCC
>DASRHL010000354.1:0-6658 GCA_035650535.1 Acidimicrobiia bacterium
CGACGGCCGGCTCGGCCTGATCGACTTCGGCGCGACCGGAGTGGTCGATCCGCTGCAGCAGGCGGCGATCCGCGACGTGATGGTGGGCGTCTCCAACCACGACCCCGAGATGCTGCGCCAGGCGCTCCTGCGGGTCGCGACGCTGCGGCGCCGGGTCGACGACGAGGAGCTCGAACGCGCGCTCGCGCGGTTCATGGCCCGCCACCTCGGGCCCGGCGCGGTCGCGAGCCCGGCGATGTTCAACGACCTCCTGCGTCTGGTCTACGACTACGGCATCAACCTTCCCGCGGAGCTGAGCACCTTCTTTCGCGCCCTGATCACGCTCGACGGCACGCTGACGATCCTCGCCCCCGGCTACCAGACGATCGAGGCCGTCGAACGGATCGCCCGGGAGTGGCTGGCCGCCCGGATCACGCCCGACTCGGTCTCGGAGATGGCGCGCGAGGAGCTCCTGCGGCTCGCCCCGATGCTGCGCCGGCTCCCGAGCCAGGTCGACCGCATGTTCGCCGCCGCGCAACGCGACGGCGTGCGGACCCGCGTGAGCCTGTTCGCGGACGAGCGGGACGTGCGCTTCGTGACCCTGCTGGTGAACCGGTTCGTGCTCGCCCTGGCGGGCGGCGCCGTCGGCCTCGTCTCGGTGCTGCTGATCTCGATCCACGGGGGGCCCGCGTTCGCCGGCAGCACCTCGCTGTTCCGGTTCTTCGGCTACTTCGGCCTCTTCTGCAGCACCGTCCTCATCATGCGGGTGCTCGTCGCGATCCTCCGCGACGGCCTGAACTGACGAGCACAGAGCACGGGAGCGTACCGAACCGGACAAATCGGGCGTACGCGTTCGAACCCGCGTTCAGGTCCGTCGCACCGGTAGTCTCTTCGACCGATGCGCCGGGGGGTCCTGATCATCTCGGCGTCGATGGGCGCGGGTCACGACGGTGCAGCGCGGGAGCTCCGCAAGCGCCTCGAAGCACGCGGACACGACGTCACCGTCGTCGACTTCCTGACGATGATGCCCTTCAAGCTGGGCGCGTTCTGCCGCTGGACCTACGAGGTCCAGTTGAAGACGATGCCGTGGAGCTACGAGCTCAGCTACAAGGCCTTCGGCGTGGCCGCGCCACTCCTCTGGGGCCCCGTGGTCCGTGTGATGAGCTTCCTCACGCGGCGCGCCATCAAACGTGAGCTGCGCCGCACCCGGCCCGATGCCGTCGTCTCGACGTATCCGATGGCGTCGCTCGTCCTCGGCCGCATGCGCAAGAAGAAGTGGCTGCGCGTACCGGTCGCCACCTACCTGACCGACTTCGCGGTCCATCCGCTCTGGGTGCACCCCGGCGTCGACCTGCACCTCGCGGTCAGCCCCATCTCGGCCGAGACGGCCGGCAAGCGGGGTGGCCACGACAACCGCGCCAGCGGCCCGCTCGTCGCCGAGCGGTTCCGCGACAGGGCCGCCGACCGCGACGAGATGCGCCGCCGCCTCGGCATCGAGCCGCACGAGCGCGTCGTGCTCGTCGTGGCCGGCTCGTGGGGTGTCGGCGACGTCCCGAAGACGCTGCGCTCGATCACCGGCGCCGGTCCGTACCACCCCATCACCGTGTGCGGCCGCGACGAGAAGCTCCGGGCGACGCTGCTCGAGGAGGGGCTCGGCGGCACCGTCCTCGGCTGGACCGACGAGATGCCCGCGCTCATGGCGACGGCCGACGCCCTCGTCGAGAACGCGGGTGGGCTCACCGCGATGGAGGCGTTCGCGGCCGGGTTGCCCGTGATCACGTTCCATCCCATCGCCGGTCACGGCAAGGACAACGCGCGCTACATGTCGGGCTCGGGCGTGAGCCGCTACGCGCACGACGACACCGAGCTGCGGGTCGCCCTCGAGGCCGCGACCGTCGCCGGTTCCGAGCGCGACGCGATGATCGCGGCGGGGCGTTCCCTGTTCGCCGGCGACCCGGCCGACGACGTCGTCGAGCTCGCGGCGCACACGCGGGCCGACCAGCTCGTCGTCCCGTTCCAGACGCCGAAGGGCCGGCGCCGTCTCACCACGGTCGCGGCGTCCCTCGCCGCCCTCTACCTCCTGCTCACGATCGGTGCGCAGGGTGTCGCCGCCCTCGGCGTCGGCGTCGCCAAGCCGCCCAAGACCGCCACCCACACCGTCTACCTCGGCGTGCGGGTCACCGCCGACGAGATGCGCACGTCGAGCGTCGTGCGCCAGATCGAGCAGATGGGCGCCACGCTCGTCGTCGACGGCCGCACGGCCGTCCTCACCGGTCACCGGCTCGAGACGCTGGCCGACGAGGGCGTGCACATCGGCAACGGCGGCTGGGGCCAGAGCCACTTCCTGCGCTGGAACCGCGCCCACGACGACTGCCGCAAGGCCGGGCAGACGATCGCCCAGACGGCCGGCATCAAGGCGCCGCACGAGTTCGTGCCCGGCCGGCGCCTCGACGGCTTCGACCAGTTCTACTGCCGGACCGGCAAGCTGAAGCAGCGCCTGGTCGAGCCGAACCTCACGTTCCGCCCCGAGGATCGCGTCAGCCCGCAGGAGCGCAAGGTGTACCTGCTCGACGGCCGCAACCGCGACCCCGAGTCGGTCGCGATCGCGCTGGCCGACTTCGAGACGCGCGTCGAGGGCAGCGGCCTCACCATCCGACCGCTCGAGGACCTGCGCTGAGCGCCGCGCTCGTCGCCGGAGTCGGCGCGGGCGCGACGAGCGCGGCCGTGGCCGTCGTGCACGCGGGCCCGGCGCTCGCGGGGGTGTCGCCCTTCGGGATCCGGTTCACGCCCCGCCTCGTCGGGCGCGGCCGGGCCGGCCACGTCGCGATCACGTTCGACGACGGCCCCGACCCGGCGTCGACCCCCGCCGTCCTCGACGCGCTCGACCGCCTCGGGTGGCGCGCCACCTTCTTCATGCTCGGCACGATGGCGACCCGCGCGCCCGGCCTCGTCGCCGACGTCGCGGCCGCCGGGCACGAGATCGCCGTGCACGGCTTCGAGCACCGCAACATGCTCCGCCGGATGCCGGGCGCGGCTCGCGCCGACATCCGCCGCTGCCGCGACCTGCTCGCCGAGAAGGCCGGAGCCGCACCCGTGTGGTTCAGGCCGCCGTACGGCATCCTCTCGTACGGCGCGCTGCGGGGCGCGCGTGAGGCCGGCCTGACGACCGTGCTCTGGACGACGTGGGGTCGCGACTGGCGGCGGGAGGCGACACCCGAGACCGTGGTGCACGACGTGCTGCGTCGCTACGTCGACGGGGGCACCGTCCTGCTGCACGACTCGGACTGCGAGTCGTACCCGGGATCGTGGCGCGCCACCGTCGGCGCGCTGCCGCGTCTCGCCGACGAGCTCGCGGCGCGGGGGTTGGAGGCGGGCGCGCTGGGCGACCACGGGTTGCCGGACCGGGCGGCGGCCGGCGACGGTCACGGCTCGGGCGGCGGACCGGCACCGCTGACGACGCCGTAAGGCGGCAGCCGTGGAATGGCTCGCCATCCTGCTGGCGGTGGCGGGAGGGTTCACCTACGCCCTGGCCGCCGTGATCCAGCAGCGCGTCGCCGCCGAGCAACCGCCCGAGCTCTCGATGTCACCCCGGCTGCTGGTCGCGCTGTTCCGCCGCCCGCTGTGGCTGCTCGGCAGCCTCCTCGACGTCGTCGCGTACGGCTTCGAGGCCGCCGCGCTCGGCGTCGGCTCCGTCGTGCTGGTCGGGCCGCTCCTGGTGAGCGGCCTCCTGTTCGCGATCCCGCTCGCCAACTTCGGCACGGACGTGCGCGTCACGAGCCGCGAGATGGTCCCCGCCGCCATGGTCACGGTCGGGCTGGCCGTCTTCGTCGGCGTGACGTCACCCGGCGGCGGGGAATCGCAGGCGTCGACGACCGGCTGGGTCCTCGCGGGGGCCTTCGTCGGCGCCGTCGTCGTCGCCCTGACGCTCGCCGCCCGGTTCGCCCGGAGCGGTGGCGCGACCGCGCTGCTCCTCGGGCTCGCGACCGGGACCCTTTACGGGCTCACCGCCGTCCTCACGAAGTCGACCGTCGACCTGTTCGGCGACGGCGTCCTGCAGACGTTCACGCACTGGCAGCCGTGGGCGCTGATCGTGTGCTCGACCGCCGGCCTGCTGCTCAACCAGAGCGCGTTCCAGGCCGGCCACGTCGCCGCGTCGCTCCCCGCGATCTCGGTCGTCAACCCCGTGCTCGCGTGCGTGTTCGGCGTGACGCTGTTCAGCGAGGAGTTCGGTGCGAACGCGACGTGGGAGTGGGTCGTCACCGCGGTCGCGATCGTCGCGATGGTGTGGGGGACGATCCGCCTGTCGACGTCACCGCTCGTCGCGCACGAGGCCGAGGAGATCCACCACGCGCCCGTGCCGTGACGCTCATCCCTGCAGATCGAGGACGGCGTCCGCGAGGCGCTCGAGCTCGCGGTCCCAGTCGTCGGGCTCCTCGAAGGGAACGGTCACGAGCTTGCTGAACCCGACCGCGACGTAGTCCTCCAGCTGCCGGCGCAGGGCGTCGAGCCCGACGGCCACGACCCGGCGGACGTCGACACCGGGGAGGCGCTGCTCGACGAGCTGGGCGACCGCGTCGGGCACCGAGCCGTGCGCGTAGGGGACGAGCACACCCCAGTGCTCCGGGTCGATCGCGCGGCCCGCGCCGGCTGCCGCCGCCTCGACCTGTGCCCGCCCCTCCACGCACAGCTCGGGCGTCGTGAAGCTGGGGAGCCAGCCGTCGGCGAGCCGGCCGACGCGGCGCAGCTCGCCCGGGGCCCGACCGCCGAGCCACACGTCCGGCGGGTGCTGCACGGGGCGGATGCCGATGCCGACGGCCTCGTAGTGGAACCGCGGGCCGTCGTGGTCGATGGTCTCCTCGGTCCAGAGGCGGCGCATGATGCCGAGCGCCTCGTCGAACAGGGGCGCGCGGTCGGCCCGTTCGACGCCGAACGCCTGCTGCTCCACCGGCTCGACGACACCGAGCCCGAACGCGGGCAGTGCGCGGCCATTCGAGAGGCGGTCGAGCGTGGCCCACTCCTTGGCGAGCAGCACCGGATTGCGGCCGGGGAGCACCTGCACGCTCGTGCCCAGCTTGAGCCGCCGGGTCCGGCCCGCGGCCACCGACAGGCCGATCAGCGGATCGGGGATCGGACCGGTGGCGCGCTCCGACAGCCACAGCGAGTCGAATCCGAGGCCCTCGAGCCCGTCGACCAGCGCACCGAACCGTCCGCCGTCGACCCCCGGCCCGCGTACGCCGAGCCCGTACCCGACCCTGACCTTCATACGCGGAACGGCTCGTAGGCTCGGAGCTCGCGGCGGGCGATCTGCTGGAGGTGGACCTCGTCGGGCCCGTCGACGAAGTGCAGCGTGCGGGCGTGCGGGTACATCGACGCGAGCGGCCAGTCGTCGGAGACTCCGGCGCCGCCGAACACCTGGATCGCTCGGTCGATCACCGTCGTCGCGAGCCGGGCCGCGACGACCTTGATCGCGCTGATCTCGAACCGCGCACCCTTGTTGCCGACGGTGTCCATCAACCACGCGGCCTTCATCGTCAGCAACCGTGCCTGCTCGATCTCGATGCGCGACTCCGCGACCTGCTGCTGCACGACCGCGTTGTCGGCGAGGTGCTTCCCGAACGCGACCCGCATCTGGGCGCGTGCGCACATGAGCTCGAGCGCCTTCTCGGCCATCCCGATCGCGCGCATGCAGTGGTGGATCCGGCCCGGGCCGAGCCGGGCCTGCGCGATCGCGAACCCGCCGCCCTCCTCGCCGAGGAGGTACTCGGCCGGGACACGCACGTTCTCCCACAGCGTCTCGCAGTGGCCACCTCCCGCGTCGTGGCCGAAGACGGGCAGCGAGCGCACGACGGTGACCCCCGGCGTGTCCATCGGCACGAGGATCATCGACTGGCGGCGGTACGTCTCCGCGTCGGGGTCGGAGACGCCGAGGAAGATCGCGAACTTGCAACGGGCCGAGGCCGCGCCGCTCGTCCACCACTTGTGCCCGTTGACGACGTGGTGGTCGCCGTCACGCTCGATCCGGCTCTGCAGGTTCGTGGCGTCGGAGCTCGCGACCCACGGTTCGGTCATCGCGAAGCACGAGCGCACCTCGCCGTCGAGCAACGGGCGCAGGAACTGCTCCTTCTGCAGCGGCGTGCCGAACCGGGAGAGGATCTCCATGTTCCCCGTGTCGGGCGCCGAGCAGTTCGTCGCCTCGCCGAGCAGCGGGTGGCGGCCCATCATCTCGCAGAGCGGCGCGTACTCGAGGTTCGTGAGGCCCGCGCCGTACTCGGGGTCGGGATGGAAGAGGTTCCAGAGACCGCGGCGTCGGGCCTCGGCCTTCAGGTCCTCCATGACGGGCGGGTGGAAGTGCGGGTCGCCGGAGTCCGCGACCTGCTGCCGGTAGACGGGCTCGGCGGGAGCCAGGCGCTCGTCGACGAAGGCTTGCAGCTCGTCGCGCAGCTCGAGCGTGCGGGGCGAAGGGGCGAAGTCCATCGCCCGCACGCTAGCCAGGCGCCTCGCATACCGGCGAGGAGCGACGAGCGTCCGCCCCGCGACCCTCGCTCGCGCCCGGACCTCAGCAGGCGCAGGGGTAGCTGCCGATGCCCGTGTCCGGCAGCGTGTAGCCGACGTGGCGGATGGCGAGCGTCTCGGGCGTCCGGATCGTGCGGACGGTGCGGTGGTCCGCCGGGTCGATCTC
>DASRHL010000355.1:0-4906 GCA_035650535.1 Acidimicrobiia bacterium
CCCGACGAGCTGGCTCGAGACCATCACACCGACCGCCTGCGGGAACGTCGTGAGCCCCGATTCGAGCGCCGAGAGGCCCCGCAGCTCCTGGAGGAACAGCGGCAGCAGGAACAGCACGCCGGCGAAGCTCCCGTAGGTGAGCGCGAGGACGAAGTTGGCGTTGCGGAACATGCGCTCCTTGTAGAGGCGCAGCGCGAGCATCGGCTCCGGGACGTGGGTCTCGACGTAGCCGAGGAGCGCGAAGAGCGCGAGGCCGCCGATCCCGGTGAGGAGGATGACGCTCGACGTCCAGCCCTTCTCGGGCGCTTCCGACAGCGCGTACAGCACGAGGGCGAGCGCCAGCCCCGAGAGGACGAACCCGGGGGCATCGAAGCGACCGGCGCGCGGCTCCCGGTGCTCCTTCAGGAGGAAGAAGCCGACGAGGAACCCGAAGATCCCGACCGGGACGTTGACGTAGAAGATCCAGCGCCACGAGACGTCGGTGACGAGCCAGCCGCCGATGATCGGACCGAGGGCGGGGGCGAGGACGGTGGGGATGATGAGGATGGTCGACGCGCGCGCCCGTTCGATCGGGGGGAACGCGCGGAAGAGCATCGCCGTCCCGACGGGCACGAGCATGCCGCCGCCGACGCCCTGGAGCACGCGGAATCCCACGAGCTCGCCGAGGCTCGACGCCTGCCCGCACAACGCCGACGCGGTCGTGAAGGTCGCCAGCGCGAACAGGAACACCTTCTTCGTGCCGATCCGGTCGCCGATGTAGCCCGACGCCGGGATCCAGATGGCGAGCGAGAGGAGGTAGCCGATCACGACCCACTCGATGCTCGCCGTCGAGGCGTGGAACTCCCGCGCCAGCGTGGGGAGCGCGACGTTCACGATCGTCGTGTCCATGATGTCCATGAACGCGGCGCAGACGAAGACGGAGGCGACGATCCACTTGTAGGGGATGCGCGTCATCCGGTGCTCCCGCCGGCCTGCTGGTGGGCGTCAGGGTACCGGGCGCCCACCACCCACTCCGCCGGCCCGCCCCCGGTGCCAGACTGCCCCCATGAGCGAGAAGGCCGAGAGCGGGAAGTCGGTCTACGACCCCTTCTCGGCGGAGACCCTCGCCGACCCTTTCCCCGGGTACGCCGCGCTACGCGCCACGTGTCCCGTGCACCGCACGGAGTTCACCCCGCCCTTCTTCACCTTGAGCCGGTACGAGGACGTGCGCGACGCGCTGGCCGACCCGACGGTGTGGTCGATTCGCTACGGGCAGAGCCCGCAGTACACGAAGCCGGCCGGGCTCGTGAACGACCCGCCCGAACACACCGCGTTCCGCCAGCTCTTCAGCCGCGCGTTCACCCCGCGGACCGTCGAGCAGCTCGAGGAGCCCATCGGCGCGCTCGCCGACGAGCTCCTCGACGCGATGCTGGCCGCGTCCGATCGCGCGGCCGACTTCCACGACGCCTACGCGTGCCCATTGCCCACGATCGTGATCGCGCAGCTGCTCGGCATCCCGCCCGAGGACCTCCCGCGCTTCAAGCAGATGTCGAACGACCTCACCGCCACGTACAACCTCCCCGACCCGCGCGCCAGTGCTGCGCCGCGCGCCGCGTTCGACGAGTACTTCTCGACGGTGATCGCGGCGCGTCGCGCGGAGCCACGCGACGACCTCGTGAGCCGGCTCGCCGCCGCCGAGGTCGACGGGCGCCGGCTGAGCGACCACGAGCTGCAGTGGATGTTGCTCCTGCTCCTCCTCGGCGGGAACGAGACGAGCACCGCGTTGCTGACGAACGTCGTATGGCGCCTGCTCGAGGTACCCGAACGGTGGGAGGCGCTGCGCACGTCACCCGAGCTCGTCGACGGGGTGGTCGAGGAGTCGTTGCGCCACGACCCGCCGGTGCTCGGACTGTTCCGGACGCCGACGCGCGACGTCCCGCTCCACGGCGTGACCATCCCGGAGAAGTCGAAGGTCATGCTCTGCTACGCGTCGGCCAACCGCGACGAGGCCGTCTTCGACGACGCGGAGACGTTCCGCCTCGAGCGGCCGGTCGACGAGACCCGCCGGCACCTGAGCTTCGGGTTCGGCGCGCACTTCTGCCCGGGCGCCGCGCTGGCGCGGCTCGAGGCGCGCGTCACGCTCGAACGCCTCGTCGAGCGCGTGCCGTCGCTCCGGCTCGCGGGCGCGCCCGAACGGATCGTCCCGTTCAACCTCTGGGGTCGGAGGACGCTGCCCGTCGCCTGGTGACGCGCGCCGCCCCGCGCGCGACACCCGACGGTCTGAGAGCACTCTCAGAAAGCGACTCGCTCCGCGCCTCCACTTCGGGAACCCTTGGAAGTTGCCGAAACGTTACGGGTGAGTGCCGGCGGCAGCGCCGGTCGCACCATCAGCTCGAGGAGCACCATGTCCGAGGAAGAGACGTCGAACGAACCCGCGCCGGACGCGGGGAACGAAGAACCGACCGTCGCGGAGCCGGCGACCGCGGACACCTCGGCGGGCGACGCGACCGACGAGCAACCGGCGCTGGTGGGCGCGGCGACGCCGCCCCCGGTCGCGGCCGGCGGCCCCGCGCCCGCCGAGCTGGGGTGGGGCGCGCCGCCGCCGGGCGCACTGCCCCCCGGCGCCGTTCCGCCGCCCGAGCCGCCCGCGGCACCCCCGACCGAGCCGGTCGGGCCGGTCCCCGCGGGCGCGACGCCCGGCCGGCGCTGGACACCGGGGCAGGGCCTGCTCGCGGCCCTGCTCGTCCTGCTGATCGGTCTCGGCGGCGGGTTCGCGATCGGCCGCGCCACCGCGGACTCCGGTCCGTCGTCGCTCGCCGACGCCGTCCACAAGGCCGCCAACGGCGACCTCCCGCTCGGCAACACCAACGGGTCGCTGCGCGAGCTCTTCCAGGAGCTCGGCCGCAACGGGAACCTGCAGCAGATCCTGCGCGACCTGCTCGGCGAGCTCGGTCGCAACGGCAACGGCCGCAACCTCTTCCCGCCCAACCCGCGTACGAATCCCGTCAATCCCAACGTCCCCGACAACGGCGGGAACCAGACCCCGGCGACTAGCTCGGCGTTCCTCGGAGTGCAGGTGTCCGCGTCGAGCAACGGACAGGGCGTCGCGGTCGACGCGGTGCAGAGCGGGAGCCCGGCGGCCGACGCCGGCCTCAAGGCCGGTGACGTGATCACCGCGGTCGACGGCACCACGGTCAACAGCCCGGCGGCGCTGAGCAACGCGATCCGTTCGCACCAGCCCGGCGACTCGGTGAAGATCACCTACACGCGCGGTGGCACCTCCACCGACGTGCAGGTGCGGCTCGGCAACCGTTCGTCCACCACGACCACCACGGCGCCTCCCGCCTGACGTCGGATGCGCCCGCCGAACAGGGCCCCTCCTGCGGGAGGGGCCCTGTCCGCGCGAGGGTTGCCCCGTGCATCGGCTCGGGGGGAAGGTCGCCCTCGTCACGGGCGCGGCGAGCGGGCAGGGCGCGGCGGAGGCGCGGCTGTTCGCCTCCGAGGGCGCGGCCGTCGCGGTCGCCGACATCGACGAGCCGGGTGGCCGCGCCGTTGCCGAGGAGCTCGGCGAGCGGGGCCTGTTCGTGCCGCTCGACGTCGCGGACGAGCTCCAGTGGGCCGCGGCCGTCGAGCAGACCGTCGGTGCGTTCGGCGGTCTCGACATCCTCGTCAACAACGCGGGGATCGGCTTCCCGCCTCGGCGCATCGAGGACGAGCTGCCCGCCGAGCACGACCGCGTCCTCGCGACGAACCTGCGCGGTGTCTACCTGGGGATGCGCGCCGCCGTCGCGCCCATGACCGCACGCGGCGGCGGCTCGATCGTCAACATCTCGTCGATCGACGGGCTCGTCGGCGTCGCCGGTATGACGACCTATGCCGCGAGCAAGTTCGCGGTCACCGGTATGACGCGCACGGCCGCGCTCGAGCTCGGCCGGCGCGGGATCCGTGTGAACTCCGTCCACCCCGGCGTCATCGAGACCCCACTCGTGCGCACGGCGCCGCCGGAGGTGCTGGAGCGCCTGCAGCGCCTGCTCGACCACCAGCCCATCCCGCGCATGGGACGGCCCGAGGAGGTCGCGCACCTCGCGCTGTTCCTCGCGTCGGACGAGAGCTCGTACTGCACGGGCGCACAGTTCGTCGTCGACGGCGGTCATCTCGCCGGTCCGTACCGGGAGGGGTTCGACGACGTCTGAGACTCCCGCGACCGAGCCGGCGTTCGAGCCGGTGGATCTCGCGACGCTCGAGGCGCGCGCCTGCGAACGGCTCGACCAGCTCGCGGTCGACTACATCTCGGGCGGGGTCGGCGACGAGGTGACCCTCGCCGCGAACGTGGAAGCGTGGGCCCGGCTGCGTGTCCGGCCCCGTGTCCTGCGCGACATGTCGACGGTCGACACGAGCACGACCGTCCTCGGGCGCCGCCTCGCGACCCCCGTCGCGATCGCGCCGACCGCCATGCACCGCTTCGCGTGCGAGGAGGGCGAGGCCGCGACCGCCCGCGCCGCGGCCGCCGTCGGCACGCTGATGGTCGTGTCGATGGCGTCGAACACCGCACTCGAGGACGTCGCGCGCGCCGCGCCGGGCGCGCCCCGATGGCAGCAGATGTACATGCTGCGCGACCGCGGGCGCACGCGAGCGTTGTGCGAGCGGGCGCGCGACGCCGGCTACGACGCGATCGTCGCGAGCGTCGACGGAGCCGCGGTCACCGAGCGGCGCCGCTTGCCCGGCGGAGGGCTCCGCCCGCCCGCGTTCTTCCGGTTCCCGAACCTGGCGCCGGCCGACGCGCCCGACGACGCCGACCTCATGGGCCTGGTCTCGGACTTCGACCCGTCGGTCACGTTCGACGACCTGCAGCGCTTCCGTGAGTGGAGCGGGCTGCCGGTCGTGGTGAAGGCGGTGCTCCGGGGTGACGACGCCGCCGCATGCGTCG
>DASRHL010000356.1:0-10069 GCA_035650535.1 Acidimicrobiia bacterium
TCGACGCCAGCACCGAGCCGTGTGTGTAGCGGCTCAGCGCGCGCTCGCACATCATGTCGATCGCCTTCTGGCAGACGCCGATGGTGCGCATCGCGTGGTGGATGCGGCCGCCGCCGAGGCGCGTCTGCGCGATCACGAACGCCTGGCCCGGCCCACCGAGCACGTTCTCCTTCGGGACGCGCACGTTCTCGTAGCGGACGTAGGCGTGCGATCCCTCGCCGAACGCCTCGGCGCCGAGCCCCGTGTGGCGGACGATGTCGATGCCCGGCGTGTCGGTCGGGACGAGGAACATCGACGCGCCCTGGTAGATGGGGACCGTCGGATCGGTGACCGCCATCACGATCGCGAACGCCGCGTAGCGGAGGTTCGACGAGAACCACTTCTCGCCGTTGATCACCCACTCGTCGCCGTCGGGCTCGGCGCGGCAGGTGAAGACCTGCGGGTCGGCGCCGCCCTGCGGTTCGGTCATCGAGAAGCACGAGACGATCTCGCCGTCGAGCAGCGGCTGCAGGTACTTCTCCTTCTGCTCGTCCGTGCCGTAATGGGCGAGGATCTCGGCGTTGCCCGAGTCGGGAGCCTGGCAACCGAAGATCGACGGCGCCCACGACGAGCGGCCGAGGATCTCGTTCATGAGCGCCAGCTTCACCTGGCCGTAGCCGAGGCCTCCGAGGTCGGGACCGAGGTGGCAGGCCCACAGGTCCTGCTGCTTGACCTGCTCCTGCAGCGGCCGGATCACCTCGCGGTGCACCGGGTGCGACTTGTCGTAGACGAGGTGGGAGCTGAACGCGAGGTCGATCGGCTCGACCTCCTTGCGGACGAACTCGGCGATCCAGTCGAGCTTGTCCTGGAACTCCGGTTCGGTGGAGAAGTCCCACGTCATGTCGGCTGCCTTTCCGCTGTCTGCAGGGGCGGGCCGGGCGGCCCGGCGGCGGCGTGGCGTGTGCCCGGCGGGTCGACGGCCCACTCGGCGGGCGCGCCCCACCGGTCCTCGAAGACGACCTCGCGCATCGGCCGGCGGCGCACGGGTCCGTGGCCGCCCTCGGGCCGCCCGATGGTGATCGTGGCGGCGACGAACACGTCGTCGGGGATGCCGAGGAGCGGCCGCAACTCGTCCTCGACGATCTTGTGCCAGCCGGTCAGCGCCGCGCCGTACCCGATGGCGCGCGCGGCGAGCAGCAGGTTCTGGACGGCCGGGTAGACCGACGCGCCCTCGAACGAGTCGGGTGGCCGGTAGCGCACGAGGCACGGCAGGACGAGCACGGGCACGGTCGCGAACTCGTCGACGTACCGCTGCATCGTCCGTGCGACGCGCGCCTTGGGCGAGTCGTCCACGACGCCCGAGCCCCGCGTGTAGCCGTCGGATTCCCGCTTGGAACCCCACGCCCGTTGCGCGCCCCGCGCGATGAGCTCCTTCGCCTGCCGGGCCACCGGCCCGTCGGTCAGGACGAGGAAGCGGAACGCCTGCCGGTTGGAACCGCTGGGTGCGCGGGTCGCCGCGAACAGGATGGCGCGCAGCGCCTCGGGCGGGACCGGCTCACGGGTGTAGCGGCGGATCGTGCGCGTGGTCGCCATGCCCTCGAGGAGGCCGACCGTGTCCGCGGGCAGCGGCAGCTCGTCGAGGGAGGCCACGACCGGATCGTAGGCTGGCCGGGCGCGCCGCGACCGGAGACCGACGGAAGGGAGGAACGGGCGGATGAGTGCCGAGCCCACGGTGGGCGGCACGCGGCGGTCGGTCGGCGCCTTCCTCGGGGCGACGCTGTCGTCGTCGGCGGCGGCGCTCGCGCTCGACACGGTCATCGGGAAGCAGGTCTTCGACCTGACCGGCCGCGAGCTCGACCTCGGTCTCATCGGGTTGACGGTCTTCGCGCCCAACTTCGTCCTCGTGCTGGTCACGGGCTCGCTCGCGGACCGGTTCGACCGACGCCGGATCGCCGCGATGGGCCTGACGGCCGAGGCGATCGCGGTCGGCGCGCTGGCCTGGTACGCGAGCACCGGCCCCACCGCGTCGGCGCCGATCTTCCTCCTGACGCTCGCGTTCGGGACCGCGCGCGCGTTCGCGACCCCCGCGACACGCGCCCTCCCACCCGACATCGTCGTGCCCGAGCGCCTGCCCTGGCTCACCGTCCGCTATTCGGGCACCTGGCAGACCGCGGCGATCATCGGCCCGATCCTCGGCGGCTTCCTGTACGCCGTCGCCGTCTGGCTCCCGTACCTGGTCGTGGCGGTGCTGCTGGTGGTCGCGGCGGCGTTGCTCCTGTCGGTGGAGGTCCGCCCCGACGTCCGCGTCGGGCGCCGCGACCCCCTCGTCGAGCCGCGGACCGACGCCGAGGTTCGGGCCGACGCCCTGCTCGAGGCGGGTGTGGAGGCGACCGAGGGCGAGGCGGCGGCGGCCATGCCCCGGGGCCGGCTGCACGAGGCCATGGAGGGGTTGCGGTTCATCCGGCGCCAGCCGGCGCTGCTCGGCGCCATCTCGCTCGACCTGTTCGCCGTGCTCTTCGGCGGCGCCGTCGCGCTGCTCCCCGCGATCGCCGACGACCTCGGCGTGGGGGCCGTCGGCCTGGGCTGGCTGCGGGCCGCCACCGGGATCGGCGCGGCGCTGATGACGTTGACGCTCGCCTGGCGGCCGGTGCGGCGGCACGTGGGGGTCACCCTGCTGGCCGCCGTGGCGGTCTTCGGCCTGTTCACGATCGTCCTCGGCGTCACCGGGAGCTTCGCCGTCGCCTTCGTCTCGCTGATGGTCCTCTCGGGGGCCGATGCGATCTCGGTGTTCATCCGGGGTACCCTGGTTCCCCTCATCACCCCCGAGGACAAGCGCGGCCGGGTGTTCGCGGTCGAGATGGTGTTCATCGGGGCCTCGAACGAGCTCGGCGGCTTCGAATCGGGAGCGGTCGGTCAGCTCATCGGGGTGACCGGGGCGGTCGTCCTCGGCGGCGCGGCGACGCTGCTGGTGGCGACGGGCTGGTGGTGGCTCTTCCCCTCCCTACGAAAGGTCGACCGCTTCCCCGGACTCGCCGCCCCTGACGGCGCCCCCGCGGAGACGAGCGGATCCGGATCCGCACGTTCAGATCCGGAGGGATCGCGCCGATGAACACGCTCGGGGCCACCGTGCGCGCGAAGGACGTCGATGCCGCTGCTGCAGAGCGGCCCGGGACCCGGAGTTCCCGAGACCGCCAGATACGAGACCGGACCGGTTCCCCGGCGACTGCCGTGGGGACGGCTCGGCGTGCTCGCGGTCACGCTCGCCTGCCTCTGGCTCCTCGCGCCCAAGATGTCGCAGGTCTTCGCCGCCTGGGACGGGCTCGACCGGGTCCACCCGGCGTGGATGGCGGCGCTGCTCCTCCTCGAGGGCGGTGTCTTCGTGTGCATCTGGGTGGTCCAGATGATCGCTCTGCAGAGTGACGACTGGTTCACCAACGCGACCACCCAGCTCGCGGCGAACGCGTTCAATCGCATCACGCCCGGCGGCGGCGCGACCGGCCTGGCCCTCCAGGTGCGGATGCTCGGCGACGCCGGCGTCGACATGCCCAAGGCGCTCTCGGGCCTGAGCATCCAGACGGTCCTGCTCGTGATGTCGCTGTGCGCCATGCCGCTGGCCACGCTCCCCGCGCTCGTCCTCGGCGCGCACGTCCCGTCGGGCCTGGCGATCGGCGCCTGGACCGGCGCCGCCCTCTTCGCCGTCGTCGCCGCGCTCGCGGGCTGCTTCCTCTCCAGCGAACGGGCGGTGCGCTTCCTCGGCCGCACGACCCAGGCGGCGCACAACGCCGTCCGCCGCCACCACCCCGTCGCCGGCCTCGACGACCGCCTCGCCTCCGAGCGCGACGAGCTCGTCTCGGTGCTCCGCAACCGCTGGGTGGTCGCCGTCGCCGCCGCCATGGGCCGCTGGGTCCTCGAGTACCTGGCCCTGCTGATCGTCCTCGTGGCCATCGGGGCCTCCCCCAACCCGATGCTCGTGCTGTTCGCGTTCGTCGCCGCCTCGGTGCTCTCGTGGGTGCCGCTCACCCCCGGCGGTGTCGGCTTCGTCGAAGCCGGCCTCTCGGCCACGCTCGTCCTGGCCGGGATCCCGGCGCCCGCGGCGCTGCTCGCGACGCTCGTGTTCCGCCTCTTCTCGTTCTGGCTGCCGCTCCCCGCGGGCGCAGCCGCGGCCATCGCCTTCCGCCGCCGCTACCGCCCCGCCGCGTAGGAAGCCGCGCCACAGGTACCCTGCGGCGCAGAGAGCCGTGATCCTCGCCCGTCGGCGAGGCATGCAGGAGGGCTGGCGATGGCGCTGCTGATCGACCCGAACCGGACGTGGGCGAAGGTGGAGGAGCGGCTCGCCACCGAGACCGATCCCGTGCTGCGCCGCAACCTCGAGACCGTCCTCGAGCACATGAAGGCGGAGGCCGTCGGCGACATCGACGGCCTGCTCGCGACGCTCTCCGACGACGTCGCGTACCACGCCTACGGCACGACCGAGCCGGCGATGAACCCGGTCGGCAAGGACGGCGTCCGTCGCTTCTACGAGGACTTCATCGCGTCGGGCGCGACCCGCTTGCAGCTCGACGTCGACCGGCTCGTCGTCGACCGCGACTGCATCCTCACGGAGGGGCTCATGCGGATGGCGTACCCCGGTCGCACGCTCCTGGCGCGCGGCATCGAGGTCGACGACCCGGACGCGTACTACCTCTACGAGGCCCGCATGGCGACCCTCTGGCCCATGGACGCCGACGGCAAGGCGCGCGGCGAGGACACCTACACAGGTGGCGACGGCTTCGCGGGGATCGCGGAGCGGAAGCTGCGACCCGAGGAGATCGGCGCGCTCGCCACTGCGTAGGGTCGCGCGCCTTCCAGCCCGTCAGAGCTTCGTGCGTGTCCGGTCGAGCGCGCGGCGGTGCCGCCAGATCCCGAGCGTGCTGATCGCACCGAGGACGGCGAACGCGATGATTGCGGTCCAGGCCCAGCAGGCGCACCCGAGCATCGGCGCCAGCGTAACCATCGACCCTCGTACCCGAGCGGCGGTCTCGGGCGCGTGACCGAGGCCGCAACGCTCACCGAGCTGTTCGATCTCGCGGGGCGCGACCCGGACGCGGTCTTCATCGACGTCCCCGACGGCACCGCGGCGCGGCCCGCGGTCTACACCTACGGCGACGCGCTGCGGGGCTCGGCACAGCTCGCGCACGCCCTCACGTCACTCGGAGCCGGGCCCGGCGACCGCGTCGCCGTGCAGGTCGAGAAGTCGCCGCTGGCGGTCCTGCTGTACCTCGCGTGCGTCCGCTCCGGCGCGGTGCTGGTCCCGATGAACACCGCCTACTCGGACGCCGAGGTCGAGTACCTGCTCGGCGACGCCGAGCCGGCCGTGGTCGTGTGCGACCCGGTCCGGGCCGGGTCGGTCCGCGCGCCGCACGTCGTCACCGCCGACGCCCGGGGCGACGGTTCGCTCGCCGAGCTCGCGGCCGCCCAGCCCGACACGTTCGACGACGTCGACCGGACGCCCGACGACCTCGCGGCGATCCTCTACACGAGCGGGACGACCGGCCGGCCGAAGGGCGCCATGCTCTCGCAACGCAACCTCACGTCGAACGCGGTCGCGCTCCACCGCGTCTGGGGCTTCCGGCCCGACGACGTGCTGCTGCACGCGCTGCCGATCTTCCACACGCACGGTCTGTTCGTCGCGACCAACTGCGTGCTCGCGAACGGCACGGGCATGGTGTTCCTCCCTCGGTTCGACGTCGACGCGGTCGTCGCGCAGATCGCGCGCTGCACCGTGTTCATGGGCGTGCCCACGTACTACACACGGCTGCTCGCCGATCCGCGCTTCGACGCCGACCTGTGCGCGCACGTGCGGTTGTTCGTGTCGGGCTCGGCGCCGTTGCTCGCGTCGACGCACGACGAGTTCTTTGAGCGCACCGGACACGCGATCCTCGAGCGGTACGGCATGACCGAGACCGGGATGCTCACCTCGAACCCGCTCGACGGCGACCGCCGCCCGGGCACCGTCGGGTTCGGGCTCCCCGGGGTGGACGTGCGGGTCGTGTCCGACGGCGGGATCGTGTGCCGGCCCGGCGAGATCGGCGGCGTCGAGGTCCGCGGGCCCAACGTGTTCTCCGGCTACTGGCGCCGGCCCGAGCTGGCGGCGACGGAGTTCACGGCCGACGGGTTCTTCCGGACCGGCGACCTCGGCACGTTCGACGGCGACGGCTACCTCACGATCGTCGGGCGCTCGAAGGACCTCGTCATCTCGGGCGGGTTGAACGTGTACCCGAAGGAGGTCGAGGACGTGCTCGACGCGCTCGACGGCGTCGTCGAGAGCGCGGTCGTCGGCGTGCCCGACGCCGATCTGGGCGAGGCCGTCGTGGCCGTCGTCGTCGCCGAACCGGGCGCCACCGTCGACGAGGCCGGCCTCCGGGCGGCAGCGCGGGAACGGCTGGCGGGCTACAAGGTCCCCAAGCGCGTCCACGTCGTCGACGCGCTGCCCCGCAACACGATGGGGAAGGTCGAGAAGGCCCGGCTCCGGGAGCGGTTCGTGAACCCGCCGTAACCGGGTGGTGCAGGTACCCCCACGGCGCGCGGGGTGCCCTGGTGGCCGGTGCAGGGGGACTCCGCGATGATCCGCGTGATGGCGGTCCTCCTCGTGACCCGCGCAGCCATGCGCCGGCACTGGCGCGGGCTGCTCGTCGTCACGCTGCTCGTCGCGGTGGCCGCCGCGGCGGTGCTCACGGCCGTCGCGGGCGCGCGCCGGACCGCGAGCGCCCTCGACCGCTTCCGCGCGTACAGCCGCTCGGGCGACATCGAGCTCGACGTCGGCGTGGCGTCGCCCGCACAGCTCGCTGCCGTCCGGCGCGTCCCGACCGTCGCCGGGGTGGGCGTCCTCTACCAGATGATCCTGACGATCCCGAACGGCACGAGCTACGGCGAGACGGTGCCGAGCGCCGCCGCGGTCGACGAGTCGTTCGCCCACGCCGTCGACCGCCCGCTCGTCGTCGCGGGACGGCTGCCACGCCAGTCGCGAGCCGACGAGCTGGCGGTGAGCGAGTCGTTCGCTTCGCAACACCACATCGGTGTGGGCGGCACGCTGACCGTCGAGTCGTGGACGCCGGCCCAGACGCAGCTCGGAGCCACAGGAGCCGATCCCGGGCCGCCCGCCGGCCCGCGCGTCACGTTCCGGATCGTCGGGCTCGTGCGGCGGCCCCTCGACCTCGGCGTGACCGGCGGGTTCGGCGGCGTCGTCGTCCCCACCCGTGCGTTCTACGAGCAGTACCGCGACCGCATCGGCACGTTCGTGGGCGACCTGCTCCGCGTCCGCACGAGGCGCGGCGCGGCGGACGTCCCGGCGACGATCGCGGCCGCGCGCCGCATCTTCGGCGACTCGTTGATCCAGGCACTCGGAGTCGCGTCCGAGACGTCCGGCGCGAGCGACGCGATCGACGTCCTCGCGCTCGCGCTCTGGATCTTCGCGGGCGTCGCCGCGCTCGCCGGGGTCACCGCGGTCGGCATCGTCACGCTCCGCCAGCTCGGCGCCGAGGAACGCGACCAGCAGACGCTCGCGTCGCTCGGTCTGACCGCGCGCCAGCGGGCCGCGTCCGTCGCCCTGCTCGCGGTGCCCGCGGCGGTCGGCGGCGCGGCGCTGGCCGTCGTGATCGCGGTGCTCCTCTCGCCGCTGCTGCCCTTCGGCGTGGCCCGCCGGGCCGAGATCGATCCCGGTCTCGACGCCGACGGGCTCGTGCTCGGCGTCGGCGCGCTCGCCGTGATCGGCTTCGTCGTGCTCCTCGCCGCGGCTGCGGCGTGGCGCATCGCCCACGCACCGGCTCGCGACCGTTCCCGCGCCGGGGTCCCGTCGCCGTCCGCGGCGGCGCGGCTCGCCGAGGGAGCCCGGGCGACACCGGCGTTCACGACGGGTCTCCGGATGGCGCTCGAACCGGGACGGGGCCGGAGCGCGGTACCGGTGCGCTCGGCGTTCGCCGGTGCCGCGTTGGCGACGCTGGGCATCGTCGCCGTGGTCGTGTTCAGCGCGAGCCTCGACCGCCTGGTCACCACGCCGCGCCTCTACGGCTGGTCGTGGGACACGGTGGTCGAGCCGAACGGTCCGCTGCAGACGCGGAACCGGGCGGTGTGCGGCGACGTCTCGAACCGGCTCGCGCCCCGGAAGGTCCTCGCCGAGATCGAGGCCGTGTGCCTGGAGAGCTTCGAGGTCGACGGGCACCCGCTGACCGGGTGGGGGCTCCACCCGCTCCGCGGTTCGATCGAGCCGACGATCGTGGAAGGGCGCGCACCGCACAACGCACGCGAGATCGCCCTCGGTGCGGACGCGCTCGACGCGACCGGGAAGTCGGTCGGCGACACCGTGCGCGTCCGCGGACCCGTCGCGATGGGGCGGCTCCGGATCGTGGGCCAGATGGTGTTCGCGAGCCTCGCGAGCGACGATCCCGAGCCCCTCGCCGGCGGCGCGGCGATGACGAGCGCCGCGTTCGCGCGCCTCGCCGGTCCGCAGGACGCACCGAACGTGTCGATCCTCGCCCGGTTCGCACCCGGGGTCGACCCCGACCGGCTCCCGCGCACGGCGGCCGGGCTCTGGCGGTTCTCGGGCGCCGTCGGGCGCCCGGCGACGCTCCCGGTCGAGATCGACCGCATCGAGCAGGTCGACGACCTGCCGCTGATCCTCGGCGGGCTCCTGGCCCTCCTCGCCGGCGTCGCCGTGGGCCACGCGATCGTGGTCGGTGCCCGCCGGCGGCGGCATGAGCTGGCCGTGCTGCGCACCATCGGGTTCGAACGGCGCGACGTGCGGGCCGCGATCGCCTACCAGTCGACCATCCTCACCGGGCTCGGCCTGGTCGTCGGCATCCCCGCCGGGTTCGCGGTCGGGCGTGTGGTCTGGCGGCTCGTGGCCGAGGGGCTCGGGCTCCGGGCCCACGTCGAGGTCCCGGTGGCGGCCGTGGTGCTGGTCGGCGTCGTCGCGGTGGTCGTCGCGAACGGGATCGGCGCCCTCGCCGCCACGGCCGCCCTCCGCGACCGCCCGGCGGCCGTCCTCGCCACTGAGTAACCCCCTCCGCGTCTGCGCCTTTTCCCCTCTCTCCGGCGGGTTTCGCCACAGACGCGGGTAAAGGACGGGCGGTCAGCGGTCGATCCCTTGGGCCAGCAGGGGCGAAACCGCAACCGGGCTGGGAAGGCGAGGATGCCGGGACGAGACGACGCGGGCAGGGTGGTGACCGACGGCCGCGCGGACCAGATGCGACGCCACCTCCTGCTGGAGCGCCAGCTGCGACGCCTCGCGCTCGACGGCAACGAGCCGCCGGACGAGCGGCGCTGGTCGGCGCTGCTGCGCTCGGTCGACGCGGCCTACGAACGGGCCGACCGCGACCGCGAGCTGCTCGAACGCTCGCTGGCCACGTCGAACGCCGAGGAGATCCGGGCCCGCCAGACGACCGAACGGCTGAGCGCGCTGCTCGAGGCGGCCGCCGACGTCGTCGCCCTGTTCGAGCCGTCCGGCCTGCTGATCAACGTCAACCGCGTCGGCGCCCGCTGCCTCGGGATCGAGGACGCCGACGGTCCCGAGCTCGCGTCCGCCCTGGCCGGCCGGACGCTCTTCGAGCTGTTCGACGCGCCCAGCGGTGCGGTGCTGTACCACGACGCGCTGCCGACGCTGCGGCGGGAAGGTGTCTGGCGTGGGGAGGCCGCGCTCGCCGGCCCGCGGGCGGGAACGCCGACGAGCGTCGTGCTCGTCGCGCACCGCGGCCCCGACGGGTCGATCGACCACTGTTCGGCGATCGTGCGCGACGCATCCGAGCTGAAGGAGGTGCAGCGCGCGCTCATCCAGGAGGCGACGCACGACGCGCTCACCGGCCTGCCGAACCGCGCGCTCCTGCTCGACCGGTTGGAGCACGCGGTGTCACGAGCCGCCCGGACGGGAGCCGAGCTCGCAGTGCTCTACATCGACCTGGACCGCGTGAAGATCGTCAACGACAGCCTGGGTCACTTCGCCGGCGACCAGCTCTTCGTTCAGGTCGCACAGCGGCTGCGGGAGGGGTTGCGCACCTCCGACACCGTGGGCCGGCTCGGCGGTGACGAGTTCGTCGTCCTCGCCGAGGACCTCGAGGAC
>DASRHL010000357.1:0-4786 GCA_035650535.1 Acidimicrobiia bacterium
CGAGCAGCTCGAACTCCTTGAGCGGCAAGGGGACGAGCCGGTCACGCACGAAGACCTCGTGGCGTGACGCGTCGAGGCGCACCTCGCCGACCTCGACGACGTCCTCCGCGACTGTCCCGCCGTTCTCGTTCGCGGGCGCCCGTCGCATCGACGCCCGCACCCGCGCGACGAGCTCGCGCAGGCGGAAGGGCTTCGTGACGTAGTCGTCGGCACCGACCTCGAGCCCGACGACGGCGTCGATCTCCGCGTTGCGGGCCGTCACCATGATGATCGGGACCTGGGAGCGCGTGCGGATCTCGCGGCAGACGTCGACCCCGGACATCTGCGGCAGCATGACGTCGAGGAGCACGAGCGCCGGGCGCACCGAGTCGAACTTCATGACGGCCTCGGGGCCGTCGGCGGCGGTCTCGACGATGAAGCCCTCGCGTTGCAGCGCGACGGAAAGAGCGTCGCGGTACGAGGGCTCGTCGTCGACGACCAGGATCGTGGGCGGATCAGCCATCACACTTCCTCGGTGTTGGGAACGCCGGGACCGTTCCCGCCGGTGCCGTTGCCGGACGCCGACACGCCCGGCGGCGGATGGGCGGTACTCACTCCGTTGGCGTTGTCGGCGAGCGGGAGAATGAAGCGGAAGGTCGAGCCCTCACCTTCGATGGACTCTACGGCGACCTCGCCGCCGTGGGCCTGCGCGACGTGGCGCACGATCGACAGGCCGAGCCCCGTCCCGCCGGTGGCGCGGCTGCGCGCCTTGTCGACCCGGTAGAACCGTTCGAAGATGCGCTCGAGGTCACGCGACGGGATCCCGACGCCCTCGTCGCGCACCGCGATGACGACCCGGTCACCGTCACGCGCGGCCGAGATCTCGACGCGTTGACCATCCTCCGAGTACTTGATCGCGTTGTCGAGGAGGTTCGTCACCGCGCTGACGACCTGAGCCGGGTCACAGTCGATCGCAAGATCGCCAGTGACGCGGCCGACCCGCAGCGTGATGTTGCGCGCCAGGGCCATCGATCGGACGCGCTCGACCGCCTCGTCGACGACGACGCGCACCGGGATACGGTCGCGGGTCGGCGCCTCCTGGGCTTCGATGAGGCTCAGGTCGAGCAGGTCGTCGACGATGCGGGCGAGCCGATCGGCCTCGCGTGCGAGCTGTTCGGACAGCCTGCGCATCACCTCGATGTCGTCGGAGCTGGCGACCGTCTCGGCCAGCAGCTCCATCGCGCCGATGGGCGTCTTCAGCTCGTGGCTCACGTTGGCGACGAAGTCGCGCCGGACGCTTTCGACCCGGCGGAGCTCGGTGATGTCCCGTACGAACGCGGCGGCGCCGACGGTGACGCCGTCGCGCACCAGCGGGACGCCGCGCAGGAGCAGCGCCTCGCGGGGCGGCCCGAACAGCAGCAGCTCACGTTCCTGGGCGACGCCCTCCCGCGCCTGCTCGAGCAGCTCGCCGATGCCCTCCTCGGCCAGGGCGGCGCCGTGGCGGCCGGCCCGGAACCGCTCGGCGGCCGGGTTGCGCCGGACCTCGACGCCCTTCTCGTCGACGACGACGACGCCGTCCTCGAAGGCGTCGAGCGCGTGGGCCAGCCGCTCGCGGTCGATCTCGGCGCGGGCGGCCCGGGCGATCTCGCGCGCGAGCTCCCGTTCGAGCGCGACGACGGTCTGCTTCTTGGTCCTCATGTCGTTCCCGACACGGCGCTGCGGTCGGCGCTCAGCCGAACCGTCCCGTGATGTAACCCTCGGTGCGTGGGTCCGACGGGTTGGTGAACATCGTCTCCGTGACGTCGTATTCCACGAGCAGCCCGTGCCGCCGGCCCTTGTCGTCGACCTCGGCGGTGAAGAACGCCGTCCGGTCGGAGACACGCGCGGCCTGCTGCATGTTGTGGGTGACGATCACGATCGTGTAGTCGCGCTTCAGCTCATCCATCAGGTCCTCGATGCGCGCCGTCGCGATCGGGTCGAGCGCCGAGCAGGGCTCGTCCATCAGGATGACGTCCGGCTCCACCGCGAGCGCCCGGGCGATGCAGAGGCGCTGCTGCTGGCCGCCGGAGAGCGCGAGTGCGCTCTTCTTCAGCTTGTCCTTCACCTCGTCCCAGAGGGCGGCACGTGTCAGCGCGTGCTCGACGATGTCGTCGAGCTCGCCGCGCTTGCGGCCGTTGATGCGGGGGCCGTACGCGATGTTGTCGTGGATCGACTTCGGGAACGGGTTCGGCTTCTGGAAGACCATCCCGATCCGCCGGCGGACCTCGGCCGGGTCGACCCTGGGCCCGTAGAGATCCTCGCCGTGGTAGGTGATGCGGCCGATGACCTTGGCGCCGGGCGTCAGGTCGTGCATGCGGTTGAGCGATCGGAGGACGGTCGTCTTGCCGCACCCGGACGGCCCGATGAAGGCGGTGATCTCGTTGGCGGCGATGTCGAGGCTCACGCCGTTCACGGCCGTGACGCCGCTGTACTGGATCTCGAGGTTCTCGAGCTCGAAGACCAGCTCGCGAGGCTGCTCGGCGGGCTCCTCGGTCGCACCCGCGCCGACGTCCTCCGCGGGTCCCGGACCGTGCGCGTCGGCGGGCGGCCGGGTCAACACCTCGTCGACGATAGCGGGGGCGACGTTGCTGTCGCTCATGACGACTCCCATGTCAGGCTGCCGACGCGCGGCGTGAGTAGATCGCGGTGACGACCCGAGCGAGCGCGGTGAAGAGGAAGACGAGCAGGACGAGCGCCAGGGCCGCGCCGTAGCCACGTTCGAGCGCGGCCGGGAACGGTGACGCGGCGTTTCGGAAGATCTGTGCGGACAGCGTGGTGTTCGTGCCACTGAACGGGTTCCAGTTCGGCTTCGAGGTGATGCCGATCGTGAACAGCAGCGGGGCCGTCTCGCCCGCGGCGCGGGCGACCGCGAGCAGTGAGCCGCTGACGATGCCGGGCATGGCGTGCGGCAGCACCACGGTGCGGATCGTCCGGACCTTGCGGCTGCCGAGAGCGAAACTGCCTTCGCGCAACTCGTTGGGAACGAGGCGGAGGATCTCGTCGGTCGTGCGGATCACGATCGGGAGCATCAGCGCGCCGAGGGCAAGGGCACCGGCGAACCCGGTCTGCTCTTTGAAGTGGAGGACCCAGACGGTGTAGATGAAGAGCCCCATCACGACCGACGGGACGCCCGTCATGACCTCCGCCATGAAGCGGACGACGCGTGCAAGGGTTCGTGTCCCGCCGTACTCGTTGAGATAGATCCCGCCGAGGATCCCGAGGGGGACGGACATCAGCGTCGCGGTGCCGGTGATGACCAGCGTCCCGACGACGGCCGGCCCCATGCCGCCGCCACTCAGCCGGTCGAACACGGGGATGTCGCTGCTGAGGAAGTCCCAACCGAAGACGCTGCCGCCCTTGCCGACCACGAAGACCATGACGAGCACGAGCGGCACGGTCGCGATCGCCAGGCAGACGGCGATGAGAACCGTCGCGACGAGGTTGCGGGCCTTGCGGGCGCGGACGCCGCGGCTCGGCTCGAGGATCGACCGCCGGGGCGGCGTCGGCGCGGACACGACCGTGCTCACCGGATGCCCTTCCGCCGGTCGGCGTGGGCGACGACCGCCCGCGCCACCATCCCGACGGCGATCGTGACGACGAACAGCACGACGCCCAGTCCGATCAGCGCGGCCCGGTGCGTGCCGCTGGCCTCACCGAACTCGTTCGGGATGATCCCGGCCATGGTCTGGCCCGAGCCGAACAGCTTCTCGGAGAGGTTGGGTGACCCGCCGACGACGAGTGCGACCGCGATCGTCTCGCCCAACGCGCGGCCGAGCCCGATCATGCTCGCGGCGACGATGCCGCTCCGGCTGTGCGGGAAGACCGCGCCGCGGATCATCTCCCACCGGGTCGCGCCGAGCGCGAGCGCCGCCTCCTTCTGCGCCGGCGGGCAGGTGGCGAAGACCTCCCGCACCAGCGACGTGACGATGGGCGTCACCATCACGCCGACGACGAGTCCGGCGGTCATGTAGCTGAGGCCGTTCTGGGCCGGCGACGCGGTGAGGTCCTTCAGGATGGGCACACCCGAAGTGGCGTCGGAGATCCAGTTGTAGGCGTCGCGCAGGGTCGGCTGGGAGAACGAGTTGAGCATCCAGAGCCCGAACACGACCGACGGGATCGCGGCGAGCAGGTCGATGACGTAGATGATCGGCCGCCGCGCGAACCGCGGGCAGACTTCCGTGACGAACAGCGCGATGCCGACGCTGATCGGCACCGCGAACACCATCGCGATCACGCCGACGAGCAACGTCCCGTAGAGGAGCGCGCCGGCGCCGAGGTGGCCCTTCGCCGGGTCCCAGTCGTCGGCGAAGACGGCGTGGAAGAGGCCCTGGTCACGGAACCACGGGAGTGCCTTGCCCGTCGTCGAGATCGCGATCAGGGCAAGGATCGCGAGGACGAGCAGCCCGGCGAGCAGCGCCAGCCACCGGAAGAGCCGGTCGGTGATCGAGCCGGGCGGCCGGGCACCCTCGCTCAACCGGCGCGGTCGACCGGCGGGAAGCGGGTCGACGGGGAGGGTGTCGGTGGTCGTCGCCATCGGTGCGCCAGGGAGGATAGGGGTGCGGGGAGGGACGTGCCCTGGGGGGATGGACCGTCCCTCCCCGCGGAAGCGAACCGGCTAGCTACCGATCTGCTTCACGTCGGCCATGGCCTGGGCGGCGAGCGCCTTGGGCAGCGGAGCGAAGTCGACCGTCTTCGCCAGCTTCTGCCCCGACTTGCCCAGGATGTAGGTGAGCCACGCCTTCAGCGCCGCACCCTTCGCCTTGTCGGT
>DASRHL010000358.1:0-5352 GCA_035650535.1 Acidimicrobiia bacterium
ATCTGGAACAGCTCGTCGCGCGGGTATGTCTCGAGCGTCTGCACGAGGTCACGACCGGAGTGGCTGTCGAGTGTGAACCCGGCGTGCTTCAACACGTATTCGTACTTCCGGCGGATGACCGGGATCGTGCGGGGACTCTCCTGGTACGCGCTCGACGTGTAGAGCCCGAGGAAGCGGTACTCGCCGGTGACGTTCCCGTCGGCGTCGAAGCGACGGATGCCGACGTAGTCGAGGAACACCGGCCGGTGCACCGTCGACCGCGAGTTCGCCTTCGTCAGGAGCAACAGGTCGCGGTCACGGGCGTGCCGGCGAGCCTCCGTCGGCAACGCGAGGAACGACGCCGACGGCCGGCTCCCGCCGTGGGGCCCTCGCAGGATCCCGAGCCCGCGGCCCTCGACGATCCGGAGCGCGTCGACGCCGTCCTCGGTGATCAGGTCGTATTCGCGGTAGCCGAGGAACGTGAAGTGGTCCGCCGCGAGCCATTTCAGGAATGCCCTTCCCTCGGCGACCTCGCGCTTCGGCAGGGGCGGCGGGTCCTGCTCGAGTCTCGCCACGAGCTCGAGCGCCCGGTCGTTCATCGCCTCCCAGTCGTCGACGGCGGCGCGGATGTCGCCGAGCACCCGGAGCACGTCGCGGTGCAGCGCGGCGAGCGCCTCCGGTCCCGGCAGGCGGGCGATCTCGAAGTGCAGGAACGACTCGACCGGCGCACCCGGCGCACCGACGTCGACCAGGAGCCCGTCACGGTCGCGTGTGACGGGCACCTGCGGGTGGGCGATCAGCGAGACGACCGTGCCGCGCCGGTTGAGCTCCATGCGGACCGAGTCGACGAGGAACGGCATGTCGTCAGTGACGACGTCGACGACCGACGCCCGCTGCGGCCCTCCGTCGGCCGCCGCCGGCGACCACACGTGGACCGCGGGAACGCCCGGCTCCCGTAGGCGGGCCAGCTCGAAGTGCGCGACGACGGTCCGGGCGAGCTGCTCGGGCTCGCGCTCGCGGAGATCGTCGGCCGGCACGTGCGCGAAGTACCGCGCCGCGAGCGCGCGCGCGAGCTCGGAGTCGGCCGGCGGGACGAGGGCGGCCGTGCGCTCGGCGACCGCGGCGAGCCGATCCGTCAGCTCGCCGTCACGATCGCTCATCGGACGGCGAGGGTAGCGCCGGGAAGTCCGAGGGAACTCCGAGGTTCGGCTCAGGCTCGTCACAGCGGGAACCCGTACACACTGGAGGTCGTTGCGAACCGGCACGCGTTCCCGTCCGGGAGCAGGGAACAGGAGCAGGCCACCATGTCGACGGTCGATCCATCCGGCGGGCCCGCGGCGCCGGAGCCGGCGCGCCGCCCCCGGGGGAGCTGGCGCCGGGGCCGGATCGTCGCGGCCGCCGTCTCGGCGGGGGCGGTCGTCGCGCTCACGACCGTGATCGCGCTGAACGAGGGCCGGGCGTCGGGGACGCCCGCCTCCGGGTCGTCCGCCGGGTCGTCGGCCGGGTCATCGAGCTCGGGCACCGACTCGGGCAACGGGATCCGGCCCGCGAACCCGCCGTCGAACGGGAACTTCGGCGACGGCTTCGGTGACACCGGCAGCGGGACCGGCAACGCCGGTGGCTTCACACCCCACACCCGCAGCGGTGGCAGCTGACCCGTGGACACGTCGCGCCTGACCTGGTACGTGGCCCGCGCGTCGGGACTCGTCGCGTGGGGCCTCGTCGTCGCGACGATCCTCTGGGGCCTCGTGATGGCGACCCGCGTGCTGCGCCGGCGACCCCGTCCGGCGTGGCTGCTCGACATGCACAAGTTCCTCGGCGTCCTCACGCTCGTCTTCGTCGGCGTGCACGTGACGTCGATCCTCCTCGACGACTTCGTGCACTTCGGGCTCGCCGACGTGCTCGTTCCGCTGGCGTCGTCATGGCATCCCGTCGCGGTTGCGTGCGGGATCGTCGGCATGTACCTCCTCGTCGCGATCCAGACGACGTCGTGGCTACGCCGCCACCTCTCTCCGACGGTCTGGCGCACGATCCATCTCACGAGCTACGGCGTCTTCGCGATCACCACCGTGCACATGCTGGCCGCGGGCACCGACGTGCGGGCCATGCTCGCGACCGGCGTCGCGGTCGTCCTCGGCATCACCGCAACGATGCTCGGCGCGCTCGCCTGGGCGCTGCGCGCGGACGCGGCCGAGGAGGAGCGCCTCGAACGACTCGACCGTCTCGAGCGCCTCGCACGCAGCCGCCGATCCTCACCGCGGCGCGCGGCATGACCGTGAATCGGCGCGACGCGCTGGTTAGCGTTGCCGGGTGCCCGAGACCGCCGATCCCCGTCGTCGCTTCGCGGGCGCCGGCCGGGGCCTCCTCGGCGCACTCGTAGCCGGCCTGGTCGTCGCGCTCGTCGTCGGCGCCGCGCTCCCCGCCGGGGCGGCATCCCGCCGGGGGACGGCGCGGGCGACCGACCGCCCCGACCGGATCCTGGTCATCTCGCTGCCGACGCTCACCTGGTCGGACCTGCAGGACAACGACGCCCCGAACCTGCGCCGCCTGCTGGCGGGGTCGGCGGTCGCGGCGATGAGCACCCGCTCCGGCGACGGCCTCGCGCAGCTCGGTGACGGCTACGCGACGATCTCCGCCGGCACGCGCGCCGCGACCAACCACACCAACGACGGCGACGCCTTCGAGACCGGCGAGCAGTTCGGCAACAGCACCGCGGCAGACGTCTTCGCCCGCCGCACCGGCGTCCACGCGACGAACGGTCTCGTGCACCTCGGGATCGCGGACGTCATCGACACGAACGACGCGTTGTTGTTCGACGCCAAGATCGGCAAGCTCGGCGACACCCTCGCCTCGAACGGCTACTCGCGCGCGGTCATCGCCAACGCCGACGGCAGCGAGCCCGACACCCCCGTCAGCGCGCCGCGCTATCACCGGACGGCGGTCACCGCGCTGATGGGTGCCGACGGAACGGTTCCCGCCGGGGCGGTCGGGAGCGAGCTGCTCCGGAAGGACCGCGCCGCACCCTACGGCGTCCGCCTGGATGTCGGCGCGGTCGACCGCGCCTTCCGCAGGGTCTGGCGAGCGAAGTCGGTCGTGCTCGTCGAGGCATCCGACCTGGTGCGGGCGGACGAGTACCGGGGGTACGTGACCTCGTCGGAACGGACGGCGCTGCTCCGTGACGCGATCACGCACACCGATCGGCTCGTCGGCTCGCTGCTCGACCAGGTCGACCTGCGACGCGACGCGGTGATGGTGGTCGGCCCCGCGAAGCCCTCGAGCAGCTCGTCACTGACGATCGCCGCCCTGCACGCGCCCGGTTACGAGGCGGGCCTGCTGAAGTCGGGCACGACGCGCCGCGCCGGGTTCGTCGGCGTGGTCGACGTGGCTCCGACGATGCTCGAGGTCCTCGGCATCAGCCGGCCGGCGGACATGGAGGGCCGGGCGATGAAGATGGCCGGGACCGGCGGCTCCTACGACGACCGGGTCTCGTTCTTCGTGCAGTCGAACACGGACGGCCTCTTCCGCGACCGTTTGGTGACCGCCTCGTCGACCGCCGTCATCGTCGTCACGATCCTCTTCGCCATCGGTGCGGGAATCCTGCTGGCCCTGTGGCGCTGGCGCGTCCTCCTCCGGTGGGCGGCACTCGTCGTCGTCGGCTTCCCGGTCGCCCTGACGGCCGCGTCACTCGTCCACTTCTCCGACAGCGGCGGCACCGCCGCGTACTGGGCCTTCGTCGGCGGGGTCTCGTTGCTCTTCGCGGCCGTGTGCCGCGTCGCCGGTCGCCGCAACCCTGTCGATCCGCTCCTTGTCGCGCTCGCGGTCGTCGTCGTCGTCCACGTCGTCGACCTGCTGACGGGGTCACACCTCGAGTTCAACGCCGTCTTCGGCTACTCGCCGACGGTCGGGATCCGGTTCTCGGGGCTGGGCAACCTCGCGTACGCGCAGCTCGCGGCGAGCGCGGTCATCCTCGCCGGACTGCTCCCGTGGCGCCTGGGTCACGAACGGGGTGTCCGCATCGCGATCGCGATGCTGGCGGTCGTCCTGGTCTTGATCGTCTCGCCGATCTGGGGTGAGGACTTCGGCGGCACGCTCGCGGCGACACCGGCCTTCGCGCTGCTCGCCTGGATGCTCGTCGGGCGGCGCGTCACCGTGCGGACCGTCATCGGGCTGGCCGGTCTTCTCGTCGCGGCCGGGCTCGCCGCGGGCTTCATCGACCTGCTCCGGCCGGCCGACCAGCGCACCCACGTCGGTCGCTTCTTCGAGAAGGTCGGCAACGAGGGCTGGTCCGGGTTCGTCACGGTCCTGCACCGCAAGGGCACCGAGAACGTCGACACGCTGGGGACGACCGGTTGGCTCTTCGTCGTGGCGGTGGTCGTGGCGCTCGCGGTGTTCCTGTGGCGCCGCCCCCCGCGCCGGCTCGCATCACTCGTCCGGGCCGTCCCGACGCTGCGCGCCTCGGCGGTCGGGTTCGCGATCGCGGCCGGGCTCGGCTACGCGCTCAACGACTCCGGTATCGCGATCCCGGGGCTCATGCTGACCATCGCCGCGGCGGCGCTCGCCTACCTGACCTCGGTGGAACCGAGCGACCTCCGGGGCCGGCCGTCGCCCGCGGTGCCCGGCGCGCTCACGGACGCGACGGTTCCGGCACTCGCGGGCGCACCGCCCGGAGGCGACGCCTGACCCGGGGTCGGCCGGGCGCGGGAATCGCGAGCGGACCCGAAGCGTCCCCGTCGGCCATGATGGTTCCGTGGGAGTCCGCAGGCGCGCGTCGCTGATCGCCGTGATCGTCGCCGTCGGACTCACGATGGCCGCGTGCCTGGGCAGCGGCAGTGACGCGACCATCGGCGACTGCAACATCCGCCACGGCGCGACCTGCCCGGGGAACTACATGCGCGGCGCGCAGCTCGCGGGCGCCGACCTGTGGGGAGCCAACCTCGACCACGCGGACATGAGCGGCACCGTGCTCGTCGGCGCGAACCTGAGCGGCGCGAGGTTGACGTGGACCAAGTTGACCGGCGCCGACCTCACGGGAGCGAACCTCAGCAACGCCGACCTCCGCCACGCGACCCTGACGGGGGCGAAGCTGACCGGCGCCGACCTGACCGGCGCGGTGCTGGTCGATGCCAGGGGCCTCACACCCGAGCAGATCTCGAGTGCACACATCTGCATGACGGTGCTGTTCGTCGAGGGCCAGCAGATCGACCGCGACTGCTCCGCCGCGCCTCCCGTGCCCTAGCTGTACTCGGCCATCAGGTTGGTGACAGGCGGCTGATTGGGGGACGGCCTCCGAGGGCGCTGTGGCGGCGGCGAGTGTTGTAGTTGTCGAGCCAAGGCGCAAGCGCGGCGGTGCGGGCGTCGTTGGATGTGAAGACC
>DASRHL010000359.1:0-5398 GCA_035650535.1 Acidimicrobiia bacterium
CTGATCCCGGATCCGGGAGCCACGAGCACTGCAACCGGTACGACCCCGACGACTGGAGGCCACCTCATGGAGATCTACGCACCGGACGGCGCGATCGGCCGTCCCGCGTACTCGCTCGCGCCGTCGCCGCCGGTGCTGCAGGGCCTGCGGATCGGCGTGCTCGACAACGCCAAGCCGAACGCGCGGCTGCTGATGGAGCGCGCCGCCGAGCAGGTCGCGGTCCGGACGGGCGCGGTCGTGACGCTCGTCACCGACAAGGGGCCGGGGCACAACGCGGCGACGCCGTGCAGCGACGAGGTGATGGAGCGACTCGACAAGGAGGTCGATCTGGTTCTCACCGGATCGGCCGATTGAGGGAGCTGCACGTCGTGGAGTGTCCACGACTCCGTACAGCTCGAGCAGCGGGGCAAGCCCACCGTCGTCGTGACGACGACGAACTTCGCCGCCCTCACCGACCGCGTCGCCACGAACTTCGGGCTTCCCGAGTGCCGGGTCGTCGTCGTGGAGCACCCGCTCGGCGGCGTCGAGGAGAAGGCGATCCTCGACCGGGCCGATGCCGCGGTCGAGCGCATCATCGGCCTGCTCACCGGGCGCGCGTCCTGACGCGGCCTGGGGACGGCGAGCCGATGGCGATCAGCATCGACCATGCGGGGAAGGTCGCGCTCGTGACCGGCGCGGGCGCCGGCATCGGGCGCGAGATCGCGCGGTGGCTCGCGCGCGCCGGCGCCGCCGTCGCGGTGAACGACGTCCGCGCCGAGCACGCCGCCGCAGTCGTCGCCGAGATCGAGGGCGAGGGCGGCGTGGCCACCGCGGTCGTCGCCGACTGCCGTGACGACGCCCAGGTCGACGCGATGGTGCGCGAGACCGTCGCCCGCCTGGGCGGGCTCGACTTCGCGGTCAACAACGTCGGCATGCTCCCGCAGGGACGGACCGTCAAGCCCTTCGTCGAGTACCGGGGCGACGACTGGCGCGACATCGTCGACCAGAACCTCACGCTGGCGGCGCTGTCGGCCCGGGCCGAGGCCGAGGTCATGCTCGACCGGGGCCGCGGCGGTGTGATCGTGTTCGTGAGCTCGGGGGAGACGACCCGGCCGTCACCACTCAACAGCATCTACGCAGCGGCGAAGGCGGCGATCAACCACCTCGTCACGTCGATGGCCGTCGAGCTCGGGCCGAGCGGCATCCGGGTCGTCGCCGTCGCGCCGGGCACCACGCTGACCGAGACCGTGCGCGCCGCGTTCACCGACGAGCACGTCGCGGCGATCGTCGAGTCGACGGCGCTGCACCGCATGGTCGAGCACGACGAGCTCGCGCGCCTCTGCGTCTTCCTGACGAGCGATCTCGCCCGCTGCATCACCGGGCAGCTCATCCTCGCCGACGCGGGCGCGTTCCTCTCGCGCACGCGACCCCGCAACCTCCGCCACGAGGAGACCCGGCTCGCCACCGCCGACTCGTCCGATCCGAGTACGAAGGAGCCCGCATGATCGACCCCGACGCGCTCGCCCCCGCGATCGAGGAGATCCGTTCCCTGGTCCAGATCGACGGCGGCGACATGCTGCTGACCTCGGTCGACGGCGGCCACGTCAACCTCCGGCTCGTCGTCGAGGGCGCGAGCTGCGTCGAGTGCGTGATGCCGCGCGAGTTCCTCGAGCAGATCGCCCTCGACATGCTCCGGTCCAAGGTCCCCGAGGTCGCCGCCGTCACCGTCGACGACCCCCGCGAGCACTGACCCGTCAGGGGAGCAGGGCGCGGGCCTCGCGGGCCATCTGGAGGTCCTCGCGGGAGCGGACGACGAGGGTGCGGACGGCGGCGCCGGGGGCGGCGACGTCGGTGTCGACGGGCGGGGGGTCGGCCTCGTTGCCGGGGCCGAGCGCGACGCCGAGGAACGCGAGCCGATCGGCCGTCGCCCGCCGGACCGGGGCCGAGTGCTCGCCGATGCCTCCGGTGAACACCAGCGCGTCCAGGCCGCCGGCGGCGACGGCCATCGCGCCGATCGACGTCGCGAGCCGGTGGAGCATCACGTCGAGCGCGAGGCGGGCGCGGTCGTCGCCGGCGTCGGCGGCGGCCGTGACGTCGCGCAGGTCACCCGAGCGGCCCGAGATGCCGCGGAGACCGCTCGCCCGGTCGAGCTGCTGCTCGACGTCGGCGGCGTCGAGCCCGTCGCGCCGCTGCACCCACGTGAGGACGCCCGGGTCGACCGAGCCGGCCCGCGTGGCCATCACCAGCCCGTCGAGCGGCGTGAACCCCATCGTCGTGTCGACGGACGCGCCGTCGCGCACGGCCGCCAGCGAGGCCCCCGCGCCGAGATGGCACGACACGAGGCGGCGCGGGGCCCCGCCGCCGCCGAGGAGCTCACCGGCGCGCCGGACCGCGTACGCGTGGCTCAGCCCGTGGAACCCGTACTTGCGGACGCCGTGGCGCACCGTCCAGTCCCACGGGACGGCATAGGTCGCGGCGGCCTCGGGGATCGTCCTGTGGAACGCGGTGTCGACGCAGACGACGCGCCGGAGCCCCGGGCAGCGCTCGGCCAGCGCGTCGAGCGCGTCGAGGGCGAGCGGGTTGTGGAGCGGCGCGAGGTCGGCCACCGACGCGAGCGCCTCGCGCAGCCGGTCGTCGACGACGGTCGCGGCCCGCACGACCGTCCCGCCGTGGACGAGACGCACGCAAGCCGCGCCGAGCGGCGGCGCGGTGCCCACGAAGCGCTCGAGCGCGCCGGCGTCGAACGTGTTCGTGCCGTGGTCGGCATCGGCGACGACCGTGTCGTCGGCCGCGACCACCGACAGCTTCAGGCTGCTCGACCCGGGGTTGACCGTGAGGACGTTCACGACATGCGATCGGACCAGCGCCAGTCGCTGATGTCGGGCGGATCGGTGCCGTGCTCGCGGATGTAGGCCTGGGCGACGTGGATGCGGCGCGTGTACTCCTCGATCAGGCGCCCGGCCGCGCTGGCGTGCCCGGTCGTCCGCTGCAGCGCCCGGATGGCGAGGTCGTAGCGGCTGACGCCGTTGTCGATCAGGAGCTGGAACGGCGGCTCGGTCGTTCCTTCCTCGATGTAGCCGCCGACGTGGAACCGCGTCGGGTTCGGTCGGTGGTGAACGAGCTCGTGGATCGCCGTCGGGTAGCCGTGGAAGAAGAAGACGACGGGCTTCGACGCGGTGAAGACCTGTTCGAACTCCTCGACCGACAGCCCGTGCGGATGGTCCTCGGGGTTCTGCAGCGCGAGCAGGTCGACGACGTTCACGAACCGCGTCCGGATGCCGGGCAGGTCGTCGCGCAGGAGCTGGACGGCGGCCAGCGTCTCGATGGTCGGGATCGTCCCGGCCGCCGCGAACACGATGTCGGGTTCGGCGCCGTCTCCGGTGCCCGCCCAGGCCCACTCCGAGGCGCCCGCCGCGCAGTGCCGGCGGGCCTCGTCGATCGTGAGCCACTGGAGGAGCGGCTGCTTGGAGGCGACGACGAGGTTGATCGAGTTCGTGGACGTCAGGCACCGTTCCATCACGGCGAGCAGCGTGTTGGCGTCGGGCGGGAGATACACGCGGCTGACGGACGCCTTCTTGTTGAGCATCGCGGTGATGAACCCGGGGCCCTGGTGTGAGTAGCCGTTGTGCTCCTGGCGCCAGCCCTCCGACGTCAGCAGGTAGTTGAACGACGAGACGGGCGGTCGCCACGGCAGCTCGCGCGCGACCTTGAGGAACTTCGCGAGCTGGTTCGCCATGCCGGTCACGATCTCGACGAACGCCTCGTAGCTCGGGAACAGACCGTGCCGGCCGGTGAGGACGTAGCCCTCGAGCCAACCCTGGCAGTTGTGCTCCGCGAGCATCTCGAGGACGCGGCCGTCGCGCCCGTGGCCGACGTCGACCGGGCGCAGCGGCCACTCGTACGCGCGCGTCGTCACGTCGAGGACGGCGCCGAGCTTGTTGGACTCGAGCTCGTCGGGCGAGACGATGCGGAAGTTGCGCTGCGCGGCGTTCGCGCTGACGACGCGTGCGAGGTACTCGCCCGTCGTCTCCAGCGCGCTGGCCGCGATGCTGCCCCGGCCCCGGAGGCCGATCGCGACGTCCTCGAGCGGCGGGAGGTGCAGCGGCACCCGCACGCGGCCGCCGAGCGCCCGCGGGTTGCAGCCCATCCGCCGCTGCCCCTGCGGGCACACCGCGAGGATCTCGGGCACGGGTGCACCTTCGGGCGTGAGGAGCTCGGCGACCCCGTAGGAGCGGAGCCAGGCCTCGACCGCGGCCAGGTGCTCGGGATTCGACGCGCAGTCGGCCGCGGGCACCTGGTGCGCGCGCCACGTTCCCTCGATCGGGACGCCGTCGAGCTCCTTGATGCCGGTCCACCCCTTTGGCGACGTCACGACGACGACCGGCCACGCCGCCCGCTCGGGCGGGCGCCCGCCGCGCGCGTCGGCCTGGATCGTGCGGATCTCGGCGTACGCGTCGTCGAGCGCGGCCGCCAGCGACGCGTCGAGGTCGTCGCCGTCGACGAAGTGCGGCTTCCAGCCGTAGCCGCGGAAGAGCATCCGCAGCTCCTCGTCGTCCATGGTGCCGGGCACGGTCGGGTTCGCGATCTTGTAGCCGTTGCGGTGCAGGAACGGGAGGACCGCGCCGTCGTGCGCCGGGTTCAGGAACTTGGTCGAGTGCCACGCCGTCGCCGTCGGACCGGTCTCGAACTCCCCGTCGCCCACGATGCACGCGACGACGAGGTCCGGGTTGTCGAAGGCGGCCCCGAAGGACTTCGCGAGGGCGTAGCCGAGCTCGCCGCCCTCGTGGATCACGCCCGGGTGCAGCGGGCTCAGGTGGCTCGGGAGGCCGCCCGGCCACGAGAACATCCGGACGAGGCGCGCCATGCCGTCGTGGTCGCGGCCGAGGTCGGGGTAGACCTCGGCGAGCGTGCCGTCGACCCACTGGTTGGCGAGGTTCGCGGGCGCACCGTGTCCGACGCCGGTGACGAGCAGGACGTCGGCGTCCGTCTCGACGATCAGGCGGTCGAGGCCGGCGTGGATCAGGTTGATGCCGGGGCTCGTGCCCCAGTGCCCGAGGAGCCGGGGCTTCACGTGCTCGGGGCGCAGCGGCTCATCGAGCCGGACGTTGGCCCGCAGGTAGATCTGCGCGGCGGCGAGGTAGTTGGTGAGGCGCCGGTGCTTGCGGACGGCGTCGAGCGCGGAGGCGTGGGTGGCGCCCGCGGGAGCGGTGGTGGTCGAGGGCACGGGGGCGGTCATACCCGGATCACGCTGACGGCGATGCCCGGTCCGGTCAAGCGAACGGTTGGGGCGGCTCGCGCCGGGGTACGCGGACGGCGTGAGCGAGGCGCGGGGGGAGCGGACGGGATCGGTGCCCCACCCGCTGCGCCGGTACCGGATCCGCCGCCTGAACCGGCGCGTCGAGTCGCTGCGGGCCGAGCT
>DASRHL010000360.1:0-2629 GCA_035650535.1 Acidimicrobiia bacterium
ACGCGGTACGCGCCGAACATCCCGGGCATGGTCGACGCGCCGCTCCGGTCCGCGTTGACGGACGCGCTCGGGATCCCGGTCGCGGTCGACAACGACGCCAACGTCGCGGCGTGGGGCGAGGTCGTTCACGGCGCGGCGCGCGGCGTCACGGACGGGCTGGTGATCACGCTCGGCACTGGGATCGGCGGCGGCATCATCGCCGGGGGGCGCGTCTACCGCGGCGCGCACGGCTTCGCCGCCGAGGTCGGTCACTGGCAGTTCGAGCGGGACGGCGCGCGCTGCGCGTGCGGGGAGCCGGGCCACTGGGAGGCATGCGCCTCCGGGCACGCGCTGGGCCGGCTCGGGCGCGAGGCCGCCGTGAACGGGCATGCGCCGGGGTTGCTCGCGCGTGCCGGCGGGGACGCGACGCGCATCACGGGACTCGACGTGACCGCTGCCGCGCAGGCCGGCGAGGCGGACGCGCTCGCCGTGCTCGACGGTTGGGCCGTCGACGTGGCGCTCGGGTTCGCCGGCCTCGTCAACATCCTCGACCCCGAGCTGATCGTCGTCTCGGGCGGGCTCGTCGACCTCGGCGACCTGCTGCTCGAGCCCCTGCGGCGCGCCTTCGCCGGCCGCGTCGAGGGGGCGGCGCACCGGCCGCCCGTCCCGATCGTGCCCGCCGAGCTGGGTGATCTCGCCGGCGTCGTCGGCGCCGCGGCGCTGGCGCGCGAGCTGCCCCGATGAGAGTCGGGCTCACCCTCCCGTCGTTCGTCGCCGACCCGGAGATCCCGCTCGGGGTCGCGCGGGCGGCCGAATGCGCCGGGCTCGACGGTGTGTTCGTCTACGACCATCTCTTCCGCCGTGCGGCCGACGGCCGGCGCCGTCCCGCGCTCGAGGGCCCGACCCTGCTCGCCGCGGTCGCGGCCGCGACGAGCCGGATCGGGATCGGCGGCCTCGTGTTCCGGGCGACCCTCCGCCCGCCGGCGACGCTCACGGCCGCGCTCGAGTCGATCCGGCGCGTCGCCGGTGCGCGGCTCCTCGCCACGATCGGTTCGGGCGACCACGAGAGCCGCGAGGAGAACGAGTCGTTCGGGCTCGGCTTCGGGTCGATGGACGACCGGGTCTCGGCGCTACGCGCCGCTGTCCTCGCGACGCGTGACCACGGCTTTCCGGTCTGGGTCGGCGGCAACAGCGGTGCGGTGCGCGCGCTCGCGGCGGAGACCGCCGACGGGTGGAACCGGTGGGGTGCCGGTCCCGACCGGTTCGCGCACGACGTCACCGCGCTCTCGGTGCTGGCGCGCCGTGACGGTTTCACGTGTTCGTGGGGCGGTCTCTTCGTGATCGGGCGCGACGACGACGCCGCGGCCGAGAAGGCGGCCCGCCTCCGGGCCTCGCCCGCGACCGTCGTCGGCGGTCCGCGGCGGATCGCCGACGCGCTCCTCCTCTACCGGGAGGCCGGCGCCGACTGGGTGATGGTCGGCCCGGTCGACTCCAACAACCCCGAGAACGCGACGATCCTCGGCGAGCACGTCCTCCCGCTTCTCGCCTGACTACCTCCCGCGCTCGGTATTCACCGTCTCCTGGTTGGCGGGGGCCTCGCCGGCTTGGGGCGTCACGCCAGGCGCGGCCGGGCCCTTGCGGTCCAGCCAGGGGGTGAGCACGGGGGATGGGAAGCGCGTGCGCGTCTGCTCGTCGAACTCGGGGCTGAGCTCGAACGGGTCCGACGGCTCGCTCTGGTCGGGTTCGGTCTCGGGCGGCAGGTGGAAGAAACGGCGGACGGGGCCGTCCTGCACGCAGACGTTCGACGGCTGCGGCAGCTCCATGCCGAGGTCGACCGCGAGGTCGGCCCTGTCGCGCTTCGGCTGCAGACTCCAGCCGATGTTGCGCGCGTAGCGGTCGCGCTTGGTGAGGAACCAGTCCCTGTCGGCCTTCCGAGACCTCGGCCCGGGGCCGTCGGCGGGTGCGCCGAGGAACCGCCACTCGAGGAACCGCAGGATCGACGAGTGGTCGTACACGCGATGGTCGACGAAGCCGCGCCGCGCGTACGGCGACGCGAGCACGGCCGGGACCCGGAAGCCGAGCTGCCCGAAGTTGTCGGCCTCGATGGGGCTCGACCGGACGTCGGGGACGACGGGAGGCAGGACGTGGTCGAAGAAGCCGCCCCACTCGTCGTAGGTCAGCACGAACAGACCGCGCTTCCACTGCTTCGACTGCGCGAACGCGCCGAAGCACTCGAGGATGAACCGCTGCCCGACGTTGACGTCGCCGCGGGGGTGGTCGTCGGTCCGCAGGCCGCTTCCGAACGACGGCTCGAGGAACACGTAGCTCGGGAGCGTCCCGGCCTGGCAGTCCTCGAAGTAGCGGTCGATCGGCCGGATGTAGCTCTCCATCCGCTCGCCGAAGAGCATCAGCCCAGGGAAACCGGCGTAGTAGAACGCGGTCTCGACCTGGGCCGCGGCGAGCTTGTCCCAGATCGTGGGTTGCGGGTAGATGCCGACGCGGAGCGGGCCGGGATCGAACTTCGCTCCGTTGGAGCTGGCGGCGTGCATGTACTGGCGGTTCGGGAACGTGCCGCCGAGCAGTGACGCGAAGTAGTGGTCGCACACCGTGAAGCTCCGCGCGAGCTGCGCGTGCACCGGCAGGTCCTCGG
>DASRHL010000361.1:0-10986 GCA_035650535.1 Acidimicrobiia bacterium
CGTGCCGAGACATCCGATCCGGCGCCGCTGACCGGTCACACCCCTCGCGAGCGCGCCGGCGACGAACCCGACCGCGATCCACGAGAGCCAGCTCACGGCTGTGCTCCGGTGAGCGTTCGGCCTTGCCGCACGGTCGGTACGGTACCCCGCAAGCGCTCAAGGCCCGTTTCCGGGCGCCGAACAGATGGTCAGTAGACTCGTTCCACTCGTTTCCCAACTCCCGGGAGTTGTGCTTCGTGGCCGTCGCGCTCAACACTCCGACCAAGAACCGGCGCCTGCTCGACTGGGTGGAGTCCATGGTGCAGCTGTGCCGGCCCGACGCCGTCCACTGGTTCGACGGCTCGGACGAGGAGTACGAGGCGCTCTGCGGCCGGCTCGTCGACGCCGGGACGTTCGTCCCCCTCGACCCCGCGAAGCGACCCGGCAGCTACTGGGCCACGACCGACCCGTCCGACGTGGCCCGGGTCGAGGACCGCACGTTCATCTGCTCGGAGCGCGAGGACGACGCGGGCCCCACGAACCACTGGATGGAGCCGGGCGCGATGCGCGCCAAGCTGAACGAGTTGTTCTCGGGCTGCATGCGCGGTCGCACGATGTACGTGGTGCCCTTCAGCATGGGCCCGCTCGGCTCGCCCCTCTCGTACATCGGGGTCGAGATCACGGACTCGCCCTACGTCGCCCTCTCGATGCGCATCATGACCCGCGCCGGCAACGCCGCGCTCGAGGTCCTCGGCGACGACGGCGAGTTCGTGCCGTGCATGCACTCGCTCGGCGCGCCGCTGGCGCCCGGCGAGCAGGACACCCTGTGGCCCTGCAACCCGGACGAGAAGTGGATCGTCCACTTCCCGGAGACGCGTGAGATCTGGTCGTACGGCTCCGGCTACGGCGGGAACGCGCTGCTGGGCAAGAAGTGCTTCGCGCTGCGAATCGCCTCCGTCATCGCGCGCGACGAGGGCTGGCTCGCGGAGCACATGCTGATCCTCAAGCTGACGTCGCCCGCGGGCAAGACCTACTACATCGGAGCCGCGTTCCCTTCGGCGTGCGGCAAGACGAACCTCGCCATGTTGATCCCGACCATCCCCGGCTGGAAGGCCGAATGCGTCGGCGACGACATCGCGTGGATGAAGTTCGGTCCCGACGGGCGGCTGTACGCGATCAACCCGGAGAACGGGTTCTTCGGCGTCGCGCCCGGCACCAACCTCGAGACGAACCCGAACGCGATGCGGACGGTCGAGCACGACACCGTCTTCACCAACACCGCGCTCACCGACGACGGGGACGTGTGGTGGGAGGGCATGGACGGGCCGCCCCCCGACCACGTGCTGGACTGGCACCGCGAGGACTGGACGCCCGACCGCGACGTACCCGCCGCCCACCCGAACTCACGGTTCTGCGTGCCCGTCGACCAGTGCCCGATGATCGCCCCCGAGTACGACGACGTGAAGGGCGTCCCGATCTCGGCGTTCCTCTTCGGCGGCCGTCGCGCGAGCACCGTCCCGCTCGTGTTCGAGTCGCGCGACTGGAACCACGGCGTCTTCGTCGCCGCCACGATGGGCTCCGAGAAGACGGCTGCGGCTTTCGGCGGTCTGGGCGAGCTGCGCCGCGACCCCTTCGCGATGCTGCCGTTCTGCGGGTACAACATGGGCGACTACTTCGCCCACTGGCTGTCGATGACGGGGCGGACCGACGAGGCGAAGCTGCCTCGCATCTACGGCGTCAACTGGTTCCGCAAGGACGAGGACGGCAAGTTCCTGTGGCCGGGATACGGGGAGAACTCGCGCGTGCTGGCGTGGATCTGCCGCCGGCTCGAGGGTGAGGCCGGCGCCGAGGAGACACCCGTGGGCGCCGTCCCACGCCTGCAGGACCTCGACCTCGACGGCCTCGGCGAACCCGCGGAGCGGACGGCGGCCGCGCTCGCCGTCGACCGGGTGGAGTGGCGGCGTGAGGTCGCGACGATCCGCGAGCACTTCGAGCGGTTCGGCGACCGCCTGCCGGCCGCGCTGCGCGACGAGCTCGACGCCCTCGAACAGCGCCTGGCGTAGCGGGGGCCGGCCCTGGCGACGGGGCGCCGCCGCACCGCTACGATCCGTGGCACGAGACGCCGAGGCCAGAGGGGGTCCGCATGGCCATCACCGCCTACGTTCTGATCCAGACCGAGGTCGGGAAGGCCGCCAGCGTCGCGTCGACGGTGCGATCGATCGAGGGGGTCGTCGCGGCCGACGACGTGACGGGGCCCTACGACGTGATCGTGCGGACCGAGGGCGACACACTCGACGACATCGCGCGGATGGTCGTGAAGCAGATCCAGGCGGTCGAGGGCATCACCCGCACCTTCACCTGCCCCGTCGTGAACCTCTGAGCCGCCGGCGGGCCCTCACTCGTCGCGCTGGCGGCCCGCACGCCGGGCGCGGCGCTCGTGGCGGGCCAGCGCGAGCTCGATCAGGCGGTCGAACAGCTCGGAGTACGAGACGCCGCTGAGCTCCCAGAGCCGCGGGTACATCGAGATCGCGGTGAGCCCGGGGATGGTGTTGACCTCGTTGACGAGGAACCCACGCCCCGCCGACCCGTCCGCCGCCCGCTCCTCGAGGAAGAAGTCGACCCGGGCCATCGCCTCGCACCGGCACGCCTCGAACGCGCGCACTGCGAGGTCCTGGGCGGTGGCCGTCTCGGCTGCCGTGAGCGGCGCCGGTGCCAGCAGCTGCGCCTCGTCACGTTCGTACTTGTCGGCGTAGGTGTAGAAGTCGTCGCCGGGGACGACCTCGCCGGGCAGCGACGCCTCGGGCGGGTCGTCGCCGAGGATCCCGACCTCGATCTCGCGGCCGACGATCTCCTCCTCGACCAGTACCCACTCGTCGAAGGCCGCCGCCCGTTCGACCGCGGCCAGGAGCTGCTCTCGGTCGCGGGCCTTCGACACACCGACCGACGACCCGAGGTTGGCCGGCTTCACGAAGCAGGGGTATCCCAGCTCGGCCTCGACGAGGAGCGTGAAGCCGTGCAGGTCGTGCCCTTCACGCCACGTCAGGTGCGCGGGCGTCGGAAGGCCGGCGGCGGCGAAGGCACGCTTCATCATGACCTTGTCCATGGCGACCGCCGAGCCCACGACGCCCGAGCCGACGTACGGCACGCCGGCCAGCTCGAAGAGGCCCTGCACCGTGCCGTCCTCGCCGTAGGGCCCGTGCAGGAGCGGGACGACCACGTCGAACGCGACGCGGGCCGGCGCGGTGCCGGCGGGCTCGAGCGTGACGAGCTCGCGCGTCGTCGGGTCGGAGAGCTCGGCGACGGGTGCACCCTGCACGGAGAACGCGGCCGGGAGCGCGTCGCGTCCCCCGTCGAGCGCGGCCCGAGCCTCGTCGGCGAGGAGCCAGCGCCCCTCCTTGGTGATCGCGATCGGCACCACCTCGTAGCGCTCCGGGTCGAGCGCTGCGGCCGCCGTCACCGCGCTCACCCGGGAGACGTCGTGTTCGGCGGAGCGCCCCCCGAACAGCAAGAGGACCCGCAGCCGGTCACCCGCTCCGGAACGTTCGCTCATGCCGATGCCTGCAGCACGGCGCGGATGCCGAGGCCCATGAGGAACAGGCCGACGAGGCCGTAGAAGAGCTCCCGGCGACCCCGCATCTGGCGGCGGTACGAGTAGGCGAGGCCGACCGTCAGGAACGCGAGGAAGCCGTAGAACATGTGGAAGCGCGGTGCGGTGTACTCCTTGCTCGACACGAGGATCACCCCGATCAGGACCTGGAGCATCATCATCGACTCGGCCGTGATCGTCGCCCACCACAGCCAGCGACCCCGGGTCTTCCGGATGCGCCAGGCCACGAGTGCCGCGACCCCGACGAGCCCGTTGGCGACGATCGCGACATAGCCCCAGACACCGTGGAACGACCGCAGCGCGTGCACGCGTCGGGACCTCTTCTCGCGTGGGGCCAGGGAACGCCGGCGCTCAGCCCGCGGGCGCTTCCTCGTGCTGCACGACGTCGAAGGCCCACAGCTCGCTCTGGTTGCCCACCGGGCCCTCCGTCGAGTGGGCCCGGTGACCGTGCTGGAAGGCGGCGCTGTTGACCCAGTTGTCGAAGTCGGCCTGTGTGGTCCAACGCGTGTAGACGAGGTAGGTGTCGCGCTCGTCGGTCGGGCGGAGCAGCTCGAAGGCTTCGAACCCGGGCGACTTCGCGACCTCACCGGCGCGGGCCGCGAAGCGCCGCTCGAGCTCCTCGGCGCGCTCCTTCGGGACCGTGATGGCGTTGATGCGGACGACGCTCATGGTGCGGCCTTTCCTCGGTCGCGGATGCCCGGCGCGGAGAGAGTTCGACGCAGTGTGGTAACCGTTCTACCCGTCGCGGCGCTCCGCGCGCCCACCGGAGCGCGTTCGGCGAATCGGCGCGTTTGCATCCCATTCGGAGTGGAAAGTCTGCCGGGCACGGTCCATACTCTGCCTTGGAGGCGTGGCGGAGCTGGGTGCAGGAATCTCGGCGCCCCCGACTCCCGGTCCGAGACGTCCGGCCATGGCGGTCGCTCGAACCGAAAGGCCCGGTGGCGCGGTGGGTCGTCCCTGCCCCGACCCGCCGCCCACCGGCCGAACCTCCCGGACCGCGAGGTCCGAACACACGCGGTCGACACGCGGTCGCCGCGGCGGTGGGCGGCCTACTGCTCGCGCAGGAACCGTTCGATCTCGGACGCGAGCTCGTCGGCGGTCGGCAGCGGCGGGTGCTCGCTCTCGATGGCAGCGACCAGCTCGGCGACGTCGGGCCGGTCGGCGAGGCCCTCCTCGACCTTCTCGACGTACGTGTCGCACGCCTCGTCGAGCGCGGCGAGGTCGGCCTCGACGCCCGCGAGCTCGCGCAGACGCGACAGGAGCGCGCGCGTCGCCGGTGGTGACGGATTGCCCGACACGTAGTGCGGGACCTGCGCCCACAGCCCGACGGCCGGGATCCCGGCCTCGCCCAGCGCGACCTGCACCACGGTCTGGAGCCCCGTCGGCCCGGAGTAGTCGGTTCGCAACGCGCCCGCCTCCTGCGCGATCGAGAAGCTGGTCGCCGTCGCGAGCACGGGCGTGGGTCGTCGGTGCGAGACCACCGCGGGCATCGCGCCGAGCGAGAACGCGCGCTCCACGTTCAGGCGCTTCGCGACCTCGACGATCTCGCCCGTGACCGTCGGCCACCGCAACGACGGCTCGGGTCCGACGCAGAGCACGACGTCGCGACCGGCGCGCCCGGCCATGAACTCGATCACCGGCCAGCTGATGCTGCGGGTCTCGCCGTCGGCGAGGGCCACCGTCGGCCGGGTCTGCTGCAGATCGACGAGGTCGGACAGGTCGAAGCGGGCGAACACCCGGCCGGATCCGAGCTGCTCGGCGAGCGCCTCGGCTGCCGAGGCGCCGGCGGCGCCCGCGTCGACCCAGCCCGTCAACACCAGCACGAGCACCGGCGCACGGAGATCGGGCCACGCGTCCACGTCGATCACGGAGACCACTGTACGAGGTCACCATGCGGGTCCCCGCGCCGGCCCGCGCCGCCGGCCGTCCCTCGATAGCCTGCCGCCTCGATGCGACTCGGCGTCCACACCGGCCTGCAGTACACGACGACCGACGAGTTGCAGGCGTTGTGGCGCCGGATCGAGGAGCTCGGGTTCGACTGGATCTCGATCTGGGACCACTTCTACTCGGGTGACGCGCGCTTCGGCGCGGACGGGTTGCGCTCGGGAACGCACAGCCTCGAGGCCGTGACCACGCAGACGGCCGTCGCGACGGGCACCACGCGGGTCCGGTGCGGGAGCCTCGTCTACTGCGCGCTGTACCGCCACCCGGCCGTCCTCGCGAACACGATGGCGACGCTCGACCATCTCTCGCACGGTCGCGTGACGCTCGGCCTCGGCGCCGGCTGGCACCAGGCCGAGTTCGAGGCGTACGGCCTCGAGTTCCCACCACCCGCCGTCCGCCTCCGTGTCCTCGAGGAGGCGATCCAGTGTGTCCGTCTCCTCCTGACCGAGGAGGTCGCGAACTTCGAGGGCGAGCACTTCCGCCTCGTCGACGCGCACTGCGAGCCCAAGCCCCTCCAGCCCCGACTCCCCCTCTGGGTCGGCGGGGGCGGCGAGAAGGTGACGCTCCGCATCGCCGCGACCTACGCGGACGGCTGGAACGTCGCGTTCGTCCCGCCCGACGCGTACCGTCACAAGGTCGAGGTGCTCGGCGAGCACTGCGCCCGCGTCGGCCGCGATCCGTCGACGATCGAGAAGACGGTCAACCTGCCGCTCGCGTGGACCGAGGAGGACCTGGCGGAGCAGTTCGCGGGGATCGCCGACTACGTGCGTCCGGCCGCGCTGATCGGCAGCGCGGAGCAGATGATCGACCACATCGGGCAGTACGCGGACGCGGGCGCCGAGACGGTCATCGTCGCCCTGCGCGCGCCCTTCGACGTGGACGCGCTCGTCCGCTTCGGCGAGGAGGTGCTCCCGGCGTTCGGGTAACGCCAGCTCCCGCGACGGGTGTCAGTTCGAGCTCGGGCCGGCGAAGCCGCCGCCGCCGAACCCGCCGCCGCCGAAGCCACCACCGCCGAAGCCACCACCGATGGCGCGGCGCTGCTGCTTCGGCGCGAAGGCGCCGGCGAGGTCGCTGTCGGCGAACGCGGCCGGCGCCTTGCCGTCCACCGCGTAGTGGTACAGCGCGACCTTGTAGATGCCGGTCATCGCCGAGATCACGATCGAGACGACCGCGAGCCACGCCACCGCGACGGCACCGACGGCGATCGTCAGCGGGAGCACGTCGGCGCTCGCCACCGCGGCGACCACGATGATCGCCGGGACGGCGGCGATGAACCCGAAGATCCCGAATCCGAACTGCGCGGCGACGTTCTCGCCCCAGGTGTGCTTGAACAGCTGGCCCGACCGCTTGAGCGCCTGCCCCGGGCCGAGGTCCTCGAGCATGATGATCGGGATCGTGAGGAACGTCACGAGAGCCCACGCGGTACCCACGATCGAGGCGACGATCTGGCCGACGATGCCGCGGTCCTCGAGCGAACGGATGATGATCGAGACGGTCGCGGCGACGAGCGCCCAGGGCAGGAGCCGGTGCAGCTTCGCGTTCGCGGCGTCGAGGCACGCTCGGATGCCGGTGTCACGCCCCATCAGGCGCTCGTTCGCGCCATACGTGAGCGCGGCCTGGAAGTAGACGGCGACGAACGCCAGCGCGATGTAGAGCACGACGACGAACACCCAGCCGATCGGCTTGATGCTGTCGTTGTTGCCGCTGCCGTTGTTCAGCCCGGTCGCGAAGATCAGCCCCGCGAAGACCGCGAGGACGACGATCGAGGCGATGGCTCCGAACACCGGGAAGGCAGCCAGGTCGCGATCGGTGCGCAGCACGCGCCACGACGTCTTCCCGAGCTCCCACGAACGCTGGATTCGACCCATGACCACCATTCTTCCCCATCGGCGGTCCGTGTCGGTGCGCGCGTCCCGCCACGGACCCGAGCCGTGCCCGGACGGTCGCCGTCGCCGTAGCGTGGTGCCGTGCGGGAGCGTCGTGTCGAGGTGCTCACCGCGCTCCTCGGCACGCCGGCGGAGCGGGCGAGCTGGTGGCGGGCCCCGGGGCGAGTCAACCTCATCGGCGACCACACGGACTACTGCGACGGCTACGTCCTGCCCATGGCCATCGACCGGGACTGCCTCGTCGCCGCCGCGCCGGGCCCACCGGGCGGTGCAGTCCGGGTGACGGCCGTCTCGGCCGACTGCGAGGGCGCGGTCGACGTCCGGGCCGACGGGCGGGGCGACAGCGCCGCGGTCGAGCCGCCCTGGGGGCGCTTCGTCGCGGGCACGCTGGCGGCGCTGGCGGCGCTCGGCGCCCGGGTGCCGGCGACGCGCCTGGCGGTCGCGTCGACCGTTCCCGTCGGATCGGGCCTGTCGTCGAGCTCCGCCCTCGCCGTGGCGCTCATGCTCGCCCTCGCGGACCGGAGCGGGTTCGTCCTCGACCGGCGTGCCCTCGCGCGCGCCGCGCTCGACGCCGAGGTCCGTGCCACCGGTGTGCCCGGCGGGCTGATGGACCAGCTCGCGGCGCTCTTCGGGCGCGCGGGCCACGCGTTGCTCATCGACTGTCGTTCACTCGCGATCCGGCCCGTCGCGCTCCCGCGGACGCTCGCGGTCGTCGTCGTGCACTCGGGGTTGCCCCGCACACTGGCGGGCAGCGCGTACGCCGAGCGCCGGGCCGCGTGCGAGGCCGCCGCGGCGCGGCTCGGCATCGTCGCGCTCCGCGACGCGACGCCCGACCAGGTGCGCGACGACCCCCGCGCCCGTCACGTCGTCAGCGAGAACGCTCGCGTGCTCGAATTCGCCGCCGCCCTCCGCGCCGGCGACGTGAACGCCCTCGGACCGCTCCTGCTCGCGAGCCACCGCAGCCTGCGCGACGACTTCGAGGTGTCGACGCCCGAGCTCGACCTCCTCGTCGAGGTCCTCGTCGACGCCGGCGCGCTCGGCGCCCGCCTCACGGGAGCCGGGTTCGGCGGGTGCGTCGTCGCGCTCGTGCAGCGCAACCACGCGGACGACCTCGTGGCCAAGGCGGTGACCCGTTACCGCGCCGCGTCGGGTCTCGAACCGATGGCGTTCACGGCACGCGCGGTCGGGGCGGCCGGCCGGGTCGACCTCGCCGGGCTGTCCTGAGCCCTTCCGGCGACGCGCTCACCACAGCGCGCGGGCGAGGCGTTCCGCCGCGTCGGGCGTCCGGATGCCCCACCAGAAGAGATCGCGGCCGTCGACGAAGCGGCCACCGCACCCCGGCACGGCCGCTTCGAGCTCCGCCCGGTGACGCTCCGCAAACGCGTAGGGCTCGCTGGGGAACAGCGCGACGTCCGGACGGCGCGACGCGACCTCGTCGAGCGTCACCGTCGCGTACCGGTCCGGGGCGTCGGCGAACACGTTGTCGAATCCGACGAGACCGAGCAGCGACGACCCGTACGTGGACGCCGAGAGCGTCATCCACGGGCGCCGCCAGACGAACGTCACGGCGCGGCGACGCTGCGGCGCGCCGGCCCGGATCGCGTCGAGGCGCTCGCCCCACCCGCGCGTGACGTCGCGCGCCTCGACCCCGACGGCCCGGGCGAGCCGCTCGACCGCCGGCGCCACCTCGTCGACGCGGCGCGGCGAGATCGAGTGGACGGCGATGCCGCCGGCGACCAGCGCGTCGAAATCCTCCCGGCGGTTCTCCTCGTCGTTCATCACGACGAGATCGGGTGCCAGCGTGCCGATCGCGGCGAGGTCGGGGGTCTTCGTTCCGCCGACCGTCGGGATCCCGGGTTGCTCGCAGAAGCGGGTGCACGCCACCGGCTCGATGCCGAGCGCGAGGAGCGTCTCGGTTGCGGAGGGGACGAGCGAGACGACGCGCGGCGCCGGCGAGCGCGACCTGGCGGTCACGCGAGCGTCACATGCGGTCGAGCAGCTGCGCCTTCTTGCGCTCGTACTCCTCGGGCGTGATGTGACCCTGGTCGCGCAACTGGGCGAGCTGCTGGATCTGCTGCGGGATGCTCGGCGCGCCGGCACCGCCCTGGCCCAACGAGTCGCGGACGGCCTTGGCGATCGCGTCGGACCCGTAGCCGGCGGTCTCGCGCGCGTTCGCCTCCATCTGCCGGTAGATCTCCTGCTGCACGCCGTCGGGATGGCGGACGAAGTCGAAGCTCGAGGTCCCCTGCTCCCCCGCCGACTGGATCTCGAGGTTCCCGGCGCCGATGATGCGCTCGAAGAGGCGCTGGTTGTAGTTGATGTTGTTGATGCGTTCGAGCGGGATCTCGACGCCGTGCCGGGCCAGCACACCCGTCCGGAAGATCACCCGGTCGCTCGTGACGACGAAATACGTGCGGGCCCAGTCGAGGTACTTGATGCCGAGCCAGCCCGCCCAGACGAGGAACAGGACGCCGAAGATCCACCGGAGGGCGTCGCCGCCGAAGGATCCGGAATCCGTCTGTGAGAGCACGACGACGAGGATCACGACGAGCGGGACGCCCGTGAGGATGTGCCGCGAGAAGAACCACCAATGAGGCCGGAGGTCGAGCGCGACCTTCTCGTTCTCGTTGATCAGGTGCTTCGGATAGGGCACGGGATCAGGCTATTCGGCGCCGAGAACGCGGTCGAGGTACTCGTTCGCGAACCGACGGTCGGGGTCGAGCCGGTCGCGCACGGCGAGGAACCGGCCGAACTCGGGGTAGCGCGTCGCGAGGGTCGCAGCCGTCTGGAAGTGCAACTTCCCCCAGTGCGGACGACCCTCGAACCGGTCCATGATCGCCTCGACGCCGCGGAAGTACGGCTCGTACTCGGCACCCGCGTGCACGTGGACGGCGATGTAGCACGACTCGCGGCCGTGCGCCGTGCTCAACGGGATGTCGTCGGCGGCGACGAAGCGGACCTCGATCGGGAAGCTGATCCGCAACCCCCGGTCGTCGATCAGGTCTCGCACCGCGAGGACCGCCTCGGCGGCATGGCGGCGCGGGATCGCGTACTCCATCTCGACGAAGTGCACGAGCCGGGGGCTGCAGAAGATGCGGTCGCTGCGGTCGACGAGCTCGAGCCTGCCGACCGTGCCCGCGAGCCACCCGGCGATCGCCGGGATCCGGTCGGGAACCGCCCGCCCGATCCAGCACGCCGCGCCGAAGACGGCGTTCGGCAGCAGGATCTCGTCGCGCCACGTGTGCAGCCGGTCCTTGCGGCGGACGGCCTCCGTGGTGCGGTTGTTCTCCTTGGTGCTGCACCGTTCGGTGTGCGGGAGCCAGTAGAACTCGAAATGGTCGTTGCCCTCGACGAGCCCGTCGAGCCGGTCGAGCACGTCGGGCAGGGCCGCCGGCTGCTCGAGTGCGTGCAGACGGAACGCGGGGACGCACTGCAGCGTCACCTTGGTGACGATGCCGAGGGCGCCCAGGTTCACGCGCGCGCAGTGGAAGACCTCCGGCTCCTCGTCCGGGGAGCAACGCAGGAGCTCACCGTCCGCGGTCACGAGCTCGAGGCCGCGCACGAACGTCG
>DASRHL010000362.1:0-19925 GCA_035650535.1 Acidimicrobiia bacterium
GCGGCCGTCGCGAGCGGGTTCCCGCTGAGCGTGCCCGCCTGGTACACGGGGCCGAGGGGCGCGAGCTCGTCCATGACGGCCGCCGGGCCGCCCACCGCGGCGAGCGGGAGACCACCGCCGACCACCTTGCCGAAGATCGAGAGGTCGGGCGTGATCCCGAAGTGGCCCTGGGCCCCGGCGAGGCCGAGGCGGAAGCCCGTGATCACCTCGTCGAACACCAGCAGCGCGCCGGCCGCGGTGCAGCGCCGCCGCAGGCCCTGAAGGAAGCCCGGAGCGGGCGGGACGAGCCCCATGTTGGCGGCGACCGGTTCGACGAGCACCGCCGCGACCTGGTCGCCCGCGGTCGCGAACGCGGCGTCGAGCGCCGCCTCGTCGTTGTAGGGCACGACGATCGTGTCGGCGACGGCGCCCTCGGTGACCCCGGCCGAGCCCGGGAGGCCGAGCGTGGCGACGCCGCTGCCCGCGGCCACGAGGAGGGCGTCGAGGTGGCCGTGGTAGCAACCCGCGAACTTGACGAGCTTCGGCCGGCCCGTGGCGCCCCGGGCGAGCCGCACCGCGGTCATCGCGGCCTCGGTTCCCGACGACACGAGGCGGACCTTCTCGACGGACGGCACCCGCGCGCAGATGGCCTCGGCCAGCTCGACCTCCCGGAGGGTCGGCGCTCCGTAGGACGTTCCCTCGGCGGCCGCTCGCCGCACCGCCTCGACGACCTTCGGGTGGGCGTGGCCCAGGATCGACGCGCCCCACGACTGCACGTAGTCGAGGAACCGGCGCCCGTCGGTGTCGACGAGGTACGCGCCCTCGCCCCGGGCCACGAAGAACGGGTCGCCGCCGACCGCGCCGAACGCCCGCACGGGCGAGTTGACCCCGCCGGGGACGACGGCTCGGGCGCGCTCGAACAGCGGACCCGTCACGCGAGGAGGCGCTCGGCCAGGTCGCGCGCGAAGTACGTGAGGACGAAGTCGGCACCGGCCCGCTTGACCGCGAGGAGGTGCTCGAGCGCGACGGCGTCGCCGTCGAGCCAGCCGAGCTGCGCGGCGGCCTTGACCATCGCGTACTCGCCGCTGACGTGGTACGCCCCGACGGGCAGGTCGAACGCCGAACGCACCGCGGCGATCACGTCGAGGTAGGCGAGCGCCGGCTTCACCATCACCATGTCGGCGCCCTCGGCGACGTCGAGGGCGGTCTCGTCGAGCGCCTCCCGCGCGTTCGGTGGGTCCATCTGGTACGACCGACGGTCGCCGAACCTCGGCGCGCACTCGGCCGCGTCGCGGAAGGGGCCGTAGAGCGCGGAGGCGTACTTCGCCGAGTACGCGAGGACGGCCGTGTCGGCGTGCCCGGCCGTGTCGAGCGCGGCCCGGATCGCACCGACCTGGCCGTCCATCATGCCCGAGGGCGCGACGACGTCGGCGCCGGCGTCGGCCTGCGCGACCGCGATCGCCGCGTAGCGTTCGAGCGTCGCGTCGTTGTCGACGTTGCCGGCCGGGTCGAGGATCCCGCAGTGGCCGTGGTCGGTGTACTCGTCCAGGCAGTTGTCGGCCATGAGGACGACGGCGTCACCGATCTCGTCGCGCAGCGAGCGCAGCGCGACCTGGACGACGCCGGAGGGCGCGTCGGCACCCGAGCCGACGGCGTCCTTGCGGGCCGGGACGCCGAAGAGGATGACGGCGGGCACGCCGAGGTCGGCCAGCGCCCGGACCTCCTTGCGGAGGCTCTCCTGGCTGTGCTGGACGACGCCGGGCATCGACGCGACGGGCTCGGGCGCCTCGATGCCCTCTTTCACGAACAGCGGCGCCACGAGGTCGTCGAGGGAGAGACGGGTCTCGGCCACGAGCCGGCGCAGCGCGGGTGTCCGCCGCAGTCGGCGCGGGCGCTGCTCGGGAAACGGCACGGACGTCGATGGTAGTGGCAGGCTCTCGGCCTTCCCCCACGCGGCAGGAGGCATGCGTTGCGACTCGACTCCGTCACCGGACCCCAGCCGCTGCGTCGGATGCAGACGCTCGCCCGCGCGGTCGAGGACGCGGGCTTCGGCGGGCTCTGGCTGTTCGAGGGCGGCCGGACCGCGTACCTGAGCTGCGCGGCGGCGGCACTGGCGGTCGACGGCATCGACCTCGGCACGGCGATCGCCCTCGCGTTCCCGCGCAGCCCCATGATCACGGCCCAGATCGCGTGGGAGCTCGCGGAGACGACCGGCGGGCGGTTCCGCGTCGGGCTGGGCACACAGGTGAAGGCACACATCGAACGCCGTTACGGCACGACGTTCGACCATCCCGGGCCGCGCCTACGCGAGTACGTGCTCGCCATGAAGGCGATGTTCCGCGCGTTCCGGCGGGAGGAGAAACCGTCGTTCGAAGGCGAGTTCTACCGCTTCACGCTCCTGCCCGACATGTGGTCACCCGGTCCGATCGACGTCCCCGATCCCCCGATCTACACCGCGGGCGTGAACCCGTGGATGCTGCGGATGTGCGGCGAGGTTGCCGACGGGCTGCACGTACACCCGCTGCACACACCGCGCTACCTCGCCGAGGTGATCAGGCCGAACGTCGCAGCAGGCGCGGCGAAGGCCGGCCGCGATCCCGGCGAGATCGAGCTCGCGTGCCCGGTGTTCACGATCGTCGGCGACACCGACGAGGAGCTCGAGCGGTGGCGCAACGACGCGCGGTTCCAGATCGCGTTCTACGGTTCGACGCGCACGTACCGTCGGGTCTTCGAGATCCACGGCTGGGACGACACCCCGGACCGCCTGCACGAGCTGCAGTCGAAGGGCGACGTCGCGGGTATGGCCGCCGCCATCACCGACGAGATGCTCGAGCAGTTCGCGATCACGTCGACGTGGGACGGGCTCGCGGACGCGATCCGGCGCCGGTACGAGGGCGTCGCGGACCAGGTGATCGCGTACTTCTCGCTCCGTGGGTGGGCGGGCGACCCCGCACACCTCGAGCGGTGGGCCCCGATCGCGGGCGCGATCAACGGCTGACCCGCGTGCTCCCGATCGCGTCGCACAAGGCCGCGACGAGCCCGTCGATCGTGTGCTCGCCGGCCTCGACGTCGACGCGCAGACCGCGATCGCGGGCCGTTCGCGAAGTGACCGGCCCGATGGACACCACGAGAGGCTGGGGATCGGGGACCGCTCCCACCAGATCGCAGAAGTTGGCGACGGTCGAGGACGACGTGAACGTGAGCGCGTCGACCGAGCCGCGGCGCACGCGTTCGAGCGCATCCGCGTCGGGGACGGCCGGGCGCGTCCGGTACACCGCGAGGACGTCGACCTCGTAACCACGCGCGCGCAGTCCGTCGGGGAGGACGTCGCGCGCCTGCTCGGCCCGGGCCAGCAACACCCGCTCGCCCGCCGCGGCCGGCATCGGGAAGGCCTCGAGCAGCGACTCGGCGACGAACCGCTCGGGCACGAGATCGGCGCGCACGCCGTGCGCTTCCAGCGCGGTCGCCGTCGCGGGCCCGATCGCGGCCACCCGTACGGGCGCGAGCGCCCGGGCGTCGAGGCCGGCGGCGGCGAGCCCGCGATCGAAGAACGCGGCGACGCCGTTGGCCGAGGTGAACACGACCCAGCCGAAGCCGGCGAGGTCCGGCAGCGCGACATCGAGGGGTTCGATCGAGATCGACGGCAGCTCGAGCACGTCGGCGCCGAGCTGCTCGAGCCGGGCGCGCAGGCCACTCGCCTGCTCGCGTGCCCGCGTGACGACGACGGTCCGGCCGAACAGCGGCCGCGACTCGAACCAGGCCAGATCCAGCGCGGCGACCTCGCCCACGACGATCGCGCTCGGTGCCCGCACGCCCGCGTCGGCGATCGTGGCCAGCGTCGCCCGGGTCGTCCGCTGGTCGGGTCGGGTGCCGTTGCGCACCGCGGCGACGGGCGTGGCGGGCGACCGCCCGCCGGCGATCAACGCCGCGGCGATGTCGGCGATGCGACCGGCGCCCATGAGGATCACGAGCGTCCCGCCCGCGCCCGCGAGCGTCGCCCAGTCCACGTCGGTGCGGGCCTTGCTCGGGTCCTCGTGCCCGGTGACGACGGTGAAGTGCGTCGACACGCCCCGGTGGGTGACCGGGATCCCCGCGTACGCGGGTGCGGCGATCGCGCTCGTGATGCCCGGGACCACCTCGAACGGGACACCCGCGGCGGCGAGCGCCTCGGCCTCCTCCCCGCCCCGACCGAACACGAACGGGTCGCCGCCCTTGAGGCGGACGACGAGCTTGCCCGTCGCGCCGCGCGCCACGAGGAGCCGGTTGATCTCGTCCTGGGTCGCCTCGACCCGGTCGGGCGCCTTGCCGACCGAGATCAGCTCGGCCGACGCCGGCGCAAGCTCGAGGAGCGCGGGCGACGCGAGCCGGTCGTAGACGACGACGTCGGCGGCGCGGAGGAGCTCGGCGCCGCGCACGGTGAGCAGCCCGGGGTCGCCGGGTCCGGCACCGACCAGGTGGACGGTCATGCCGGCGCCCGCACGAGAGGGCTCACGCCACGTCCTCGAGGAGGGCGCGGCCGCCGTGCTCGTCGAGCAGCCGGCTCGCGACCTCCCGGCCCGCGGCGGTGGCGTCGGTGCCGGTGGCGCGGGCGCGGACCAGGACGCGGCCGTCGAGCGTCGCGAGCACGGCCTCGATCGCGATCGACGGCCCGGCGAGCGTGGCGAGGGCCCCGCACGGCAGGTTGCACCCCCCGCCCAGCCGTTCGAGGAAGGCCCGCTCGGCGTCGACGGCGGCGTGCGCCGCGGGGTCGTCGATCGACGCGAGCAGCGCCCGCGTCGTGTCGTCGTCCGCCCGGCACTCCACCGCGAGGGCGCCCTGCCCGACCTGCGGGAGCACGAGCGCGGGGTCGAGGCGCTCGCCGATCCGGTCGGCGGCCGAGAGGCGGTCGAGCGCCGCGGCCGCGATGACGACCGCGTCGAAGCCGGCCGCCTTGTCGAGGCGGGTCCCGATGTTGCCGCGGAGCTCGGCGAACGTGAGGTCGGGCCGGAGGTTGGCGAGCTGGGCCCGCCGCCGCACGGATCCGGTCGCAACCAGCGCGCCGGCCGGCAGCGTGTCGAGCGTCGAGCCCACGACCGCGTCGCGCGGGTCGGCGCGCTCGGGGACCGCAGCCAGGACGAGACCGGGCGCGGTCGTCGACGGAAGGTCCTTCGCGGAGTGGACGGCGAGGTCGGCGTCGCCCCGCAACACCGCGTCCTCGACCTCCTTGACGAAGACGCCCGTCCCGCCGAGCGTGTGGATCGGTACGTCGGCGCGGCGGTCACCCGTCGTCTGCACGACGACGACCTCGACGTCGAGGCCGAGGCGGCGGGCGACGGCATCGGTCTGGAGCCGGGCGAGCGCGCTGCCGCGCGTCGCGACGCGGAGCGCCGGCCGGGACCCGGCCATCAGTCGGACGCGGGCGGCTCGTCGGGCAGGTCGAGTGCGAACAGCTCGGACAGCGCGTCGGCGTAGAGCTCGCCGCGCGCGGTTCCGGCCGCATCCTTCAGGCGGACCGTCGGGTCGTGGAGCAGCTTGTTGACGAGGCCACGAGTGACGGACTCGAGGAGCCGGCGGGCGGCAGGGTCGAGCGCGCCCAGCTTCGAGCCGTGGCGGTCGAGCTCCGCGACCCGCAGCTCCTCGGCGCGGGCTCGCAACGCCGTGACGATCGGGGCCGCCTCCCGGGCGAAGCGCTCGACGCGGTAGCGGTCGAGCTCGGCGTTGATGATCTCGCGCACGCTCGCGAGCTCGGTCCGTCGCTGCTGCAACGAGCGTTCGCCCTGGGCACGCAGCGCGTCGATGTCGAGCAGCGTCACGCCGAACACGTCGCCGACCCCCGGGTCGACGTCGCGGGGGACGGCCACGTCGACGACGAGCAGCGCGCGACCGTCGCGTCGCTGCATCACGTGCTCGATGTCGGCCCGCTCGATCAGGACGTCCTCGGAGCCGGTGCACGACAGCAGCACGTCGACGCCGACGAGCTCGTCGGCGATCTCGTCGAGGCTGATCGGACGACCGCCGAGACGCCCGGCGAGCGCGGCGCCGCGTGCGCTCGTGCGGTTGGCGACGACGATCTCGCCGACGCCGGCGCCCGAGAGCGCGATCGCCATCTTCTCGCCGACGTCGCCGGCGCCGAGCACGAGGACCCGACGGCCCTCGAGCGTGCCGAGACGCTCGGTCGCGAGCGTCACCGCGGCCGACGGGACCGACACGGCATGGCGGGAGATGCCGGTCTCCGTCCGCGCCCGCTTGCCGACCTCGACCGACTGCCGGAACGTGCGCGACAGGAGCTGCCCGACCGTTCCCTCGCGCTCGGCGACCTGCCAGGCCTCGCGGACCTGGCCGAGGATCTCGCCCTCGCCGATGATCATCGAGTCGAGGCCGGCGGCGACGCCGAACAGGTGCGCGACGGCGGCGTCCTCGTGGTACGTGTACAGGAGGTCCGCGAGCTCGTCGGGATCCATGCCCGCCTGCTCGGCGAGGAAGTGGCGCACGTCGTCGACGCCCGGGTGGAACATCGTCGTGCGGGCGTAGACCTCGGTGCGGTTGCAGGTCGACAGCAGGACGACCTCGGCGAGGTGCTCGCGCACGGCCAGCGAGTGGAGCGCCTTCGGGAGACCCGCCGGGGGAACCGTCATCCGCTCCAGCAGTTCGACCGGGACGGTCCGGTGGTTCAGTCCGACGACGACGAGAGACACGTCCGCAACAGCTCCTTCGCCTCGGGAAGCCGGCCGGCGCGGATCAGATCGAGCATGCCGGAATCAAGGGCCCGTCGCCAATCGGCGTCCTCGGAGGAACGCCCTCCCGCCCGCATCCCTTCCCTGGCCTCGGCGACCAGGTCCAACAGGGTCTCGTACTCGGGGCCGAGCTCCCGGGCCAGCCGCTCGCGGAGCCAGGCGGCGAGCGCGGGGCTGCGGCCGCCCGTGCCGACCGAGACGACGAGGTCGCCCCGCCGGACGACGGACATCAGCGTGGCGGAGCAGTTGGCGGGGTCGTCGGCCGCGTTGACCCAGACCCGCCGGGCCTCGCCCGCCTCGAACACCGCTCGGTTGATCGCCGGCTCGCTGGTCGCGGCGGTCGCGAACCAGGCGCCGTCGAGGTCGGCGGCCACGAACGGCCGCTCGTCGGCGGTCAGGCGGCCGGCGTCACGCCAGGCCCGGACCGCGTCGCCGAGGTCGGGGGCCACCACGTGGACCGCGGCACCGGCGTCGAGCAGCGCCTCGACCTTGCGGGCCGCGATCCGCCCGGCCCCCACCACCACGCAGCGCCGACCCCTGACGACGAGGTTCACGGGGTAGCCGGTGACCGGCGACCGGTCAGACATGCTCGCGATGTTGCTGGTAGAAGGCGAGGATCTGCAGCTCGGTCGCGAGGTCGACCTTGCGGATCGAGACGCCCTCGGGAACGGAGACGACCGCGGGCGCGAAGTTCAGGATCGAGCGCACGCCCGCCTCCACGAGCCGGTCCGCGACCTCCTGGGCCGCGTGCGCCGGCGTCGCGATGACGGCGATGGCCACCCGCCGCTCGGCCACGATCGCCGGCAGGTCGCCGAGCGTCTCGACGGTCATCTCGCCGATGCACTGGCCCACCTTCTCGGGGTCGGCGTCGACGAGGGCCACGATGCGGAAGCCCCGGGCGCCGAAGCCGCGGTAGTTGGCCAGCGCCCGACCGAGGTTGCCGAGACCGACGATCAGGACCGGCCAGTCCTGGGTGAGCCCGAGCTCCTGGGTGATCTCCCGCATCAGGTAGTCGACGTCGTAGCCGACGCCCCGGGTGCCGTACGACCCCAGGTACGAGAGATCCTTGCGGACCTTCGCGGCATTCACGCCGGCAAGGGACGCCAACTGCTCGGACGAGACCGTCCCCACCGCCTGCTCGGCGACCTCGACCAGCGCCCGGTAGTAGAGGGGGAGACGGGCCACCGTGGCCTCGGGAATCCGCCGCTCGTCCGTAGTACACCGCTCCTCGGGATCTCGGCCCGCGGGGAAGAGGCCGTGGCCCCCCAGCCTAAGCCGCTTGTGCATCCGATCACAAAGTCGCGCACGCATACGCTCTGGGTGTGGTGATCGCGCTGGCGTTCCTGGCGACGGCGGTGTCGTCGCTGTTCGCCCAGGCGACGCTCGTCCGCTACACGGCCCGGCACCGGCCCCACCAGCTCGCCTGGACGATCGCCCTCGCCATGTTCGCCCTCGCCTCGGCCGCCCTCGCCACGGGCACGTCGACGGGATGGGACCGGGGGACGTTCCGCTTCTTCTACCTCTTCGGCGCGGTCCTGAACGTCCCGTGGCTCGCCCTGGGGACGGTCTTCCTGCTGCGGGGCGAGACGGCGGGCCGGCGGGCGCAGTGGGGCCTGGTGTTCTTCAGCGGGCTCGCGGCCGGCGTCGTGTTCAGCGCGCCGATGAAGGCCGTCGGCGGCCTGAGGATCCCCGTCGGCAAGGACGTCTTCGACGCGTTCCCCCGCGTGCTCGCCGCGGTCGGGAGCGGGCTCGGCGCCGTGGTGATCATCGTCGGGGCGGTGCTCTCGGCGGTGCGCTACGCCCGCGACCGCCGCGGAGCCGGGTCGGCCCGCCTGGCGGGCGCAAACGTGCTCATCGCCCTCGGGACGCTCGTGCTGTCGAGCGGCGGCCTGGTGCAGGGACTCGTCGGGCACGACGAGGCGTTCGCCCTCACCCTCGCCGTCGGCATCAGCGTCGTGTACGGCGGCTTCCTCGTCGCCGAGGGCGTCGGGGCGCGGGACGGGCGCGCACGGGCGAAGGACCTCGCCGCCAGCCGCGGCTGAGGGCCGCGACTACCCGGCCCCCGGGAGGCCGTGGCGGCGCAGTGCGCGCCGCAACAGCTTGCCCGCGAGCGTGTGGGGCAGCTCATCGACGATCTCGACGCGGGCGGGGCACTTGTAGCGCGCGAGCGCGCCGGCACAGAACGCCGCCAGCGATCCGGGCTCGACGGGCGGCCCGTCGTCGAGCACGACGTACGCGACCACCGCTTCGCCGGTCCGCGCGTCGGGTTCGCCGACGACCGCCGCCTCGCGGACGCGCGGATGCGACATCAGGACCTCTTCGACCTCCGCCGGGTACACGTTGAAGCCGGAGACGATCACCACGTCCTTCGCGCGGTCGACGAGCCGCAGCTCGCCCCGCGCGTCGACGACGGCGACGTCGCCGGTTCGCAACCAGCCGTCGTCGGTGAGCACGAGGCGCGTCGCCGCGTCGTCGTTCCAGTAGCCCCGGAAGACGTTCGGGCCCCGCACCCAGATCTCGCCGGGATCGCCGGGGAGCACGTCGGCGCCGTCGGCGTCGACGACCCGCACCTCGAGACCCGGGAGCGGCGAACCCACCGACCCGGGCTGGGGCAGGCCGCCGCCCGTCGCGGTGGTGGCGACGATCGGCGCGGCCTCGGTAAGTCCGTAGCCCTCGTGCACGACGACGCCGAAGCGCTCGTGGAACGCGTCGGCGACCTCGCGCGGCAGCGTCGCCGCGCCCGAGACCGCGAGCCGCACGCTCGCGAAGGCGTCGGCAGGAGCGCGGGCGCCGTCGAGGGCGAGCCAGGCCGCGTACATCGGCGGGACGCCGGCCAGGACCGTGACCCCCCGTCGCTGGATCTCGTCGACGGTCGCCGCGGCGTCGAAGTGCTCGACCAGGGCCACCGACGCGCCCGCCGCGAGGCCCACGCCGACGACGACGTTGAGGCCGAAGACGTGGAACAGCGGCAGGGCGCCGAGCCCCACGTCCGACGGCTCGAGCCGCAGGCCCGGGTGCCCGAGCACCTGGCCGATGTTGGCCGCGAGGTTCCCGTGGCTGAGCATCGCGGCCCGGGGCGCACCGGCGGTGCCGGCGGTGAAGAGGAGGACGGCGAGGTCGTCGTCGGACCGCTCCACCGGGTCGAGCGCGGCGGCCGGGAGCCCCGCGAGGTCGATCGCCATCGTGGGCACCCCGGTCACCCCCGCGTGCCCGGCGGCGAGCGTGAGCCGTGGCTGCACGGCGGCCGCCTCGCGCCCGAGCTCGGGAGGCGGCGCGGCGGGGTTGAGGGGGACGGCGACGCCGCCGGCCACGAGGACGGCGAGATGGCCGACGACGAACTCGACGGAGTTCGGCGCGAGCACGGCGACCCGGTCGCCGGCGGCGACGCCGCGCTCCACCAGGACGGTCGCCAGGCGTCCGGCCGCCGCCGCCAGCCCGCCGAAGCTCACGGCCGCCCCGTCGCCGCCGTACAGGGCCGGCGCGTCGGGCGCCGACGCCGCCGGCGCGAGCAGGAGCCCGGCCAGGTTCACCCGAGACCCCGTGTCACGCCCGGCACGGAGGCGATGCTACGCCCGGCGGCCGAATCCCACACTCAGTGGTCGCTTGTCACGCGAATACCACTCAAGGCGTTCACAGGTTCCGCCGATGAGGCATGCACGGAGCAAGAGATGGGGGCTTTGGGCCCAGGGCAACGCTGCGGAGGGCTCGCCGCGCGGAACCGGGCACCGCACCCACTGGCGCTCCATTGACGGTTCCGGCTCGCGGGTGCGGGTTCGCGTGACGCCGCCGAATACGGCGAGCGTCACCGGCCTCCCAGCCCGCCCCAAGACCCGTGCCCGCGGCCGGAGCCCTCTCTCCCGCCCTCGGTGCTGCGCACCGGGCCGCTGCCCTCGCGATGCCGGGTGGGTGGCTGGCGCCCGCGACAATGAGGGTGTGCGGCCGGGGACGACGATTGCGCTGGCGATGCTGCTGGTCCTGATCTTCGCCGCCGCGTTCGCCCAGTTCGTGCTGCGCCTGTCGCCCTGAGGCCGCTCAACCCGAGGGTGCCGCAGCTCCGGGCGGGACGAGCGTGACCGAGGAGCCGGCGCGCAGCCCGTGCTCGGCCGCGGCGGAACGGCGGTCGAGCGCCAGCGCCAGCATCCCGTACGAGTCCACGACCAGCACGAGCTCGGACGCGCGTGCGTCGGCGTAGGTGCCGACCCACCGGGCGGCGCGCGACCCACCCGATCCGAGCCGCACCTCCACGCTCGCGCCCGGACGGGCGCCGAGCGCCTCGAGGTCGTCGGGTCCGACGTTGAGCTGGCAGTTCCCGAACCGGTCGACCCACCACACCTGGGCCGAGAGCGCACCGCCGTCCTCCACCTGCGGGAGGCCGAGCAGGCCGGGCACGAGCGAGCTCGTGTCCATGGCGCCGCCGAGCTGCCCGAGGTCGGCACCGAGAGCGAGCTGCGCCACCGCCGGCGCCAGGATGTCGCGGCCGGCGAACGTCGGGCCGGGCGCGGGCAGCCGGTACGCCTCGTTCGTGAGCTCGACGACCCGGCGGGCGCCGCCGGCCAGGGCGACCGCGGGCGCGAGCAGGCCGTTGTCGGGGCCGACGAGGGTCAGGTGCTCGCACTCGACGCCGAGGAGGCGGCGCTCCGTGCCCACGCCCGGGTCGACGACGGCGAGCACGATCGTCCCCTCGGGCAGGTACTGCACCGCGCGGACGAGCGTCAGCGCGCCCGCCCGGACGTCGTGAGGTGGGATCTCGTGGCTCAGATCGACGAAGCGGACGTTCGGCGCGAGCCCGAGGACCACGGCCTTGCACACGCCGACGAACTCGTCCGCGAGTCCGTAGTCGGAGAGGAACGCGACGACTGGCGCGGCGTCCGGTTCGGGCACGCGAGCACGCTAGCCCTCGCCGGTGTGCTAGCCGGCTTGTGTGTAACGCGAGGCGAGATAGGCGTCGACGTCGGTGTCGCGTACCCGGAACGAGCGACCGACCCGCACCGCCGGAAGGTCACCCGCCTTGATCAGCCGGTAGACGGTCATCGACGACACCCGCATCAAGTCGGCGACTTCCTGCACGGTCAGGAAGCGCGCCTTTGCAAAGGACTGCGCCACGGTGGCTCACCCCTCACTCTCCCCGCTGGACGGGCGAGCGTATGTCTCCGGGGCCTGAGTTGTCGAATGTGACGCCTGATCGGGTGCAGCACCGGCCATTCCGGCCAGGAAGGCCACAAGCCCGTCAAGCGGTGCGTACGCCGTGGGAGGCCGCGTCTCGACCAGGGGGACGACGTGGGCCGGCCGGCCCCGGGACGCCGCCACGGAGAGGGCGACGGCGTCGAGGTCGGCGAACGCGACGGTCTCGATGCCGTCGCGGAGCATCGCGGCGGCGAAGCCGCGGTCGGCCACCGCGAGGTCGACCCGACCGACGGCGAAGAGCCACTCGTCACCGCACTCGAACCCGTCGTCGGCGAGCAGCGAGTCCTCGTCGGTGACGACCGCGACGCCGTCGAGCCAGCGGCAGAAGCGGTCGCCGCGTCCCGCGGCGCGGAACGGTCCGTACTGCTCGAACGCGACGACCTCCGCGCCGGCGTGGCGCGCGACGCGCGCGAGCTGCTGGTAGTGGACGAGCAACGACGACGGCCGTCCCGTGGCGAACGCGATGCGACCGCCCGCCGCCGCGATCTCGAACAGACGCGTGGTCGCGTGCTCCGCGCACCGCAGCGTCGCGTCGGGATCGATCGACGCGCGCGGCGTGTCGAAGCGGTAGCCGTGACTCGCCGCGATCGCGGCCCGCACCCCGTCGAGATCGACGGCGCCCGGCTCGACGAGCCCGAAGGTCGTTCGCGGCTCGCCCCGGACGAGGCTGCGCGCCCGCTGCAGGACCGACTCCCGCGAGAAGTGCGGGTGCGGTCCCGCCACCTTCGCGGCGACGAGCTGGTCGCGGGGCGTCCGGGCGCGGATCGCGGGCCCGCCGGTGCCCGTGGGCGTCGGCGCGGGCGCCCGGTCGGAGAGCAGCGGCGGGCGGCGGGACCGCGGCCGGCGGCTCACCCCTCGCCCCGTCCCAGCTCACGCGACCGCTCCGTCGCGGCCTCCACCGCGGCGAGGAACGCGGCCCGGACCCCGTGCTCCTCGAGCACCTGGAGCCCGGCCGCGGTCGTCCCGCCGGGCGACGTGACCGCGGCCCGTAGGGTCTCGGGCGGGTCGGCGCCCTCGTTCAGCAACGTCGCCGAGCCCAGCAGCGTCTGGCGGACGAGTGCCGCCGCCACGTCGCGTGGGAGTCCCACCAGGACCCCCGCCTCGATCAACGCCTCGGCGACCAGGAAGAGGTAGGCCGGCCCGGACCCCGAGAGGCCGGTGACGGCGTCGAGGAGCTTCTCGGGGACGCGCACCACGGTGCCGACCGCGCCCAGCACCCGCTCGGCGAGCCCGAGGTGGGTGTCGTCCGCGAGGCGGCCCGGCGCGATCGCGGCAGCCCCGCGACGGACCAGCGCCGGCGTGTTCGGCATCGCCCGCACCACCGGGTGGTCGGGCACGACGGACTCGAGCGTCGCGAGCGTGACGCCGGCCGCGATGGAGAGCACGAGCGAACCCGCCGGGAGCGCCGCGACACAGGATTCGAGCGCGGCCGCGGCGTCGCTCGGCTTCACGGCGACGACGAGGACGTCGCTCTCGGCCGCCGCCCACGCCGGGCTCGGGACGACCCGGACCGCCGGGAAGCGGGCCTCGAGGGCCCGGCGCCGGTCACCGTCGATCTCGGCGACGGCGACGGCGTCACCCTCCCAGCCCGCGTCGAGCAGGCCGGCGACGAGCGCCTCGCCCATCCGGCCACCACCGAGCAGCGCGAGGCGGGTCATGGCAACCCCGTTCCCGGCCGCTTCACGGCCGGGCCCGCGCGCTGCGATGCTTGCTCACGGCCAAGAGGGTAACGGCCACGGCCCGTGGTCGAGGTGGTATCTCCGGGCGCGGACGGGCCCGAGGAACCATCGGGACGCCCCCGCACTTCCCCGAACGGGAGCGGCCCTCCTGCACCTCGGGCCCACCGGCCGGCCCCAGTTGGGACCGGTAGAGACATTCTGACACATCTTGACGTGTCCGCGCAAGCCCGGCGGCGAGGCCCGGGGCGCCGGCGCTCAGCCGCGCCGAAACGCGATGCGGACCGCGGGTTGGAACCACTGCTCCACGAGCTCGTAGAGCACGCCGATCACGCGGTCGAGCTCGGCGGTCGTGAGGTGCTCGAGCGCGACCCGACCCACGAGGTAGAGATCGCCGTCCGGGCCGATCGAGAACCGGGCCCCGTACATCGAGTGGTTGCGCTGCAGGAGGAACCGGTAGAGCTCGAGGTGGTTCCGGGGCGGGTCGGGCAAGAAGTACACCTCGTAGCGCAGCGTGCGCTGGTGGAGGTCGAAGTAGATGGTCGTCGCGTCGCGACCCTCGCAGCCGAACCGGACGTACCAGCGGTGCAGCTCGGGATCGAACTCGACGGCCTGGACGTAGGGCTCCCGCGCGACCGATTCCTCGAGGTGGGACGCGACGAGGTCGTGTGCCCGGGCGAGCTGCTCGTCGAGGTCCCTCGTCAGATGCACTGCACGAGCTCGCGCGCGGGCAGGTCCGCGTACAGCCGGCGCAAGCGCGCCGCCGTGATGCTCCAGGTGAACCGGCGGGACCGCACCGCGGCCTGCATGCCCATCGCGGCGGCGCGTGCGGGATCGCCCACGATCGCGTCGACACGCGCCGCGTACTCGAACGGGTCGCGCGTCGGGACGAGGTATCCCGTCTCGCCGTCGTCGACGATCGACCGAAGGCCGCCGACGTCGGCGGCGACGACCGGTGTGCCGCACGCCGCCGCCTCGAGGGCGACCAGACCGAACGACTCGGTGCGCGACGGGACGAGCACGACGTCGGCGGCCCGGTAGTAGGTCGCGAGCGCCTCGTGGACCTGTGGCGCGACGAACTGCACCCGGCCCTCGAGGCCGAGCGCCACGACCAACGAACGCAGGTTCGCGACCTCGCCTTCGCCGTGGGTCCCGCTCGGGCCACCGACCACGACGAGCCGGGCGGTGGGATCGTCGAGCGCGGCGAGCGTCCGCACGGCGAGGTCGACCCCCTTGAGCGGCTGGATCCGGCCGACGAACAGCAGCGTCGGGCGGTCGCCGAGCCGCAGCCGGCGGCGCGCCGCGGCCCGGTCGCCGGGGAAGAACGCCGCGTGGTCGACACCCGCCGGGATCACCTCGATGCGGTCGGGGTCGGCGTCGTAGCCCCGTACCAGCTGCTCACGTTCGTAGGGTGTCGACGCGACGAGACCGTCCGCACATCGGATGATGTCCGATTCGAAACGGGCGCGGTCGGCGTGGTCGTCGGAGACCCCCGCCGCGGCCTTGACGTGCGTCAGCGTGTGGAACGTTGCGACCATCGGGAGGTCGAGCTCGTGTTTGAGCACGTGCGCGACCGCACCCGAGATCCAGTAGTTCGCGTGCAGCACGTCGACACCATCCGACTCGACGAGCCATTCGCGCGCGGCTCGGGCCAGATCCCCGACGAGCGCGGGGAGCGCGTCCTTGTCGACCGGCCGGCGCGGCCCCGCTTCGACGTGCACGACGCGAAAGCCCGGCTCGACGACGACGACCGGCGGCTGCTCGGGATGCTCCGCGCGCGTGATGACGTCACAGTCGACGCCGGCCGCGACGAGCGCGGAGGCGAGCGAACGCACGTACACGTTCATGCCCCCGCTGTCGCCCGTCCCCGGCTGGGCCAGCGGCGACGTGTGGACGCTCAGCATCGCGACCCGCCGAACCGACATCGGCCGGGATGTTATCGGTACGAACTACGGTCCCTGACCGCCCGGGCCGTCTGCGGTCTCACGCTGGAACGAGCGGTACACCTCGAGGAGGGCCTGCTTCTGGCGGTCGTTCAGGGTGGCGTCACGGGCGATGGCCTCCTCGAGCCCCTCGGCGCCCACACGCTGCTCGAGGATCCCGGCCCGGACGTAGAGGCTCTCGGCCGAGATGCGCAGGGCCTTCGCGATCTGCTGGAGGATGTCGGCGCTCGGCTTTCGCAACCCGCGCTCGATCTGGCTCAGGTACGGGTTCGAGATCCCGGAGAGCGCGCTCAGGTTCCGCAGCGACAGGCGGGCGCTCCGGCGCTGCTCCCGGATGAACGCGCCCAGGTCGCGGAGCCGCTGCTCGAGGGCGTCGGCCACGGAGGATTTAGGCCCGGCCGACCTTGTGACGCTCGGTCAGCTCGGCCTCGATGCGGTCGATCACCTCGAACATGGCCCGGCGGCGGGCCGACACGTCCCGCTCGATCCCGCGCAGCTGTTCGAGGCGGGTCTGCAGCTCCTCGTCGGAGAGCGTCGGGAGGCTGGCGAGCGTCCCGTCGGCGGCGATCTCGTCGAGCTCGCCGTGCAGGTGCTCGTCGAGGTCGGGTGCGAGGTGCCGGGGCAGGCGGCTGGCGACGGGCGTCGCCCGGGGCCCCCGGTCGGAGAGGATCTCGGGCAGCCGGGCCAGGAGGTCGCCGACCGAGCCGCCGGTCGCCCGCCGCTCGACCTCGGCCCGCAGGATGTCGATCCGGGCCTGGGCGAGGCGGCGCACGTAGCTGAGCTCGGTCTCGACGACCAGGCAGTCCTCGTGCATCGCCCGCACCTCCTCGACGGACCGGCGTTCCAGCCCGTCGAGGTAAGCGGAATCGAGGATCGCCTCCTCGGTCTGGCGGGCGGCCGTCACGCGGTCCCGCTCTCGGCGCTCATGCCCGCCGAGGGTACCAGGGCGTCCGTCGGAGCCCGGCGTGCCCGCCGCCGCCCGGGCGGAACACCGACCCGGGTGAGACGGTTGGGCTGTGGGTACGACCCGAAGAGGAACAACCGTCATCGCCCCCGGATCATCCGACCGTCACGATCTCCCGAGGAGGCCCTGCATGGCCGAGTACACACTCCCCGACCTCCCGTACGACTACGCCGCCCTCGAGCCCTACCTCTCGGGGCGGATCCTCGAGTTGCACCACGACCAGCACCACGCCGCGTACGTCAAGGGCGCGAACACCGCGCTCGAGAAGCTGGAGCAGGCCCGGGCGTCCGGCGAGTTCGCGACCATCAACCAGCTCGAGAAGAACCTCGCGTTCCACCTGTCGGGCCACATCCTCCACTCGCTGTTCTGGCGGAACCTGTCACCCGCCGGTGGCGACAAGCCGGAGGGTGAGCTGGCGGCCGCGATCGACGAGTACTTCGGCAACTTCGACGGGTTCAAGGCCCAGCTCACCGAGGCCGCCAACAACGTGCAGGGCTCGGGTTGGGGCGCGCTCTCCTGGGAGCCCGTCGGGCACCGGCTGATCGTCGAGCAGGTCTACGACCACCAGGGCAACGTGGGGCAGGGCGGTCCGCCGTTGCTCGTGTGTGACATGTGGGAGCACGCGTACTACCTGCAGTACGAGAACCGGAAGGCGGAGTGGGTCGACGCGTTCTGGAACGTCGTCAACTGGCAGGACGTCGCGTCGCGCTTCGCCAAGGCACGCGAGATCGACCTGGTGCTGGGCAACCGCTGACGGGCCGCGCCCGGAACGACCGCCCGCTCAACCGCCGCTCACGGGAGGGATGACGGCGACCTCGTCGCCGTCATCCACGACGGTCGCGTCACCCGCGGCCGGCTCGTCGCCGTTGACCCACACGCGCGCCCGTTCGAGCACCTCGGCGAACGCGTCGCCGTAGCGCGTGCGCGCGGCGTCGAGCAGCTCGCCCAGTGTCGACGGTGGGAACTCGTCGTTGGCGCGGCCGGCCGCCTCGCGCGCGGACGCGAAGAGCAGCAGCCGGACCGTCAGCGCGCCTCCCCGGTCGCGTCGGGGCGATCGGGCTGCCCTGCGTCGACGCGGGCGAGCTCGTCCTCGAGGACGGCCAGCTCGGCCTCGAGCGTCTCGAGCGTGACCCGGTCGCGGTCGGCCCCGGCCCCGGACGTGGGGTCGACCGCCGGCGCGCCGGGTTCGGTGGGGATGTCGGGCTCGGTCTGCACGCCCCCAGGGTAGGCAGGACCGAGCGCGGAGACGACGGAACCGCCGGCATCGGACGCGGCTCAACCGCCCGCGAGGCGGAACTCCAGGAACCGGATCTCGTCGCCGAGCAGCTCCTCGATGCGGGCGAGGCGCGCGAGCGGGTCGTCGAGCTCGAGGAGCGCCTGGGCGTCGAGCGGGCCGAACGGGCCGAGCGCGGCGGCTTCGTAGCCGGCGCGCGTCACGTCGTCGGCCGTCAGCTCGACGGTCAGGTCGGCAACCGGCTCGCCCAGCTCCGCCCGCAGGGCGAGCACGCGCCGCAACAGCCGCGTGACCGCGTCGCAGCGTTCCGGCGCTCCCGGGCCGGTGCCGTCGGCGACGGGATCGTCGAGGAGCTCGACCTCGGCCTGCGGGTAGGGGTCGTCGGGGAGCCATTCGCGGACGCGGAGGCGCCGGACGCCGACGGTCGCGAGCACGTAGCGGCCGTCGGGCAGCTGGCCGGCGCGGACGATCCGGGCGAGCGTGCCGACGTCGAAACGGGTGTCGCCGCCGCCGACCTCGCTGCCCCGCTCGATGAGCACGACGCCGAACGACGCGTCGGCGGCGAGGCAGTGCTCGGTCATGAGCCGGTAGCGGGGCTCGAACACGTGCAACGGGAGGACGCCGTAGGGGAACAGCACGGTTCCGAGGGGGAACATCGGCAACCGGCGCGCGCCCGCGGCCGCCACGTCAGTTCGCCCGCGACCGCAGGTACGCCGCGTCGCGCTCGGCCCGGCGCGCGTCCTCGTCGTCGGATTCGGCCGCGATCGAGTCGAGCAGGGTCGCGGCCTCGGCGAAGCGCCCGAGGGTCCCGAGGAGGCCGGCCGCCTGGCGGCGCTCGCGCGCCGGCAGGCCGGGAACGCGCACCCGCAGTCGCAGCGCCCACACCGCGGCCGGCGGGTCGCGCTGCAGGAACGCGTGCACCAGGTTGGCGAGCATGCGGGACAGGATCGCGGTCGTCGGCACCGGCGCGAGGTACTCGGGCCGGAACGGGGCCGCGGCTCCGCGCGCCGCCGCGAACAGCTCACGGCATCCGGCGGCGTCGAGCACCGCCCCCTCGTGGAACGGGTCGTAGAACACCTCGCGGCCGTCGCCGACGAGGAAGTGACCGGGCATGCCGACGCCGTGGAGGTCGAGGCCGATCCGCCGACCGACCTCGAGCATCAGCACGCTGAGCGTGATGGGGATGCCGAGCCGGCGCACACGCACGACGTCGAGGTAGGAGTTGCGCGGGTCCCCGTAGTCGACGGAGTTCCCGGCGTAGCCGAGATCGCGGAAGAGATGGCGGGCGAGCCCGGCGCCGTCGGAACCAGGCGGGACGGCGGCTGCAAGGCCGTCGAGCGCGGCGAGCTCGGTTGCGACCTCGACCGGGTGATCGTGCGCGGCGATGAGCAGCGCGGCCTCGTCGAGTGGAATCGCGTCGTCGGGCCGCTGCACCAGCTCGGTGAACCGGTCGGTCGCCTGCACCGTGGCGACGGTACACGCCCGACCCCGGACGGGGCGTGCGGAGGGCGCCCGCCTACACTCCGTCGACGTGACCACGGACCTCCGGGAGGCCGCGTCGACGCGGCTGCGCCGGGCGAACCAGCGCGTGACCGCGAACCGGGTCGCGCTGGTCGAGCTCCTGGCGGAGGCTCCACGCCCGCTCACGATCCCCGAGATCCTGACCACGCGCGACGGGCTCGCGCAGAGCTCGGTGTACCGCAACCTCGTGGTGCTCGAGCAGGCCGGCGTCGTGCACCGCATCGTCACCAACGACGAGTTCGCGCGCTTCGAGCTCGCCGAGGACCTCACCGGCGACCATCACCACCATCTCATCTGCTCGAGCTGCGGCCGGGTCGAGGACGTACCGGCGTCGGCCGGCCTCGAGAAGTCACTCCGGGCGGCGGCCGAGCAGATCACACGGGCGACCGGGTTCCGCACCCACGACCACCGCATCGACCTGCTCGGTTTGTGCCGCCGCTGCGCGTGAGGGTCGGGACCCGCTCCGGGGGCGCTCGCGCGCTCCGAGCCGTCGCGCGGTGTCTGGCGTTGGGGATCGCGATCGTGGTCGCCGGTGCCACGCCGGCCTCCGCGCACGGCGTCGGCGGCATCCAGCCCACGAACTACCGGACGACCGTCGGGTCCGTGACACCGGAGGTCCGCGGGATCTCGGTGCGCGCCGTCGACCTCGGGAACCGCCTCGAGCTCGAGAACGACACCGCCCACGACGTGACCGTCCTCGGATACGACCGC
>DASRHL010000363.1:0-9263 GCA_035650535.1 Acidimicrobiia bacterium
GGGTCGTTCAGCTCGCTGAACGCGTTGGCGAGCTCGCGCCCGAGCACGACGACCTCGAAGCGCTCGACGAGCGCGGGGTCGTCGCGGTGCACCCGCGCGAGCGGCGACACCTCCAGCGGGTAGTCGGTCACGAACACGGGATCGACGATGTTGGGTTCGACCACGTGCTCGTAGAGCTCGAGCACGAGCTTGCCGGGACCCCAGCCCTTCTCACGCGCGACGCCGACCCGGTCGCAGGTCGCCTCGAGCTCCGCGACCGGCATCGAGGGGTGGACGTCCACACCGGCATGCTCGCGGATCAGGTCGAGCATCGGGCGGCGCGGCCACGGCGGCGTGAGGTCGACGCGGCGGCCGTCGACCTCGACGACCGTCTTGCCGACCGCCGCCTCGGCCGCCTCGACGACGAGCGCCTCGGTCAACGTCATCATGTCGGTGTAATCGGCAAGTGCCTGGTAGCACTCGAGCATCGTGAACTCGGGGTTGTGGCGCGTCGAGAGGCCCTCGTTGCGGAAAACCCGCCCGATCTCGAACACGCGCTCGAGACCGCCGACGATGAGCCGCTTGAGGTGGAGCTCGAGCGCGATGCGAAGCGTGAGCTCCATGTCGAGCGCGTTGTGGTGCGTCACGAACGGCCGGGCCGCGGCGCCGCCCGCCTGGGCGTGCAGGACCGGCGTCTCCACCTCGACGAACCCCCGTTCCGTGAGCGAGCGGCGGATCGCGGTGATGACGGCGAACCGGATCGCGAACACACGCCGGGCCTCGTCGTTGGCGACGAGGTCGACGTAGCGCCGCCGGAAACGGGTGTCGACGTCGGCGAGGCCGTGCCACTTGTCGGGGAACGGTCGCAACGCCTTCGCGAGCAGGACGAACGAGGCGACCTTGACCGAGAGCTCACCCCGGCGGGTCTTCATGACGATGCCCTCGGCACCGACCCAGTCGCCGAGGTCGAGGTCGTCGAACCGGTCGTGCGCCGCGTCGCCGACGACGCCGCGTGAGACGAAGAGCTGAACCTGCCCCGAGCCGTCCCGCAGGGTCGCGAACGTCAGCTTGCCCTGGCGACGGAGCAGCATGATCCGGCCGGCGACGCGAACGACCGCCGACGTCTCGGAACCCGCGTCGATGCCTCCCCACTCGTCGTGCAGCTGGGACGCGGTGTGCGTGCGGTCGAACCGCACCGGGTACGGGTCCTCGCCCGCGTCCCGCAGCGTCGCGACCTTCTCGAGCCGCCGCTCCCGCTCGTTCACTCGGCCATCCCGGCTGTCGGTCCCATCCCCGTCTACTTGTTCCTCTCGAACACGATGCGCAGGCCCTGCAGGGTGAGCCACGGCTCGTAGTGCTGGATCGTGCGCGAGAAGGCGAGGATCGGCTCCGCCAGCCCGCCCGTCGCGAGCACCGTGCAGTCACCGAGCTCGGCCCGGAACCGGTCGACGAGCGCGTCGACCTGACCGCTGTAGCCGAACACGCATCCGGACTGGATCGACTCGACCGTCGACTTGCCGATCACGTGCTTCGGAGGGACGAGCTCGACGCGCCGGAGTGCCGCGGCGCGGCCGAACAGCGCGTCCATCGAGATCTCGATATCGGGGAAGATCGCGCCACCGAGGTACTCGCCCTTCTCGCTGATCGCCTCGATGGTGTTCGCCGTCCCGAAGTCGACCACGATCGACGGCCCGCCGTAGAGGTCGTACGCCGCGACCGCGTTCGCGATCCGGTCTGCGCCCACCTCCTTCGGGTTGTCGTAGAGGATGGGCATCCCCGTCCGCACACCGGGTTCGAGCACGAGCGGTGTGAAGCCGAAGTAACGCTCGGTCATCGTCCGCAGCTCCGCCGTGACCCGGGGGACGCCGGACGCGATGGCGACGCCGGTGATCTGCGCGTCGAAGGAGAAGCCGTGGAAGCCGAGGAACTGCTGGATCATGAGCGCGAGCTCGTCGGCCGTCCGCTCGGCGACGGTCGCGATGCGCCAGTGGTCGGCGAGCTCGGTGCCGTCGAACAGACCGATGACGGTCTGCGTGTTGCCGGTGTCGATGCAGAGCAACATGGATCAGCTACTCAAGTGCGAGGTCGAGCCCGATGTCCAACGCGGGCGCGGACTGCGTGATGACGCTCGTCGAGACGAGGTCCGCGCCGGCCGCCGCGTACGCAGCGACGGTCTCGAGCGTGACACCTCCCGACACCTCGACGAGCGTCTCGGGACGCGCGCTGGCCCGCACCAGGGCGACGCACTCGGCCACGGCCGACGGCGCCATGTTGTCGAGCATGACGAGGTCGGCGCCCGCCGCCAGCGCCTCTGCGACCTGGGCCGCCCGGTCGCACTCGACCTCGACGCCGCGCCCGGGCCACAGCTCGCGCGCCCGCGCGACCGCGGCCCGGATCGTCGTCCCACCGAGGTGGTTGTCCTTGACGAGCACCATGTCCGACAGCGAGCCACGGTGGTTCACGCCGCCGCCCGCCCGCACCGCGGCCTTCTCCAGCGCCCGCAGGCCGGGCAGCGTCTTGCGGGTGTCCCAGACGCGGGTCCGGCGCGGACCGCCCACCTGCTCGACGGCGTCGACGAACCGTCGGGTGAGGGTCGCGACCCCGGACAGATGACACAGGAAGTTGAGCGCGGTCCGCTCGCCGGTGAGGACCGGCCGGAGCGGTCCCTCGACCCGCCCGACCGCCTGGCCCTTGCCCACCAGGTCGCCGTCGGCGGCCGACCAGCGGACCGACACCTCGGCGTCGAGTTGCCGGAAGGTCTCCGTCGCGCAGGCCGAGCCCGCGAGCACGCCGTCGGCCCGCACGACGAAGTCGGCGACCGCGGTCGCGCCGGCCGGGACGAGCGCGGCGGTGAGATCGCCCAGCTCGCCCAGGTCCTCGGCGAGCGCCCGCGCCACCGCGTCCCGCACGACCCGACCCGGCGCCTCGCTCACCGCGTCACCACGTTCCCGCTCCCGGCGCTCCGCAGCGGGCGGCCCGAGCCCCGCCTGCTGCTCCCAGGGACGACCGCTGCCCGACGCTCGCTCAGCGGTTCGGGGAGCGGGACGAACACCGGGTCCGGCCCGCCGGCGAACACGAGACGACCCGCGAACGCGGCCGAGCGCTCGGGAAAGTCGAGGCGGGTGTGCGTACCGCGTGACTCCTCGCGTGCGAGCGCGGCCGTCACGAGCGCGTCGCTGACCGCGAGCAGGTTCGCGACCTCACGGTCGGAGGGGTCCATCACCGCGAGGTTCGCGCGCGCGTCCTCGAGGCTCGCACGGTCGCGGACGACACCGGCGTCGCGGGTCATCAGGCGCTGGAGCTCGTCGCGTCCCGACGGGCCGTGTGGCGTCGCCGGGCTCCGCGAGTCGTCGACGCCGGCCGGGGCGGCGACGTCGATGCCGCGCAGCACGCCCGATTCGTCGGCCGCGTCCTTGCCGGCGTCGATCGCCCGGACGATGCGTGTCCCGAAGACGAGCCCGTCGAGGAGTGAGTTCGACGCGAGGCGGTTCGCGCCGTGCACGCCGCTGCACGCGGCCTCACCGCACGCCCACAGACCGGGCAACGTCGTGGCGCCGTCGAGGTCGGTGCAGACGCCGCCCGACAGGTAGTGGGCGGCGGGCGCCACGGGGAGCCATTCACGCGTCGGATCGAGACCGGCGGAACGGCAGGCGGCCCACACGGTCGGGAACCGGGCGGCGAAGCCCTCGATCGCGGTCGCGTCGAGCCACACGTGGTCGAGGCTCCGCTCGATCAACCGGCGGGTGATGGCACGGGCGACGACGTCGCGCGGTGCGAGGTCGGCGAGGGGATGCTCGCGGGCCATGAACGCGACGCCCTGCTCGTCGCGGAGGATGGCGCCCTCGCCGCGCAGGGCCTCCGAGAGGAGCGGCCGCGGCATGCTCGGATGGTGCAGGGCCGTGGGATGGAACTGCATGAACTCGACGTCGGCCACCGCGACGCCTGCCCGCAACGCCATCGCGATCCCGTCGCCGGTCGAGACCGCCGGGTTGGTGGTGACGGCGAAGCACTGCCCCGCGCCGCCCGTGGCCACCACGGTGTGGGCCGCCCGCAGGTCGTGCACGCGCCCGTCCGGATCGAGCGCCCGCGCCCCGGCGGCACGGCCGCCTTCGACGAGGAGATCGACGGCGAACCACCGCTCGTGGACGTCGGTGGCCGTCGCGTGCACCGCGGTCGCGAGCGCGCGTTCGATCTCGGCTCCGGTCGCGTCGCCACCCGCGTGGACGATCCGTGGGACGGAGTGACCGCCTTCGCGCGTGAGTGCGAGCTCGCCGGCGCCGTCGCGGCGGTCGAACTCGGCGCCGAGCGCCATGAGCTCGCGGACGCACGTCGGTCCTTCGGTGACGAGGACGTGGACCGCGTCGACGTCGCACAGGTCGGCGCCGGCGGTCAGCGTGTCGGTCGCGTGCAGGTCGGGTGAGTCGGCGGCGTCGGCACCGAGCGCGGCGGCGACCCCGCCCTGCGCGTACTGCGTGGCCGACGAGGCGACGTCGGCCTTGGTGAGGACGACGACCGACATCCCGAGGCGCGCCGCGTGCACGGCGACGGAGAGCCCCGCCACGCCGCTGCCCAACACCAGCACGTCGACGGGCGCGCGGGCCTCCGGTGCGGGTCCGGGCAGCTCACGCGTGTCCACCGTGAGAGACTACGGGGTGAAATCTCGCAGCTCGCGTTCGAGCGCCTGGATCTCGGCGCTGGTGGGCCGGTTGTGCTCGTCGACGTGCACGACCTTGGGGGCGTAGCCGCCGAGCTCGGACTCCTCGTACTCGGCGTAGGTGATGACGATGACCTTGTCGCCCGGGTGCACGAGCCGGGCGGCGGCGCCGTTGAGGATCACGTCGCCGGGGCCGCCCTTGATCGCGTAGGTCTCGAAGCGGGCGCCGTTGTCGATGTCGAGCACGTGCACCTGCTCGTGCTCGAGGATGTCGGCGAGCTCCATCAGCAACGGGTCGAGTGTGATCGATCCGACGTAGTTGAGATCCGCGGCCACGACCGTCGCGCGGTGGATCTTCGACTTCATCATGATGCGGCGCACTGCGGCTCGCTTTCGCTCACGAGGACGCCGAGATCGGTCTCGACGCCCGATGTTGACACGGTGACGACGGCGTTGTCGATGAGGCGGGCCCGCCCGACGAAGGCCGCGACGGCAAGGAGCAACCGCCCCTCGATCCGCTCGAGCGGCGTCAACGTCTCGGCGTCGACGACCTCGGCGTAGTCGAGCCGCACGAGCGGTTCCGCGGCGATCCGTCCGGCGAGCGCGGCCTGCACGGTCACGGGGTTGCGCTCCCCCGCGCGGATCGCGTCGACGGCTTCGCGGAGTGCCCGTGAGATCACGACCGCGGCGGCGCGCTCGTCGCCGGCCAGGTACGCGTTGCGGCTCGACATCGCGAGACCCTCCGTCTCGCGCACGAGCGGGCAGCCGACGACGTCGACCGGCAGGTCGAGATCGGCGACCATCCGACGGACGACCGCGAGCTGCTGGGCGTCCTTCCGCCCGAAGTAGGCCCGGCAGGGACCGACGATCGAGAACAGCTTCGCGACGACGGTCGTCACGCCGTCGAAGTGCCCGGGCCGCGAGCGGCCGCACAGCACGTCGGTCAACCCCTCCACGTGGACGGTCGTCGCGACGGGCCACCCGGCCGGGTACATCTCCTCGACCGTGGGCGCGAACAGCACGTCGACGCCCTCCGCCCCGGCGACCGCGGCGTCGCCCTCCGGATCGCGCGGGTACGCCGCGAGGTCCTCGGTGGGCGCGAACTGGAGCGGGTTCACGAAGAGGCTGACGACGACGAAGTCGTCCGCGGCACGCGCCGCCCGCATCAGCGACCGGTGGCCGGCGTGGAAGGAGCCCATGGTCGGCACCAGGCCCACGGTCCGGCCGGCCCGTCGTTCGGCGTCGCACCGGCTCCGGACCTCGGCGATCCGCTCGAGCGTGATCACGTGCCGTCACCGCCCGCCGCCGACGCGAGCAGGCGCCGCAGGTCCGCGTCGTCGCGCCGGGCGAGGCGGCGCGCCAGCTCGGCGAGCGCCGCGTACGCCGGCCGTTCCGGTGCCGGCAGCGCGTCGAGGTGGCGGGCGACCGTCACCAGGTCGCCCCTGGCGACGGGACCGGTGAGCGCGGCGGCCGGCCCGAGCTCCGCCGCGTTGTCGAGCGAGGCGCGTACCAGCGGCACGAAGGCCTCGAAGGGCACGCCGGCGGCGCGGGCGAGGCGCTCGACCTGGCCCACGAGCGCCACGACGTGGTTGGCGGCGACGGCGGCCGCGGCGTGGTAGAGCGCGCGGTCGGCGTCGTCGACCCGGAACGGCCGGAGCCCGAGCTCGACGGCCAGCTCGGCCACCGAGTCGGGGCCCGCCACCGCGGCCCACGAACCGGGGAGGCGGGCCACGCCCGCGTCCGGCGAGGGCAGCGTTTGGAGGGGGTGGAGCGAGCCCACGCCGCAGTCGGGCCGGAGACGGGCGACGGGCTCGAGGGCGGCGAGCGTCCGGGCCCCGGACAGGTGCACCACGAGCGCGCCCGGCTCGAGCCCGGGCACCAGCGCGGCGGCGGCGTCCTCGAGCGCGCCGTCGGGCGCCGCGACGACGACCAGGGCCGCGCCGCGCCCGGCCTCGCCCGCCGGGGACGCCGGCGCGTGCAGGCGGGCCGCGACGGTGCGGGTGCTCGGCGCACCGGGTGTCCGCCCCGCCACCGCCACCGCGCGCCAGCCCCGGGCGACGAGGAGGAGCGCGACGCTCGTGCCGGCCCGGCCGGGCCCGACGAGCGCGAACGTCCGCGCCGACTGGGAGTCGCTCACGTTGGTTCGAACCTTTCGCTCCGGCCCACCCTGGGTGCCGGTCTCCGGGTCCTACGGGACGACCAATGTTAGGCCGGTCCTGTGCACACCCGGCCACCCGGCCGGCGGCGGTTCGGGCAGCCGCACCGCCGGCCCGAGGTCGGCGAGGGGCGCCATCACGAAGCCCCGCTCGAACATCCGCGGGTGGGGCACCACCAGGTCGGGCGCCTCGATCGTCTCCTCGCCGACGAGGAGGACGTCGACGTCGAGGGTCCGGGGACCCCACCGTTCCTGACGGACCCGCGCCGCGTCGGACTCGAGGCGCTGGGCCAGGTGGAGCAGGCCCCGGGCGTCGAGGGTGGTGTCGACGGCCACCACCGCGTTCAGGTACTGCGGCTGTTCGGGACCACCCACCGGCTCGGTCTCGTAGACCGGGGAGGCGGCGACGACCGTCACGCCCGGCGCCGACGCCAGGCCGTCCACTGCGAGCTGGAGGTACGCGAGCCGGTCGCCCAGGTTCGACCCGATGGCCAGGTACGCGCGTCGGCTCACGGCATGGGTTGTACCCGGCGGCGGGTCACCGTTCGACGTGGACCGCGACGTGGTCGACCATGGCCCGCACCGGCGGGTGGAGCTTGCGGACGGTGACCGAGACCGAGCGGACGCGCTCGTCGACCCGGCACACCTCGGCGATCCGGGTCGCGAGGCGCTCGAGCAGCGCGTACCGCTCCGACGCGACCACGCGGCTGATCGCCTCGGCGACCGCGGAGTAGTCGACCGTGTCTTCGAGCTGGTCGGACTCGCCGGCGGCGCGGGCGTCGACGATGAGCTCGACGTCGACCTCGAACGGTTGGGGCCGGGTCTGTTCCTCGGGGAGCACGCCGTGCACGCCGAGCTCCCGCAGGCCCTTGATGGCGATCCGGTCCATTCAGCCCACCGGCTCAGACGCCCGCGGGTGGCGCCGGCGAGGGACCGCGCGGTGCCGGGCGGCGATCGCGGGCGATCCCCTCCTCGATCGTGACGGCCACGATCTCCCGTCCGGCGGCGCCGAGCTGGCGTCCCGTGATCTTCTCGATGACAACGATCGCGTGCGGACCCTCGGTGACCTTGCCCGTGTAGAGGAGGAACCCGGCGAGCACGCCCATGAGGCGCTCGCCGAACTCCTCGTGGTGCACGAGCACCTTCTCGGCGGGATCGTCGAGCCAGCGCGCGAGCGTCTCGAAGATCGCGTGGAGCTGGACGGGCCACTCGTCACGCCGGCCGAGCGGCACGTGCTCGTACGCGATCGACGCCTCCTCGTACGCGTGCAGGTTGTGCGGCGAGTCGAGGAGCGAGAGCACGTGGGTGAACCCGTTCCCTGCCAGCCAGATCAGCTCCTCCTGGCGCCGCACCTTGCGGTGGTTGCGGGCGAAGCCGCCCGGACGCTCGGATGCCGCGAGGCGGTCCTTGATGATCCAGCAGAACCCGCGTGGCTCGAGACCCTGGGCCCAGCGTCCTCTCACGCGGCACAGCCTTGCATGACGTCGAGCAGGCGGATCGCGCGCACGGCCGCGCCCGCGTTGTGGACGCGGACGACGCGTGCGCCGTGGTCGACGGCCCAGACGACGGTCGCGAGCGTGGCGTCGTCACGGGCGTCGAGCGAGTTGTCGCCGCCGAGCAGGCGTGAGAGGAAGGACTTGCGCGAGGTCCCGACGACGACGGGGACGCCGGTGTGCGACGCGAGCTCCGGGAGCGCGGCGAGCAGCGAGAGGTTGTGCGCGACCGTCTTGCCGAACCCGATGCCGGGATCGGCGGCGAGCGCGCCGGGACCGATGCCCGCGGCGCGCGCGACCTCGAGGCGCTCGAGGAGGAAGTCGCGGACGTCGGCGACGACGTCGTCGTAGCGCGGGTCGCGCTGCATGGTCCGGGGCTCGCCGAGCATGTGCATGACGACGTAGCCCGCGCCCGCGTCGGCGGCGACGGCGAGGATCTCGGGCTCGCGCCGGCCGGCGGACACATCGTTGACGACGGTGGCGCCCGCCTCGATGGCGGCGGCGGCCACGGCCGCCTTCGTGGTGTCGATGCTGACGGGGACGCCCGCCGCCGCGAGCCCCTCGACGACGGGGAGGACGCGGCGGCGCTCCTCGGCCTCCGGGACCGGTTCGGCGCCCGGACGGGTCGACTCGCCGCCGACGTCGAGCAGGTCGGCGCCGGCGGCGACGAGCTCGAGGCCGTGGGCGACGGCGGCCCCGGCATCGAGGTACCGCCCGCCGTCGGAGAAGGAGTCGGGGGTGACGTTCACGACGCCCATGACGGCCGGTCGCACCCCGCAGACCTCCAGCCATCGGAACACGGACCGAGCGTACCGGCGGTTCGGAGGACCCGCAGCCCCGGCGGCCGGCCCCGCTACAGGCGGTTGCCGGGGTGGGTGACGAGGCTCAGCGCCTCGGCCCGGGTCGCCGGGTTCGTCTTGAACAGCCCCCGGACGGCGGAGGTGACCGTCAGCGAGCCCGGCTTCTTCACACCCCGCATCGA
>DASRHL010000364.1:0-9275 GCA_035650535.1 Acidimicrobiia bacterium
CGGGTGTGCTCGACGGCCAGGGCGGAGTGATCCCGGAGTTCCGCGATGCCGTCGACCGGGGTGTGCGCCTCGACGTCGGCCACTCGGGGACCGACTTCCGCTTCGACGCCGCGCGCCGGCTGTTCGACCTCGGCTACCTGCCGACCACGATCTCGACCGACCTCAACGAGTTCAACGTCAACGGCCCCGTCTACTCACTCCCCGAGACCATGAGCAAGATCTGGGCACTGGGCGTTCCGCTCATCGACGTGGTCGGGATGGCGACCACGCGAACCGCAGAGACCATCGGTCGCGGCCACGAGCTGGGTCGTCTGGCGGCCGGGCGGGTCGCCGAGGTGTCGGTGCTCAGGGTGGAGGACGGCCCGGCGGCTCTGAGCGACGGTTCCACCGAGCTGGTGGCCGAGCGGAGGCTCGTGCCGGTCGGCTGCCTGCGCGCCGGCGAGTGGCATCCGGCCCGAGCCGTGACCGGCGCGATCGCGGCGTGAACCCGCGCTCATGATCGGCGAGCGGATACCGCGACTCGAGGACCGGCGGCTGCTCACGGGGCGGGCGCGCTTCCTCGCCGACACGCTCCCACCGAATTGCACGCGGGTGGCCGTCGTCCGCAGCCCGTATGCGCACGCTCGCATCGCCGGCATCGACACGCGTGCCGCCGAAGCGCTGCCCGGCGTCGTCGCGGTGTTCACGGGTGCGCAGCTCGCGGAGTCGAGCGGGCCGTTCGACCACCGCCTCGGCATCCCCGGAGTGCGGCCGCTGCAGTGGCCGGTCATCGCGTGTGACAAGGCCCGCTTCGTCGGCGACGCGGTGGCGGTGGTCGTCGCCGACTCCGAGGCGATCGCGACCGACGCCGCCGAGCTCGTCGACGTCGAGTACGAGCCCTTGCCGGCGGTCGTCGATCCGGAGCGGGCGCTGGATGGCGAGGCGCCGCTGCTCTTCGACGAATGGGGCACCAACGAGTTCCTCCGCCTCGACTACTCGAACGGCGACCCCGCCGGCCGTATCGACGCGGCGCCTCACGTGCTGCGCGAGCGGTTCTCGTCGCACCGGATTGCAGCCGTCCCGCTCGAGGGTCAGGGCGCGTGGGCCGAGTACGACCCCGCGTCCGACACGATGCTGCTGTATGCGTCGAACCAGCAGCCGCACCAGATGCGAACCGTCGTCGCCGAGATCGTCGGCATGCCCGAATCGGCGATCCGCGTCGTCGTGCCCGACATGGGCGGCGGGTTCGGGAACAAGCAGCATTGGATGCGAGAGGAGGCACTCGTCGCGGTGCTCGCGCGGCTGCTGCGGCGCCCGGTGGCGTGGATCCAGAGCCGCACGGAGTACCTGACGTCGGCGATCCACTCGCGCCCGCAGATCCATGACGTCGAAGCCGGCTTCGACGACGACGGGCGCGTCACCGGTCTGCGGGTGCGGCTCGTCGCCGACCTCGGGTGCCCGTACCTCTACTTCAGCGGGGTCAGCCCGGCGCTCGTCACGACCGGCAACCTCACGGGCGCGTACGCGATCGACGACTACGCGTACGAGCTGCACGGCGTGGTGACCACGACGTGCCCGATCGGCGCGTACCGGGGCTTCGGTCAGCCCCAGGCCCATCTGACCATCGAGCGCGTGATGGACCTCGTCGCCGAGCGCTGCGGCCTCGATCCGGCGGAGGTGCGCCGGCGCAACGCGATCGCGCACGATGCCGTCCCGTACACGAATGCGACCGGCGCCCGGGTCGACACCCCGGACCTCGCCCGTGTGCTCGACCGCCTCCTCGAGGAGCTCGACTACGCCTCGGCCCGCGCCGCGCAGGCCGAGGCCCGCCGGAGCGGCCGCCTCCGCGGCATCGGTCTCTCGCTGCTGGTCGAGGGGACCGCACCGAACCAGCATGGGGTCGCCGGGCGGTTCGGCGGCTACGAGATGGCATCGCTGACGGTGCAGCCCGACGGTTGGGTCGATGTCGTCGTCGGCACGAAGTCGAACGGGCAGGGCCACGAGACGGTGTTCGCCCAGGTGACGAGCGCGGAGCTCGGCGTTCCCGTCGATCGGGTCCGAGTGCGTGACGGCGACACCGCCGCGCTGCCGGGTGGGATGGGCACCTGGGGCAGCCGTTCCGCGGTGATGGGAGGCGGCGCGGTCCTGAAGGCGGCCAGGCGCGCGCGCGAGAAGCTCGTCGGGGTCGCCGCCGCGCTGCTCGCCGCGCCCGCCGACGCGGTCGAGGTGAAGGAAGGCGGGTTCGCCGCCGAGGGCCGGTGGCGCTCGTTCGCCGAGGTCGCCGAGGCGGGGTGGTTCCACCCGTTCCTGTTGCCCGATCCCTCCGACATCGGGCTCAGCGCCCTGGTCGGCTACGAGCCCGGTCTCACCACCTACTTCCCCGACGAGCACGGTCACGCCAACTTCGACGCGACCTACTCGTGCGGCGCGAGCGGCGCGATCGTCGAGGTGGACCCGCTCACCGGCCGGATCACCGTGCTCGACGTCGTGATGGTTCATGACGCCGGGCGACTCATCAACCCGACGCTGGTCGACGGTCAGATCGTCGGCGGGTTCGTCCAGGGACTCGGCGCCGCGCTCCTCGAGGAGATCGTGTACGACGCCGACGGCAACCCGTTGACGACGACACTCCTCGACTACACCCTGCCCACCGCGTCCGACGTACCCGACGTCCGGGTCGTCCACCTCGAAACGCCGTCACAGCTGCCCGGCGGCTACCGCGGCGTCGGCGAGACCGGCATCATCGCAGCACCGGCGCTGCTCGCGAACGCGGTGGCCGACGCGCTGTCCCCGCTCGGAATCGCGGTGACGGACGACCGGCTCTCGCCCGTCGCGATGTTCGAGCGGCTCAGCACCGCGCGGACGCGGCCGACCTGAGCCGCGTCTCACCAGGAACCGCCGAGGGCGCGCCGCGCCGTCGCCGCGATCTCCGTCGGGTCGAACCCGATCGGCGTGCCGTCCTCGATCACGACTCGGCCGCCGACGACCACCAGGCTCGCAACCGACGACAGGCCGGTCAGGACGAGGCCGGCCAGTGGGTCGTGGACACCGACCCGATCCACCCGGCGCAGGTCCCACGCCGAGAGGTCGGCGGTCGCACCGGGCTCGATCCGCCCGAGGTCGGGGCGCCCGATGCAGTCGGCCGAGCCCCGCGTCGCCGCCCGCAAGAGCTCGCGCGCCGAGGGCCAGCGTTCGGGCACCACGTCGTCACGCCGGTGGACGAGCGCCGCGATGCGGAGGTCACCGAGCACGTCGGCACCGTCGTTGCTTGCAGATCCCGTCGTCCCGAACCCGAGCGTGACGCCGGCATCGAGGTACGCGCGCACGGGAGCCGCACCCCAGCCCATCCGGAGGTCCGGCCCGACCAGGTGGGCCACACCGACACCGGCTGCGGCCATCGCCGGGATCTCGGCCGGCGGCGGGTCGACGACGTGGGCCAGCCACGTTCCCGGGCGCGCCCACCCATGCTCCTCGAGGAACTCCCAGGGTGTGATCCCGTACCGCGCCCGGCAGAACTCGTCGTCGACTCTCTCGTAGAGGTGGGTGTGCAACCCCACACCGTCGTGACTCGCCGCCAACGCGGCAAGCTCGTCGAACAACTCGGGGAGGTCGACGTGGACACCACACGGCGCCAGCGCGATCCGGACGAACGCGCCAGGGCCCGGATCGTGGTACCTCTCGATCAGTTCCTCGCAGTGCCGCACGACCTCGGCGACGTCCTGAACTGTCGTCTCGGCCGCGGTCCCACCGGCGGCGCGGCCGAGCGTGATCGATCCGCGACACGCGTGGAGCCGCACGCCCACCGTCTTCGCCGCCTCGATGGTCGCCTCGACGAAGGGCAGCGACGGACGGGCACGGAGCCGTCCCGGAGTCGAGGTGGTCGGCTCCGGTGACGGGAAGAAGTAGTGCTGGTCGGCGACGGTCGTGACACCGCCGAGCAGCGACTCCGCCAGGACCGCCCGCGCCACGGCGCGGACCTCGGCGGGACCGAAGCGGCCGGCGCGCCACCAGTCGATGCAGCGCGCCGAGACACCCGCGAGCCACGGTCCGATCCCGGCGCGCTCGAACTCGGGGATGGCGCGCAACGCGCCCTGGTACAGGTGCTGGTGCGCGTTCACGAGCCCGGGCAGCACGACGAGGCCCGCTCCGTCGACGACACGGTCGGCGCCCTCCACGGCGAGCCCGTGGCCGACCGCGGAGACGACGCCGTCCTCCACGAGGATGTCGGCGTTCTCCAACTCGGTCTCGTCGTCGTCGAACGTGGCGACGTACGTGACGCCGCGCAGGAGGAGCCGGCTCACGCGGACGGCGGTGCGGAGACTTCCGCGGGCAAGGTCCCGACGATCCGTGCGTAGTTCTCGGGGTCGGTCGCGCCTTCCGTCGAGAGGAGCACGACTCGGCTCGTCCCGTCGAGGCCGAGCCAGTCACGACGGTCGCGCGCGTTCTTCCCGGTCAGGAGATCGAGGATCGCGCCCGCGCCGGCTGCGCCGGTCTCGCCCGAGACCAGACCCGCGTCGGCGAGGGCACGCATTCCGTCGCAGGCGCGGTCGTCGTCGATCGCCACGAACACGTCGATTCCCGACCGGAGGATCGGCCAGGCGATGGACGACGGCGTGCCGCAGTTGAGCCCGGCCATGATCGAATCGTGCGGGCCGGGAACCGTGGTCAGCTCGCCGGCACGCGCCGACGCGAGCGCGCACGCGGCCGACTCGGGCTCGACACCGAGCAGCAATGGCCGCCGGCCGAGACCCGGACGCCGGTAGTGGCGCACCGTCGCAGCGGCCAGCGCACCCACGCCGATCTGTACGACCACGAGATCGGGCGCGCCGGCGCCGGCGGCCTCGAGCTGCGCGTCGAGCTCGTGGAAGATCGTCGAGTACCCCTCGATGACCCAGCCGGGCACCCGCTCGTAGCCGGGCCACGCCGTGTCGGAGACGACGAGGATCCGGTCGCCGGCGAGCGCGGCGGCCTCGGCGACGGCATCGTCGTAGGTTCCGTCGACCACGTCGACGACGGCGCCCTCGCTCTCGATCGCCGCGATGCGCGCCGTCGCGGTCCCGGCGGGCACGAGGACGTACGAGTGGAGGCCGAGCCACCGCGCGAACCGTGCCACCGCCCGTCCGTGGTTCCCGTCGGTCGCGGTCGCGAGAGTGACCGGGCGCAGTGGTGCCAGCTTCTCGGCCAGCTCGTCGATCGTCGTCCACGGTTCCGGTGAGCCACCGAGCCGCTCGGCGAGCACGCGGTACGAGGCCCACGACGCGCCGAGCATCTTGAATGCGGGGAGACCGAAGCGATCCGACTCGTCCTTGATCCAGATCTCCTCGACGCCGGTGGCCGACGCCAGCGCGGGCAGCGAGACAACTGCCGTCGGGCGATATCCCGGCAGCCGCCGGTGAAAGGCCAGCACGTCGTCAGCCCGCTCGTCAGTCACGAGCGACATGTCGACGTCGTGATTCGGTAACAAGATGGTCATCTGTTCTAGATTGACATTTTGTTGAAGCGTTGCCAACGTGGGGTGCCATGCGTTCACAGACTCGTGACATCGCGTCCGACCGCGAGGCTGATGTCGTCGATCTGCTTCGCGAGCTCGTACACACCCCCTCGCCGTCGGCCGGTGAGGGGGACGTCGTCGCGCTGATCACGGAGCGAATGGATGCCCTCGGTTACGACGAGGTCGTCGTCGACGGCCATGGCTCGGTCGTCGGGCGCATCGGCACCGGCCCGACGTCCATCCTCTTCGATTCGCACATCGACCACGTCGGTGTGGGTGACCGGGGCGAGTGGCTCAACGACCCGTTCGAGCCCGTCCTCGACGGCGGTGTCGTCTATGGCCGGGGTGCGTGTGACGACAAGGGCGGCATGGCGGCCATGCTCATGGGGGCCGCGCTCGCCAAGGAGCTCGACGCACTCGACGGCGTCACGCTGTACGTGGTCGGCTCGGTTCAGGAAGAGGACTGCGACGGGCTCGCGCTCGAGCACCTCCTGTTGCACACGCTTCCCCGCCCGGATCTCGTCGTGCTCGGCGAACCGACGCGTGGTCAGGTCTATCGCGGGCACCGCGGCCGCATCGATGTGCTCGTACGCACCCGCGGATCGTCGTGCCACGCATCGGCACCCGGGCGGGGCCGCAACCCTGTCTACGAGCTCGCTCCGATCGTCGCCGAGATCCGTGAGCTCAACGACCGCCTGGCGCACCACGACGAGCTCGGCCCGGGCACGATCGCGCTGACCAAGATCGAGTGCGAGACACCGAGCCTGAACGCGGTGCCCAGCACCGCCACGATCTACCTCGACCGGCGCATGACCGTCGGAGAAACGGCCGAGACCGCGCTCGAGGAGATCCGCGCGCTGCCGTCGCTGCGCGCGGTCGGCGCCGAGGTCGAGGTCATCTCGTACGAGGCCGAGTCGTTCACCGGCTCGACGCTCGCCGCCGATCGCCATTTCCCGACGTGGCTGACCCCGGCCGACCACGCCGGCGTGCAGGCCGCCGTCACCACCGTCGAGCGGACCCTGCACCGCGCCCCGGAAGTCGGGTGCTGGACGTTCTCGACCAACGGCGTCGCGTCGATGGGCAAGCTCGGCATCCCCACGATCGGCTTCGGCCCGGGCGACGAGGTGCACGCGCACTCGGTCGCCGACCAATGTCCGGTCGCGGAGCTCGTGGACGCGGTCGCGTTCTACGCGGACTTCCCGGCCGTCTACGCGTCGAGCGCTCTGTCCGCGTGACGGCGTTCACGCTGAACGGCCGGCTGCTCGAGGTCGCCGACAGCCATCCTCACCTCCTCGCGGCGCTCCGCGAGGAGCTCGACGTCGTCTCCCCCAAGGACGGCTGCTCGCCGTCCGGGCAATGCGGGTGCTGCACCGTCCTGGTCGACGGAAAGGCCCAGGTCAGCTGCCAGGTGACGCTCGCGAAGGTCGCAGGCCGCGCGGTCACGACGGTGGAGGGTCTCGAGCCCGACGAGCGCGATCGCATCGCCGGCGCGTTCGTCGCGACCGGCGCGCTGCAGTGCGGCTTCTGCACCCCCGGCATCGTGATGCGGGCCAAAGCGCTGCTCGACCGTAAGGGCGCGTCGCTGACGCGCGACGATGCCGCCCGCCACCTCGGCGCGCACCTTTGCCGGTGCACCGGGTACGTCAGCATCCTCGACGCCATCGAGTCGCTCGCGGCGGGCACACCGCCGACCACCCCGCCGACAGGTGGCGTCGGAAGCGCCGGCCCGCGCTACCAGGGTTGCGAGCTGGCGCTCGGCGCCAAGGCCTATGTGGACGACCTGCGCGTTCCGGGCATGCTGCACGGCGCGCTGCGCCTCGCCGACCATGCCCGAGCCGAGGTCATCCGCATCGACATCGGCTCCGCGCTCGCGGTCCGTGGCGTCGTCGGTGTGTTCACCGCAGCCGACGTGCCCGGGGAGCTGCGCGTCGGCATCCTCCATCACGACTGGCCGGTCTTCATCCCCGAGGGCGGCCGTACCTCCTACCTGGGCGACGTCCTCGCGATCGTCGTCGCCGAGGACCGCGAGACGGCGCGACGCGCCGCCGCACTCGTCGACGTCGAGTACGACGTCCTGCGCCCGCTCACCGACGCGGTCGCCGCGATCGACGATCCGGAGAACGCGGTCTGGGAGCTCGAGACCAATGTGCTGGCGCGCTCGTCGTACCGGCGCGGCGACGTCGAGGCCGCGCTGGCTTCGTCCGCGCACGTCGTCCACGAGGTGTTCCAGACCCAGCGGGTCGAGCACGCCTTCCTCGAACCCGAGTCCACGCTCGCGGTGCCCGGCCCGGAAGGCACGCTGCACGTGTACTCCGGGGGGCAGGGCGTCTGGGACGACCGCGACCAGATCGCGTCTGTCCTGAAGGTCGACCCCGAGCGGATCGTGGTCGAGCTCGTGTCCAACGGCGGGGCCTTCGGCGGCAAGGAGGACATGGCGAACCAGGCCCAGACCGCGCTCGCCGCCTGGCTCCTCGACCGGCCGGTGAAGTGCACGCTGTCACGCGAGGAATCACTGCTGATCCACCCGAAGCGCCACCCGATCCGCCTCGATTACCGCGCTGGTTGCGACCGCGACGGCCGGCTCACGGCACTGCACGCGCGCCTCGTCGGCGACTCCGGTCCGTACGCGTCGGTCGGCATGAAGGTCCTCGAGCGCGCGGCCGGCCACGCAGGAGGCGTCTACCGGATCCCGGCGATCGACGTCGAGGCGGTCACGGTGCGCACGAACAACCCGGTGTGCGGCGCGTTCCGCGGCTTCGGCGCGAACCAGGCGCAGTTCGCGATGGAGGGCGTCGTCGACCGGCTCGCCGAGCTCGCCGGCCTCGACGGCTGGACGATGCGGTCCCGCAACGTCGTCGATCCCGGCGACGTGTGGGGCCCCGGGCAGGTCATGGACGACGGCTGCCGCGGCGCGCGCGAGTGTCTCGACGCGGTGCGGCCGGCATACGAACGCGCACGAGCGGCCGGCCACGCCGTCGGCGTCGGTCTCGGCATCAAGAACTCGGGCCTCGGGAACGGGCTCCGCGAGGTCGCGCGCGCCGTCGTACGGATCGAACCCGACGGTGCCGTCGAGGTTCGTCACTGCTGGACCGAGATGGGCCAGGGCATCCATACCGTCGCCCGGCAGGTGGCGGTCGAGGAGCTCGGCGTCGCGCCCGAACGGGTCCGGCTCGTGGTCGACACGACGCGCGAGCTCGGTGCCGGGCAGACGACCGGCTCGCGGGGCACGCTGATGGGCGCCGGAGCGGTCGCCGACGCGTGCCGCAACGCCCGGGCCGACGGCTGCCGCACGGGTGTCGACTACGAGGGCGAGTGGATCGTCGACTGGACGGACGCGATCGGGTCGGTCGAGCAGCCGCTCATCCACTCCGCGTTCGGCTACGCCGCGCAGTTGGTCGAGCTCGAACGCGACAGTGGCCAAATCGTGAAGGTCGTCGCCGCCCACGATGTCGGGCGCGCCATCAACCCGACCCTGTGCGAGGGCCAGGTCGTCGGCGCGGTGCACATGGGCCTCGGCTACGCGCTCACGGAGGAGTTCCCCGCCGACGCCGACGGCAGGCCGTCGAACATGACGCTGCGCAGCCTCGACATCTTGCGACCGAAGGACGTGCCGCCCATCGAGGTCCACCTCGTCGAGGTGCCGCAGCCCCGCGCGCCGTACGGCATCAAGGGCGTCGGCGAGATCGGGCTCGTCCCGACCGCGGGCGCGGTCGCGGCCGCGCTCCACGACCTCGACGGCGAATGGCGGTGCCGCCTGCCCATGGGCATGCCCGCTCCCGCCCGGTCACCGGCCTGAGCCGAGGGC
>DASRHL010000365.1:0-7809 GCA_035650535.1 Acidimicrobiia bacterium
GGTGGAGACGATGGGACTCGAACCCACGACCCCCTGCTTGCAAAGCAGGTGCTCTAGCCAGCTGAGCTACGTCCCCGCGGTCGGCGCGCCGGTGCGGTCCTGGCGCGCGAACGAGGCTACTCCGCACTCGCGTGCGCGTTCGGTCGAATCGGTTCGACCGTCATGCGCGCGTTCGGCCGCGCGTCTCTCGCACCGGCGCACAGGTCGACGATCTCGACCTCCAAGTGATCACCGCGTGCGCGCTGACCACAGCGTTCGCGATTGCGCCGGCGTCGGGTGCGTGGCGGTCGCGATCCGCCATCGGCGGCGCGCGCCGGTGCACGGGTTCCGCCCGGCCGGACGGCCGGGATCAGCGCTGCATCCGGCGCCGCCGCCCGCGCGAGACGGTCAGCGGTGGGTGACGGCGACGATCCCGCCGGCGATGCAGACGACCGCGCCAACGAGGCATGCCCACAAGCCGATGCCGGCGGCGGAAGTCGCGTCCACCGTCCCCTGCAGAAGGCCGTAGTTCCCGTCGGTGATCCGGGCCATGTCGACGGCGGCGACGATCGAGCCGAGCGTTCCGAGGCTCAACGCGCTGAACGCGACCACGCGCCCGAGGCGACCCATGATCAGGCCGATGCCGGCCCCGATGAGCAGCACCGCGATCGCCAGCATGAACCGCCCGTCGCCGCTCATACCGCTCTGGGTGACCTCGCCCACGACCGGCGCGGCCGCCTTGGCCCACGGACCGAACGAGCCGACGCCGAGGATCCCGCCGCCGACCACCACGATCCAGCCGACGAGCGCGTTGGGCCGGGCGGCCCAGTCCTTCCGCACGGGCAGCACGTCGGGCGGCTTGACCTCCTCGACGGGTGCCGGCGGCGCGGAGGGCGCGAGCGCGGCGGCGAAGGCGGCTTCGGCCGCCTCGGCAGTCGGTGCGTTGTGCGACGAGCTCGTGGTCGACACCGCGGGGATGATCTCGGCTGCCAGGGCAGCGGCGTCCTGCGCCACCGGCGCGCCGTCGACGATGGGATCGAGAGCGGAGAGGCCGTTGTTCGCGACGTGCTCGGTCCACGTGGCGCCGTCGAAGTAGCGGACCTCGTGACGGCCGGTCGGGTCGGGATACCAGTCGGGCGGCCAGTCCGCCACGGGCTCGGCGTCCGGAGCCGCCGGCTCGGGGTCGCCGACGATCGCCTCGGCGGCGACCTCGAGGACGTCCGCCGCCGGGGCCTCGGTGCTCTCCACGCCGTTGTCGGCGACGCGCTCGGTCCAGCGCGAGCCGTCCCAGTAGCGGACCTCGTGGCGCCCGGTCGGGTCGGGGTACCAGCCGACGGCGGGTTCCGAAACGGGCGCGACCTCGGGCGTGGGCGCGACCTCGGGGGTCGGCGGCACTGCCACCTCGGGCGTTGCGATCGGCGGAGCCGCAACGGCGGGCGCGGCCATCGGCGGGACCGGTGCGACGGACACCGCGGCGTCGGTCGGCGCGTCGAACGAAGCGAACCCGTCCGCCGAATCGGCGCTCGATTCGACCGCTTCGACCGGCGAATCGACGGGCTCGCCGGCGGCCGCGGGCGAATCGACCGGCTCGAGCAGCGATTCGAGCGGCGAATCGGCGGGTTCGACCGAGTCCGGCGACGAATCGGGCGGCTCGGCCGACTCCAGCGGCGAATCCGCGGGTTCGACCGAGTCGAGCGGCGAATCGCCCGGCGGATCGACGGACTCCTCGACCGCCACGGGCGAATCAACGGGCGAATCAACGGGCGAATCGGGGTGAAGTGAGTTCTCGACGTCGGGCACGACGGCGAGGTCGGGCGCGGCGGCGACCTCGGTCGGGGCGACGTCCGGCTCCTCGGTGGCAGCTTCGAGCGGGGTGTCGAACGCGTCGGGCTCGGGTGCGGTCTCCACCGTCGCCTCGGGCGGCGCGTCGGGGACTTCGGGAGGATCGCCGGCCCGCGGGCCCGCGGGCGTCTCGGCCGCAGCCGGGTCGAGGCCACGGCTCTCGACGCCCCGGTCGGCGACGCGGTGGGTCCAGCGTTCGCCGTCCCAGTAGCGGGCCTCGTGCTCCCCGGAAGGGTCTGCGTACCAGCCCGCAGCCGGTTGGGCGTGCAGCTGCGTCATGCGGTTTGAGTCGGCACGCAGGACGGCCGACTTGACGCCAGAAACCGCTACCGGAAGCGGTCCCGGTCCCGCCGGTGCACCAGCCCCTCCCGGGTCGCGAGGGCCACCGCCTCCAGCCGGGAGTGCACGCCGAGCTTCGCCAGGACCCGCTGCACGTGGTTCCGGGCGGTGTTGATGCTGACGAAGAGGCGCTCGGCGATGCCGCGGGTCGAGACCCCCTCGACGAGCAGCTCCAGCACGTCGAGCTCCCGGCTCGTGAGCGAACGCAACGCGCCCCGGCGCTCGGGTGCCGGAGCGACCACGAGACGGTTGACCGCGTCGGGATCGAGTGCGGGCGCCCCCGAGCGCACGGCCCGGACCGCCCGGACCAGGTCCTCGGCGGCGCGGTCCTTGGTGACGAACCCGGAACAGCCGGCGGTGATCGCGGAGCGCAGGACCTCGTCGTCGTCGAACCCGGTGAGCATGACGAGCTTCACGGAGGGGTGCGCGGCCTTGAAGCGGGCGGCCACGCGTGCACCGTCCTCACCCGGCAGCCGGTAGTCGATGACCGCCACGTCGGGGGGGTCGCCGGCCGCGAAGGCGAGCGCCTCGTCGGCGGTCGTCGCGACCCCGACGAGCTCGATGTCGTCGTAGCCCGACAACAGGTGCGCGAGCAGCTCCGTGAACATCCGGTGGTCGTCGACGACGAGCACCCGGGTCGGCGACCGCTCGGACAGCGCAGGGTTGTCCTCGCTCACAGTGATGCCCACGTTCCCCGAATGCCTCGTCTCGAGCCCCCCGGTGCGCGCCCACCGCGCGAACCGGCAGCCGCAGGGGCCGTGCCGGAAGCCTAGGGCTCACCCCGGCTCACATGCGCCTCTCCCAGCCTGACGCGAACGCGTCATTGCGGGAAAGGCCCCACTGCATCTCGGGATCGCCGGACGGCCCGACGATTCCACCGTTCGCCACGGAGCGCGGTCGGGCCGCGCCGGTGGCCCCGTCGGGCGGGAGCCCTGGAGCGAGGAGGCAGGAACGTGTTGGTCCGTGGCGGAGGGCAGGGGACAGGAAGCGGCGAGGGGCGCCGACGCAGGGCCGGCCGCAGCGTCGGAACGAAGGTGCTGCTGTCGATCTCGTTGGTCACCGTCGCCGCGGCGCTCGTCGGGATGGGAGCGTTCGCCGTCTTCACCAACTCGGCGACCGTCTCCCAGACGAACTCGACCGGGACGGTCACGCTCGCCCCGATCAACGTGAACGGAACGAACAACCGCCTGAGCGTCGGCGCCAGCAACCTCGCCGCCGGCGACACGATCCAGCGGTCGGTCGACGTCAAGAACACGGGCAGCCTCACGCTGGCCAGCGTGACGCTGACGACGACCGCGACGACGAGCTCGCTGCTCGACACCGACACGACCAACGGCCTGCAGATGGTGATCGACAAGTGCAGCGTGGCGTGGACGGAGACCGGCGGCCCGCCGTACACCTACACCTGCGGCGGCACGACGAGCTCGGTGCTCGCGAGTGCGCCCGTGATCGGCTCGAACCTCACGCTGTCGAACATCACGCTCACCGCCGGAACCGACAACTTCCTCCGAGTCACGCTCACGCTGCCGAGCACGGCACCGAACACGCTGCAGGGTCTGTCGTCGGTGATCCAGTACTCGTTCACCGCGACCCAGCGCGCCGCGGCTGCGCAGTAGGGGCGATGCGCGAGCGCGGTGCCACAGGGCGGGGCGCCGAACGCGCCGACCGGCCCCGGCGATCTTCCCGCCGGGGCCGGCGGGCGCTGAACGCCCTGCTCGGGCTGCTCGTCCTCCTGAGCACCGCGCTCGTCGGCGTCATCGCCGTCGGCCAGATCACCGGTGCGTGGAGGCTCGCGCCGGTGCTCAGCGGCTCCATGGAGCCGAACGTGCCCAAGGGCGCGATGGTCGTCGCCGAACAGGTCGACATCCATAACCTGCGCGTGGGCGACGTCATGCTGTTCAACGCACCGGTCGAGGGTCATCCGCCGGTGGTGCACCGGATCCACGAGATCCTGGAGGTCGACGGCGAACCGGCGTTCCGCACCAAGGGCGACGCCAACGACGCGCCCGACGCGTGGACGATCCGCCTGCACGCACACACGGTCTGGCGGGTCGCGCACGTGATCCCCTACGCGGGAACGGCCGTCGGCATCCTCCACGAGGCCGACCTCCGCGTGGTCGTGCTCGGGGTCGGTGTCGGCGTGCTCACGATCACGGGTCTCTTCGCGATCTGGCGCAGCGAGCTCAACCGCGCCGGGGGCCGGGCGCGACGGGTGCGCCGCCTCCGCCTCGGGCCGCACGCCGGCCATCTCGTGGTCCTCGTCTCGATCGTGCTCGTCGTCGGGCTGGCGGGCGTTGCCCACGCCCTGTTCAGCCATGTGCCCACGCCGCCGCTCCCGTCCTACGCGTCGGGCTCGCTGACCGCGCCGTCCGGTCTCAAGTGCACGTGGACGAGCGCCTCGGCCCTCAACCTGGCCTGGACCGACACGTCGCCGACGTTCACGACCGGCTACACGGTCAACCGGGGCAACGCGTCGGGCGGTCCGTACTCGACGACGGTCGGCACCACCACCGGCGAGTCGTCGACGTCGCTCGCCGACACGGCACCGCTGCCGCCGACGCTCCGCTACTACGTCGCGGTCGCGAAGCACGGCAACTGGTCGAGCGGCAACTCGGCTGAGGTCGCGAGCAACGCCTGCATCGCGTCCATCAACCTCGTGGCCGGGACGACGGCCGGGTTCTCCGGCGACAACGGCCAGGCGACGAGCGCCCAGCTGAGCGCGCCGGCCGGTGTTGCGGTCGACAGCAGCGGCAACGTCTACATCGCCGACACGACGAACAACCGGATCCGCAAGGTCAACGCGAGCACGGGGGTGATCACCACGATCGCGGGCGGCGGCGTCAACACCGCGTGCACGTTCTCGGGCACCGCGACTTCGGTGAGCCTCAGCGCGCCGCGCGGCGTGGCGGTCGACAGCAGCGGCAACGTCTACATCGCCGACACCGGCAACAGCTGCGTCCGCAAGGTGACGGGAACGACGGTCGCGCAGTTCGCCGGCGGCGGCGCCAACACCGCGTGCACGTTCTCGGGAACGGCGACGTCGGTCAGCCTCAGCGGTCCGCGCGGACTCGCGATCGACTCGAGCAACAACGTCTACATCGCCGACACGGGGCGGAACTGCGTCCGCAAGGTCGTCGGCACCACGGTCAGTCAGGTGGCGGGCGGCGGCGCCAACACGGCCTGCACGTTCACCGGGACGGCGTCGAGCGTGAGCCTCAGCGCGCCCGGGGGCGTCGCCGTCGACAGCAGCGCCAACGTCTACATCGCCGACACGACCAACAACTGCGTCCGCAAGGTCGTCGGCACCACGGTGAGCCAGGTGGCGGGCGGCGGCGCCAACACCGCGTGCAGCTTCGCCGGCGCCGCGAGCAGCGTGTCGCTGAGCGGGCCGGCGGGCGTCGCCATCGACAGCACGGGTCGGGTCGTGATCTCCGACACGACGCGGAACTGCGTCCGGCTCGTGACGGGTTCGAACGTCGCGCTCATGGCGGGAACCGGCACGGCCGGCTCGACCGGCGACAACGGGCCGGCCGTCGGCGCCCTGCTCAGCGGGCCCGCCGGGCTGGCGGCGGCGGCGAGCGGCGACGTCTGGATCGCCGACAGCGGCAACAGCCGGGTCCGCCGCGTCGAGGGACCGCTCTAACCCGGAGCGCCCACCGAAGCCTCGCCGGCACGGTCGCCGCCCGGCGCATCGGGCCGGGCCGCGATCGTGAAACAGAACCGGCTGCCGCCGCCCGGTCCGTCCTCCACCCAGAGCCGGCCGCCGTGGCGCTCGACGATGCGCCGGCAGATGCTCAGACCGAGGCCGGTCCCCGGGCGGTCCGCGGGGACGTGGAGCCGCTGGAACGGTCCGAAGATCCGGTCCCGGTCCGCGGGCGCCACGCCGATCCCGTTGTCGGTGACGCAGACCTCCCATCCGGCGCCGGCCGACCTCCCCGTGACGCCGATGCGCGGCGCGACGTCGGGTCGCCGGAACTTCAGCGCGTTCGCGAAGAGGTTCTGGAGTACCTGCCAGAGCTGCGTCGGGTCCCCCACCACCTTCGGCAGGTCGCCGACGTCGACGACCGCGGCGGCCTCGGCGATCGCGAACCGCAGCGAGTCGCACACCGAGCGCACGGTCTCGGACAGCTCGACGGGCTGCGGGCTGAGCGGCGCCGACCCGGCCCGCGAGTAAGTGAGCAGGTCGTCGATGAGGCCACGCATCCGGCTGACGCCGCCGAGCACGTGGTCGACCCAGTCGTTGCCCTCCTCCTCGAGGCGGTCGCCGTACTTGCGCCGGATGAGCTCGGCGAAGCCGCCGACCACCCGCAACGGCTCCGAGAGGTCGTGTGCCGCCACGGCGGCGAACTCCGCGAGCTCCTCGTTCGACCGTTCGAGGTCGGCGAGCGCCCGCGCGAGCCGCTCGCTCGACTCACGGCGTTCCGTGATGTCGTCGAAGACGACGATGACGTAGGCGATCTCGTCGTCGTCGTCGAAGATCGGCGTCGCCGACAGGCTCACGGCGACGGTCCGGTCGCCGCGCCGGATGACGAGGTCGTCCGCGGTGCAGGTCGACCGCGTCGTGATCGCCCGGTGGACCGGCGTCTGCTCGAGCTCGAGCGGCTCGTCCGAGTCGAGTCGGTAGAGCCGGTACGTCGCCAGGCGCTCCGCGGCCGACCGGCCCTGCGGAGGCTCGCGCCCGAGCACCTCGCGACCACGGGCGTTGACGAAGATCGGCCCGGTGCCGACGTCGATCACGATCACGCCGACCGGCAACTCCGAGAGGAACGAGAACAGGCGGCGCTCGCTCGCGCGAAGCTCCTGCTCCGTGCGTTTCCGGGCGGTCACGTTCCGGAACGACGCGAGGAAGCCGTCCTCGAGCTTCACGACCTTGCTCTCGTACGCGCCGTCGACCCGGCCCAGCGCGTCGTACCGCGGCACCTCGTGCGTCAGCGGTTGGCCGGTCTCGACGACCGCCGCCCAGCGCTCCAGGTATGTGTGCGCCTCCGGGTTCTTCGATTGCTCCAGGAACGTCCGGCCGACGAACTCCGAGACCGGACGGCCCTCGTGCTCCGCGGCCGCGCCGTTGGCGAACTCGCACAGGAAGTCGACGATGCAACCGGCGTCGTCGCGGACCGCGCTGTAGACGACGACGCCGTCGGGCACCGCCTCCATCGTGACCCGCAGCCACTCCTCCGACTTCCGCAGCGCCTGCTCGCTCTCGCGCAGCCGGGCCATCGCCTCCCGTTGCTCGTTCACATCGGAGAACGTCGACACGACCGCCACCCCGGAGCTGACGGCCGGCTCGACCGGGATCGCGTCGACCGACAGCCAGCGCAGCCCGCGGTCGGGAGTCACGACGCCCATGACGAACCCGCGGACCGCCTCGCCGGTCGTCAGGGCGTGCACGGACGGCACGTCGGCTGCTGCGATCTCGCGGCCTTCGACGTCGATGGGCAGCCCCGTCTCACGGCGGATCGGCCGGCCGAGCACGTCGCTCGGCGGCCGGCCGAGGATCCGGAAGGCGGCCGGGTTGGCGTCGACGACGGTGCCGTCGCCGCCGATCGCGAGCAGCCCCTCCGACATCGTGTCGACGACGAGGCGCCGCAGCTCGCCGCTCGACCCGGCGAGTGCGTGGCCGGGTGCGGCGCCGGACTCGATCCGGGTCGG
>DASRHL010000366.1:0-26129 GCA_035650535.1 Acidimicrobiia bacterium
CCCGGTCTTCGGGGCAGGTTCCTCACGTGTTACTCACCCGTTCGCCACTTTCCACCCGGAGCAAGCTCCAGGCTTCACGTTCGACTTGCATGTGTTAGGCGCGCCGCCAGCGTTCGTCCTGAGCCAGGATCAAACTCTCCATCGAGACCGCAGGTCCCGTCGGCCGGACCGGAGTCCGCCCGGGGGACCGTCGATCGGAGAGCTGCCGGTGCGGGGCACTGTCCCCACGCCGGCAACTGTGCACGGCTGGGGCGACCCGGAGGTCGTCCTCGGCCGTGCGGAATTGCGGGTGACGTCGACGGGACGCCCACCGGGGGTACCGGGGAGCCGGGTCGCCGACGCCTCACTGGCTTTTGGCGTCACTGTTCCGTTTTCAAGAAGCTGCCGCGAGGCGTAGACCGAAACGTCGCAGCGCGACCGCACCGGAGAAGGGGCCTCGACCAGACACCCACCCACTGGGGCCGGCGCGTCGCACCGGACCGATCGTGGGCGTCCGTGTCAACCGCCCGGGAGCACGCTCGGGGGCGGACTGACAAGACTACGGACGGCGGGGCCCGCCGTCAAGCCGGGGCCCCCGATTCCTCAAGGGTTTCCGGGGAGCCGGAGGCGCACCCAGCGCCGCTTCCCGACCTGGAGGGTGGCACCGTCCAGATCGGCGACCGCGACCACGAGGTCGGGGTCGGTCACGGGCTCGCCGTCCCGCCGGACCGCGCCCTGCCGGATCATCCGGGCCCCCTCCCGATTCGACGGGACGAGGCCGCACTCGTGCAGCAGGGCGGCGAGGCGGATCCGTCCGTCGGCCCAGGCGGCGGGATCGAGGACGTGCTCGGGGATCTCCTCGGGCGCGTCGTGACGGCGGAAGACCCGGTCGAAGGCCGCCTCCGCCTCGGCGCCCGCGCCCTCCCCGTGGGAGAGGTCGACGACCGTCCGGGCGAGCAGGCGCTTGGCGTCGACCGGCGCCAACGAGCCACCCTCGAGGGCGTTCGTCACCTCCTCCACCCGATCGGGATGCCAGCCGGTCGTGAGGAGGAAGTACCGCGGCATCAGGACGTCGGGAAGAGACATGAGCTTGCCGTACTGCTCCGCCGGCGCTTCGGCGATGCCCACGAAGTTGTTGAGCGACTTCGACATCTTCTGGGTGCCGTCCAGGCCCTCGAGGAGCGGCGTGGTGAGCACCACCTGGCCCTCCTGGCCTTCCTGCTCCTGGAGGGTCCGGCCGACGAGGTTGTTGAACAGCTGGTCGGTACCGCCGAGCTCGACGTCGGCGCGCACCATGACGGAGTCCCAGCCTTGGAGCAGCGGGTACAGGAACTCCATCACCGAGATCGGCGATCCGTCGCGGTAGCGCTGGGCGAAGTCGTTGCGCTCGAGCATCCGCGCGACCGTCGTCCGGGCGGCGAGCCGCAGCACGTCCTCGATGCCCATGGCGCCGAGCCACTCGGAGTTGCGGCGGATCTCGAGGCCGTCCGGCGACAGGATGCGCCGAACCTGCTCGACGTAGGTCGCCGCGTGCGCCTCGACCTCGGCCTTCGAGAGGCGCGGCCGGGTGGCCGACTTGCCCGACGGGTCGCCGACCTGAGCGGTGAAGTCGCCGATGATGAGCACGGCGACGTGGCCGAGCTCCTGGAACTGGCGCAGCTTGCGCAGGACGACCGCGAAGCCGAGGTGGATGTCGGACGCGGTCGGGTCGATGCCGAGCTTCACCCGGAGGGGCACGCCGCGCCCGAGCTTGCGGCGCAGGTCCGCCTCGGTGATGACGTCGACCGCGCCCGCGGTCAGGACCCGGAGCTGCTCCTCGACGTCAGGCTCGCCCATGGCACGCCGACGCTACCAGCGGCCCGGATGCTCACCTCGGGAACACGAGGCGGTACAGCCGGTGCGGCTCGCCGGCATGCTCGAACTCCCGCTCGTACGTGAAGCCGGTCTTCTCGAGCACGCGCTGTGAACCCCGGTTCGTGCGCAACGTCCACGCGGCGAGCTCGCGCAACCGCAGCTCGTCGCGCGCGACGCGCGCCATGGCCCCCGCCATCTCCGTGGCGAGGCCGGAACCCCACGACGGTGCGACCAGCGCGTAGCCGAGCTCGATGCGATCGCCGTCGAGGATCCGGGCGTGACGCAGGGCGCCCCGCCCGACGAACTCGCCGCTCCCACCGTCGACGAACATCCATGCTCCGAACCCGTGCGTCTCCCAGTGCGCGAGCTCGAACGCGAACCGCTCCGCGACCCAGGTGTCACCACGCAGCCCACCGAGCGTCGCCGCGACGTCCGCGTCCTGGTACAGCGACCGCAGCCGCTCGAAGTCGTCGGGCCCGATCCGGGATCCGGTGAGGCGCCGGGTCTCGATCTGCTCGACGCTCACGACGGCACCCGCTGCACGATCCCGACCGGACCCCGGCTCACGTTGGGGTCGCCGGGCACGAAGTAGCGCCAGGGGTGGGTGTCGCCCTTCCCCGCGGCCAGGCCGACGCGGGTGGAGACGGCGGGCCGGGCCGGCGGCGGTGTGGCGTCGTCGAGCAGGCGCAGCGGCCCGCGCACGAGGTCGGCGCCGTCGAAGGTGCCGTCGATCCCCATCGCCTGGGCGAGGCGGGCCGGGCCCGAGCAGAGGTCGCGCGCCCGGCGCGCCGCCGGGCGGCGCCGGCGCATGGCCTCGAGGCCTTCGAGCGGCGCGCCGGCCCGCAGCAGGACCGCGGTCGCCGCGAGGTCGCCGCCGGCCACGACGTTCGTGCACCAGTGCATCCCGTACGTGAAGTAGACGTAGAGGTGACCGGGCGGCCCGAACATCGTGGCGTTGCGGCGCGTCCGGCCCCGGTAGGAATGGCTCCCGGGGTCTTCGCTGCCCGCGTAGGCCTCGACCTCGACGATGCGCACGGCGAGCCGGCCGGCCTCCGGGTCGTCGAGGACGAGCAGCTTGTTGAGGAGGAGCGGCGCGAGCTCCCGCGCATCACGGGCGTAGAACGCCCGTGGCAGCACCCGGGCCGTGGCGCGCCGGCTCACCCGAGCCAGTCGGCCTGCAGCCGCAGCCGTTCTCGGGCGGCGTCGAGCTGGCGGGCGACCGGCTCCGGCCCGGCGCCGCCCGGGCTGGTGCGGCGGCGGACGGCCTGGCCGGGCTCGAGCAACGTCAGCGCGTCCGGCCCGAGCCGGGGATCGGTCATCACCAGCTCCTCGAGACCCACCCCCCGCTCGACGGCCTGGCGCACGAGGGACCCCACCGCGGCGTGGGCCTCGCGGAACGGCAGTCCCTGGCGCACGAGCAGCTCGGCAAGGTCGGTCGCCGCGGACGCGGGGGTGTCGGCCGCGGCCCGCATCCGGTCGGGGACGAACTCGGCCGTCTCCAGCAGCCCGGTCAGCGCGACGAGGGCGGACGAGCACGTGTCGATCGAGTCGAAGAGGGGCTCCTTGTCCTCCTGGAGGTCGCGGTTGTACGCGAGCGGGAGGCCCTTCAGCGTCGCCAGGAGACCCGTCAGGTTCCCGATGAGACGGCCGGCCTTGCCGCGGGCGAGCTCGGCGATGTCGGGGTTCTTCTTCTGCGGCAGCATCGACGACCCGGTGCTGTACGCGTCGTGGAGACGGAGGAAGCCGAACTCCTCGCTCGCCCACAGCACGACCTCTTCGCCGATGCGAGACAGGTGCACCTGCGTGAGTGCGAGGACGAACAGGGCCTCGGCGACGAAGTCGCGGTCGGAGACGGCGTCGAGCGAGTTCTCGAAGCGGTGGGCGAACCCGAGCACGTCCGAGGTCAGCGCCGGTTCGAGGGGCAGGCTCGACCCCGCGAGCGCGCCGGCGCCGAGCGGCGACACGTCGACGCGCGTGAGGGCGTCGCGCCAGCGTTCCACGTCGCGCGCCAGCGCCCAGAAGTGGGCGAGCAGGTGGTGGGCGAGCAGGACCGGCTGCGCACGCTGGAGGTGCGTGTAGCCGGGCAGGTAGATGTCGTCGCCGCTCTCGGCCGCGCGCGCGACGAGGAGCCGCTGCAGGTCCTGGATGCGGCGCGCGACGGCCCGTCCTTCGCGTCGCAGGTAGAGGCGCAGGTCGGTGGCGACCTGGTCGTTGCGGCTCCGGCCCGTGTGCAGCTTCGCGCCCGCCGGCCCCGCGAGCTCCGTGACTCTGCGCTCGACCGCCGTGTGGATGTCCTCGTCGGTGGGGACGAAGACGAACCGGCCGCCGTCGAGCTCGTCGCGGATCTGGTCGAGCGCGCCGAGGATCGCGCGCGCCTCGTCGGAGCGGAGCAGCCCGACGCCCTCGAGCATGATCACGTGCGCACGCGAGCCGTCGAGATCGTCGAGCGCGAGCCGGCGGTCGACCTCGAGGCTCACCGTGAAGTCGAGCAGCGCCTCGCTCGGGCCCTCGGCGAAGCGGCCGTGCCACAGCGGCCGGTCGGCGGACGGGGCGGGCTGGTCGCCGACCGGCCCGCTCGCGTCGCTCACTCGCGGCCACCCTGGCGGCGGGCGACGGTCTCGACCGAGAGGCCCCAGAGGCGCACGAAGCCGGCCGCGTCCTCGTGGCGGAAGCGGTCGGCCGCCTCGTAGGTCGCGAGCTCGTAGTCATAGAGCGCCCGCTCGGCGCGCCGCCCGGCGACGTGGCACTGCCCGGGCGCGAGGTGGAGCCGGACGTCGCCGGTGACGAACTGCTGGCTGCTCGCGACGAACGCGTCGAGCGCGTCCTTGAGCGGCGAGTACCACAGGCCGTCGTAGACGAGCTCCGCGTACCGGGGCTCGAGGCGGGCCTTCTCCCGCATCAGGTCGCGTTCGATCGTGACCGACTCGAGATCGGCGTGGGCGAGGATCAGCGCCAGCGACCCCGGGCACTCGTAGATCTCACGGCTCTTGATGCCGACACGCCGGTTCTCGACCATGTCGATGCGACCCCATCCGTACGGACCGACGGCGTGCGTGACGCGGCGGACCAGCTCCGGCAGCGGCAGCCGCGAACCGTCGAGCGCGGTCGGCACCCCCTGCTCGAACGAGATCACGAGCTCACGCGGCTCGCTCGGCGCCGGGCCCTTCGTCAGCTCGTACACGTCCTCCGGCGGCGCGACCCACGGGTCCTCGAGGATCCCGCACTCGACGGTGCGCCCCCACAGGTTCTCGTCCACGGAGTACGGGCTCTTCTTCGTCACGTTGATCGGGATCCGGTGCTTCGCCGCGTAGTCGATCGAGTCCTCGCGCGTGAAACCCCAGACGCGGACGGGCGCGAGCACCTCGAGGTCGGGTGCGAGCGCGCGCACCGAGACCTCGAAGCGGACCTGGTCGTTCCCCTTGCCGGTGCAGCCGTGCGCGACGGCGTCGGCCCCGTGCTCGCGGGCGGCCCGTACGAGGTGCCGCGCGATGACCGGGCGCGACAGCGCGGAGACCAGCGGGTACTTGCCCTCGTAGAGGGCATTGGCCTGCAACGCCGGCGTCACGTAGTCGCGGGCGAACTCGTCCTTGGCGTCGACGACGATCGCCTCGACCGCGCCCGCGGCGAGGGCGCGCCGGCGGATCGTCTCCCAGTCGTCGTCGGCGGACTGGCCGACGTCGACGGCGAGCGCGACGACCTCGGCGCCCCACTCCTCCGCGATCCAACGGACGGCGACGGAGGTGTCCAGACCCCCCGAGTACGCGAGTACGACCCGCTCGGGCATCACGGTCCTCTCTGTGGTTCGTTGCTGATGGTCGGGTTCGTCACAGGCCGGCGAGGCCGGCGAGCTCGGCGGCCACCTTGGCACCGCCCGCCTGCTCCGAACACACCAGGAACAGCGTGTCGTCGCCGGCGACCGTGCCGAGCACGTCGGGCAGCCCGGCCCGGTCGATCGCCGAGCCGATGACGTGGGCCGAGCCGGGGGGTGTCCGCAGCACGACGAGGTTCGCGCTGTGGGCGACGTCGACGACGAACTCCCCCATGACCCGCCGGAGGTGGTCGTCGGGCGCGGTGCGTTCCTTCGCGTGTTCGGGGATGGCGTAGGCCGTCGTCCCGCCGGGGATGCGCACCTTCACGGCGCCGAGCTCCTCGAGATCGCGACTGACGGTCGCCTGGGTCGCGACGACGCCGTCGGCTGCGAGCAGCTCGACGAGCTGGGCCTGGCTCGACACCGGCTGCTCCTCCAGGAGCCGCGCGATGCGGTGCTGGCGCTGGGGCTTGCCGAGGGTCGCCATCGCCGTCTCCTCCGCCCGCCTACCGGACCGGCCCGGCGTCCAGCAGGGCGAGCAACGCCCGCACGCTGTGCATCCGGTTCGCGGCCTGCTGCCACACGACCGACCGGGGCCCGTCGATGACCTCGGCGGCGACCTCCTCGCCCCGGTGCGCGGGCAGGCAGTGCATGAAGCACGCGTCGGCGCCGGCGGCGTCCATGAGCGCGGCGTCGACCTGGTAGCCGTCGAAGGCGGCCCGCCGCTGCTCGGTCTCGTCTTCCTGGCCCATCGACGTCCACACGTCGGTGTAGACGGCATCCGCGCCCTTCACGGCCTCGAACGGGTCGCCGACCAGCTCGATGGCACCACCGAGGTTGCGGGCGCCGTCGACGACGCCCTCGTCGAGCTCGTACCCGGACGGCGACGCGACGGTGAGCTCGACCCCCGACAGCGCGGCCCCGAACGCGAGCGACGCGGCGACGTTGTTGCCGTCGCCGACGTACGCGACGCGGCGGCCCTCGAGGCTCCCGTAGTGTTCGCGCAGCGTCAGGTAGTCGGCGAGCGCCTGGCACGGGTGGGCCCGGTCGGAGAGCAGGTTCACGACGGGGACGTCGACGGCTGCGGCCATCGCCTCGAGCTTCCCGTGATCGAAGACGCGGGCGGCGATCACGGCGCAGTAGCCGGCCAGCGTGCGGGCGACGTCCTCGACCGTCTCGCGCACCCCGAGGCCGACCTCCTCGCCCCGGATGTAGAGGGGGTGACCGCCGAGGGTCGTGACCGCGATCTCGGTCGACACCCGCGTCCGGGCGGACGGCTTCTCGAACACGAGCGCGACCCCGCGCCCGGCGAGCACGTGCGGGATCTCGCGGGGCGCCTCCTTCCATTCGCGGGCACGGTCGAGCACGGCGGCGAACTGCGCCGGGTCGAGGTCGTCGACCTCGAGGAGGTGTCGGACGGCGTTCACGAGCCGGCTCCGACCCGTGCGGTCACTTCGGCGACGATCGCCACGGCCTCGTCGATCTCGTCGTCGCGCACGAGCAACGGAGGAGCCAGGCGCAACGCGGTCGGCGTGACCGCGTTCACGACGAGCCCCCGCTCGAGGCAGGCGTCCGCGACGTCCTTCGCCGCGAGCCCGCCGGCGAGCTCGACGGCGAGGAGCAGGCCCTCGCCCCGCACGGCCGCGACCGCGGGCAGCGCGGCGAGCTCGGTACGGAGGCGGTCGCCGGCGCGCGCCGCCCGTGCGGGCACGTCCTCGGCCTGCATGACGTCGAGAACGGCCAGCGCGGCCCGGGCGGCGAGGGGCTGGCCACCGAAGGTCGTGGCGTGGTCGCCCGGCCGCAGCGCGCCCGCGACCTCGGCCCGGGCCCAGCACGCACCGATGGGCACGCCGTTGCCGAGCGCCTTCGCCATCGTCACGACGTCGGGGACGACGCCGTCCGCGTGCTGGAAGCCGAACCAGCGGCCCGTGCGCCCGAGGCCGGTCTGCACCTCGTCGACGATCAGCAACGCCTCCCGCTCGTCGCACAGCGAGCGGACGGCCTCGAGGTAGCCGGGTGGGGACGGCTGGACGCCGCCCTCCCCCTGTACCGGTTCGAGCAGCACCGCGCAGACCCGTTCGTCGAGCGCGGCCGAAAGGGCATCGACGTCCGCGAACTCGACCTGGCGGAAGCCGGCCGGCAAGGGCTGGAACGTCTCCTGCTTCTGGGGCTGGCCGGTCGCGGCGAGCGTCGTGAGCGTGCGGCCGTGGAACGATCCGTACGCACTGACGACGTGGAAGCGCTCCGGCCCGCCGTGGGTCTGGCCGTGACGGCGCGCGAGCTTGATCGCGCACTCGTTGGCCTCGGCGCCCGAGTTGGCGAAGAACACGCGGCCGCCGCCCCCGAGCAACTCGTCGAGGCGCGCCGCGAGGTGTGGCTGCACGTCGTTGTAGTACAGGTTCGACACGTGCAACAGGGTCCGCGCCTGTTCCGCGATCGCCTCGGCGACGACCGGGTGCGCGTGACCGAGCGACACCACGGCGAGCCCGGCGAGGAAGTCGAGGTAGCGCCGGCCCTCGCTGTCGTACAGCACCGTTCCTTCGCCCCGCACGAACGCGACCGGCAGCCGGGCGTACGTGCCCATCACGTGCTCGGCGTCGAGCGCGGCGAGCTCGTCGAAGGTGCTCGTGGTCGGCGTGCTGGTGGTCGTCGCCATGCCCGTCGCTTTCATCTCGATTCGACCATCGTGCCGATTCCTTCACGGGTGAAGAACTCGAGCAGGAGCGCGTGGGGGACGCGCCCGTCGAGGATGTGGGCGCGGTTGACACCGCCCCGGAGCGCCTCGATGCACGACACGATCTTCGGGATCATGCCCTCCGACACCCTGCTCTCCGCGACGAGTCGCTCGAGCCCGGCCACGTCGGTGCGCGAGATGAGCGAGTCCTCGTCGCCGAAGTCCTCGTAGATGCCGGCCACGTCGGTGAGGTACACGAGCTTCTCGGCCTGCAGGGCCCGGGCGATCGCGCCCGCCACGGTGTCCGCATTGACGTTGTAGGCCTGGCCCTCGGCGTCGACGCCGACCGTGGCGACGACGGGGATCAGGTCCTCACGGATCAGGCGCTCGAGGATCGACGGGTCGATCGCGCTGACGTCGCCCACGAAGCCGAGGCGTGGGTCGCGCGGCTCGACCTCGATCAGCCCGGCGTCCTCGCCCGAGAGCCCGACGGCGTACGAGCCGTGGCGGTTGACGGTCGCCACGACCTCTCGGTTCACCTTGCCGACGAGCGCCATACGGACGATGTCGACGGTCTCGGCATCGGTCACGCGCAGACCGTCGACGAACCGGGGTTCCTTGCCGAGGCGGCGCATGAGGTCGCTGATCTGCGGGCCGCCGCCGTGGACGACGACGGGGTTCATGCCCACCAGGTGCATGAGCACGACGTCCTGCGCGAAGAGGTCGGCGAGTGCCGGGTCCTCCATCGCGTGCCCGCCGTACTTGACGACGACCGTCCGCCCGGAGAACTCGCGGATGTACGGCAGCGCCTCGGCGAGGATCGCGGCCTTGTCGTGCGCGTCCCGCACGCGCGCCGCCAGCCCGGCGTCGGGCGTTGCCGTCATCAGCTCGTCCCCATGTTCTCGTCGACGTAGGCGTGCGTGAGATCGGTGAAGCGGACGGTCGCCTCGCCACGCCCCTGGTGCAGCTCGCACGCGATCTCGATGTCGCGCCCGCCCATCGCGCCTTCGAGCGCGGCCTCGTCGTGCGGGGCCGCGACGCCGTCGCGGCAGACCGTGATGCCGTTGTACGCGATGTCGACGCGCTCGGGGTCGAGGAAGGCGCCGCTCGCACCGAGCTCCGAGAGGACCCGGCCCCAGTACGGATCGGATCCGTACAACGAGCACTGCACGAGCTGGCTCGACGCGACCGCGCGCGCGGCCCGTCGGGCCTCGTCGGTCGAGCGCGCGCCGCGCACGACGACCCGGGCGAGCTTGGTCGCGCCCTCCGCGTCGGCCGCCATCTGGTGCGCGAGCGAGTCGCACACGGCCGTGAGGGCCTCGGCGAAGGCGTGGTAGGCGTGGCCGCCCGGGCCGTCGATCGGCGTGTTGCCCGCACCGCCGTTCGCGAGGACGAGCACGGTGTCGTTGGTGCTCGTGCACGCGTCGACGACGAGGGCATTGAACGTGTTCTCGACCGCGTGCTCGAGCGCCGAATGGAGCGCTCCCGGGGCGATGTCGGCGTCGGTCGTGACGACGGCCAGCATCGTGGCCATGGCGGGCGCGAGCATGGCCGCGCCCTTCGCCATCCCCCCGACCCGCAGCACGGTCCCGGCGGCGAGCTCGGCCTCGGCGTAGGCCTCCTTGCGCACCGTGTCCGTCGTCAGCATCGCGTCGGCCGCGGCCGCGCCGCCCCGGTCGTCGGTGCGGAGCTGGTTGGCGAGCTTCGGGATCCCGGTCTCGAGCGGTGGCATGGGCAGCGGGATCCCGATGAGACCGGTGGAGCACACGAGGACGTCCGTGGGCGCCACGCCCAGGCCGGCACCGGCGAGCTCGCACATCCGGCCGGCGTCGGCGCGCCCGCGCTCGCCGGTCGCGGCATTGGCGTTCCCCGAGTTGAGGACGACGGCCGCGGCGCGCCCGTCGGCGAGGTGGCTGCGGGTGACCTGGACGGGCGCCGCCGTCGCCAGGTTCGTCGTGAAGACGCCGGCCGCGCTGACGGCGCGCCGGTCGCTCGTCGCGACCATCGCCAGGTCGGGCGCGCCCGACGCCTTGATGCCGCACGCGAGCCCACCCGCCTCGAACCCCGGCACCGCGGTCACGCTCATGCTGGCCCGCTCCCGACGCTGCGCGCCGGGCCGCTCGGGCCCCGCTCGCTGCTCCGCGGGATACCCGCTCCGCGACGCTCGCTCATCCTGGCCCGCTCCCGACGCTGCGCGCCGGGCCGCTCGGGCCCCGCTTGCTCATGCCCGCGCTACTCATGGCACGAGACCGGTGACGGGGAGGCCCATCGCCTCGGGGAGCCCGAGGACGAGGTTGGCCGCCTGGATCGCCTGGCCCGAGGCGCCCTTGACGAGGTTGTCGATCGCGCCCAGCGCGAGCACGGTGCCGGTGCGGTCGTCGTAGCGCACGGTCACGTGGCAGGTGTTCGAGCCGAGCGTCGCCTTCGTGGCCGGCGGCGTCTCCCCGACGATGACGAACGGCTCGCCGTTGTAGTAGTCGGCGTACGTGTCGAGCAGGCGCGCGCTCGTCAGCCCGGCCGTCGCCGGACGCGCGTAACACGTGGCCAGGATCCCCCGAGTCATCGGTACGAGGTGCGGCGTGAACAGCACCTGCACCGCCGCGCCGTACACGTGGGCGAGCGCGTGCTCGATCTCGCCCGTGTGACGGTGGGTGAGCAGACCGTAGGCGGCGACGTTCTCGTTCGCCTCGGAGAACAGGCTCGGCGCCGACAGGCCCCGCCCGCGCCCCGAGACGCCCGACGCGGCGTCGACGACGATGCCCGTCGGCTCGACCATGCCCGTGGCGAGCAGGGGCGCGAGGGCGAGCGCCGCCGCCGTCGGGTAACAGCCCGGCGCGGCCACATGGGTCTCGGGCGTGATCTCGTCGCGGAACAGCTCGGGCATCCCGAAGGCGAACCGGTCGAGCAGCTCGGGGGCGCCGTGCGGGTCGCCGTACCACTGCTCGTAGGCGGCGGCGGGGAGGCGGAAGTCGGCCGCGAGGTCGACGACGTGACCGACACGATCCACGAGCTCGGGCACGAGCCGCTGCGACTCCCCGTGGGGCAGCCCGAGGAAGACCACGTCGGCGCCCTCGACCGATCCCGGCTCGAACGCCTCGTACGTCACGCCCGGGTACGCCCGGGCGAGCGAGGGATACAGCTCGGTCACCGCCTTGCCGGCGTTGGCTTCGGCGGTCACGTGGACGACCTCGATCTCCGGGTGCCCGGCCAGCAGGCGGAGCAGCTCGGCGCCCGTGTAGCCCGACCCGCCGACGACCGCCGCTCGATACGCCATGCCGCATACTATACAGAGATCTGCATAGAAATCCAGCTCGATGCGGCGGGCCGGCGCCCTATTCGCCCGTCACGGCCTCCGGCGGGGGCACGGGGACGCCGGCCGGCGACGCCACCTGGTGGTAGCTGTTCCGACTCACCTTCCAGACCCCGCCGTCGAGCACGGCGAACCCGAGCATCGGCAGACGCGCCCCGCCCGCGAGCACCGGCGACCAGCGCACCTCGGCCTCCTCCGCGCCGACGAAGCGGACCGAGTCGACCCACACGTCGGGGTCGCCCGACACCCGGTGCACCGCCACGACCTCCTGCACGACGGCGCGGAGGTCACCGGAGTCCTCGACGAGGGCCAGGCGCTCGTCGACCGAGGCGCCACTCCCGAAGACGGTCTCGAACGCCCGCTCCACGGCGACTTCGGCGCCCTCGGTCTGGGCCTGGGGCAGGAACGGCGGCCGGAGCCGCAGCTGCCGGGGTGACTCCTCCCCCGCGTTCGCCACCAGGTCGCTCGCGCGGACCAGGCACTCGTCGCAGATCCGTGCCGCCCGCCCGCGCACCATGCGTTCGACCCGCTCCTGCGGACGGAAGCAGAACGAGCACCGCCGACCGGGCGCGACGCCGAAGGCCGAGAGCGGCGCCGGCGGGCTCGTGGGCCGGTCGAGTACACCGCCGGCCGTCGCCGGCATCGGTGTGCCACCCCGCACCCGCTCGAGCACCTCGCGCCGCACGTCGCCCGGTTGCACGCCGAGGGCGCCGAGGAGCGAGACGGCGGTTCCCGGTGCGACGCGGGTGATACCGAGGAGGAGGTGCTGGGTGTCGATCGAGCTCGTCCGGAGATCGAGCGCCTCGCGCAGCGACGCCTCGAGCACGCGCTTGGCCTCCGACGTGAACGGGATGTGGCCGACCGGACCGTGCTCGCCGGGCGGGGCGAGGTCGGCGACAGCGGCGCGCGCCGATTCGAGCGAGACGCCCAGCGCGTGCAGGGCGGCGGCTGCGATCCCGTCGTCGACCGCGAGCAGACCGAGGAGCAGGTGCTCGGCGCCGATGTCGTCGTGGGCGAGGAGGCGCGCTTCCTCCTGCGCGAGCACGACCACGCGGCGGGCCCGGGTCGTGAAGCGTTCGAACACGGCGCCGCTACACGCCCGGATCGGCCGGGCGGGGCGGGGCCACGACACCGGCCATCGCGGCGAGGCGCTCGAACGTCGGACGGCCGACCTTCCACGTCCCGTGGTCGAGCACGGCATACCCGACCTGCGCGACGGCGCCGCCGCTCGGCAGCGTGACCGACCAGTGCACCTCGGCCTCGTCGGCGGAGATGAAGCGCACCGTGTCGACCCAGAGGTCGGGCGAACCGAAGCGCTTCCCCGCCGCGACGAGGCGCTCGACCGCGGGGCCGAGACCCTCCGAGTCCTCGATGAGGGCGAGCCGCTCGGTGACGCCGGCCTCGCCGCCCAGGGCCGTCTCGAATGCGTGCTCCACGGCGGCCTCGGCCGCGTCCGGCTCGGCCGGGCCGGTGGTCCGCGGCCGGAAGCGCAGCCGCTTCGGATCCGTCTCGGCCGCCCCGGCCACGAGCTCGCCGGCGGCGGCGATGCACCCGTCGCAGATCCAGGCGTCACGGCTGCGGACGATCCGCCCGACCCGGTCCTCCGAACGCAGGCAGAAGGAGCACCGGCGATCCTGCGGCGGTGTGCCGATGACCGGAGTGGGTGCGGGAGCGACCCGAGCAACTGCGGTCGGCAACCCTTCCCCGGGCGCGTACCCGCTCACGAGGCGGACGACCTGCTGGCGCACCGCGGCGAGGTCGACGCCGCTCTTCACGAGGATCTGCGCCGCGACGCCCTCACCCTCGCGGACGAGCCCGAGCAGGATGTGCTCGGTGCCGATGTAGTCGTGACCGAGCTGCATCGCCTCGCGCAACGACAGCTCGAGCACCTTCTTCGAGCGTGGCGTGAAGGGGATGTGATCCGCCGGCGGCTCGTCACCTCGCCCGATGATGTCCTCGACCTGCGCGCGGGTGCGCTCCAGCGAGACACCGAGCGACTCGAGCGCCCTCGCGGCGACGCCCTCACCCTCGCGGACGAGCCCGAGCAGGATGTGCTCCGTCCCGATGTAGTTGTGGTTGAGGCGGCGCGCCTCCTCCTGCGCGAGGACGACGACTCGCCGGGCCCGGTCCGTGAAGCGTTCGAACATTCGCACCCCCCTCGCTCCGGCTCCGACAGTCCGGCGCGGGCGTCATCCACCGTTCGGGACGTTCGCCTCCAGTCTCGCTCGGAGTCCGTCGGGAATGCCCACGGATTCGTGCGTCCCGGGCTTGACGCTGACGTACGTGAGCGTCCCCGTGCACACCACCGAGCCGTCCAGCCGTGCCGTGAAGGCGAGATCGAACGACGCGTTGCCGATCCGGGTCGGCGCCACGCCGATCTCGACCCGGTCGTCGAAGCCGGCCGGGCCCTGCCACTCGACCACGGCCTTGACCACCATGACGTCGAACTCGCGGAAGAACGCGACGGCCGGCTCGTAGCCCAACCACTCGAAGAAGCGCGTCGACGCCTCGTCGAAGTACGTCAACCAGTGCGCGTTGAACACGACGCCCTGCGCGTCGACCTCCGCATAGCGGGGCCGTACGAGATGGACGAACCGGCCTCGACTCACGCGCTCCCCGCTCTCGGCGCTACGCGCCGGGCCGCTCGGGCCCCGTGCGGCGGAGGCGGATCAGCCCGAAGACGACGAGGATCGGCCCGCAGATCAGGAGCTTCGCGGAGACGATCCAGAGCGTGACGTCGCGCGCGACGGTGTCGGTGTCGGTGATGACGTCGGTGGGGTCGGTCGGGTCGTACCGGATCTTCACCCGCTCGCCGACCACGGGGTCGCCGGAGCCGGTCTTCTGGGGCAGGTCGGCGTTCACGAGCCGGCCGCCGGGCGTGGTGAACTGCAACCGCGCGCCGCCGGCCGTCGAGACGACGGTCGCGACCGCGTTGCGTCCCCGGTCCCAGAGCTGCGCGTCGTGGTGTTCGAGCGCGAGCACCAGCCACCCGAACGCGATGCCGCCGACGATGCAGGCGATCCCGGAGAAGACGGCCCACTTCGCGCCGCGCCGGGTGAGCTGGAACCGGGCGCCGCCCCTGGACGTGACCAGGGTCGTCACGCCGGGGCGCGGCCGCATTGCCACCCGCGGCGCCGCCGGCGGCACGTAGCCCTCGTACGACGACCGGGGCAGCATGCGGCGGTACCGGTCGTACTCGCGGCGGGTGTCGGGCTCCGCCAGCACCCGGTATGCCGCGCTCACCTCCTTGAAGCGCTCCGCCGCGGCCTTGTCGCCCGGCTTCGAGTCCGGATGGAGCTCCTTGGCCCGGGTGCGGTAGGCCGCGGCGATCTCGTCGGAGCCGGCGGACGGCGGGACGCCGAGGACGGCGTAGAAGTCGGTGCTCGCCCACTCCCGGGTGCGCATCGGATCCAGTCTGACGCGCGCGGGACCCCCGCGCCGAGGGCCGGGAATCGGGGTGGCGTCAGCCGCGGAGCTCGGCGTCGTAGGCGCCGGTGACCGCCGCGATGGCCGTGTCGCGCAAGCCCGCGACCTCGGCGTCCGTCAAGGTGCGGTCGGCGGCGCGGTAGCGCACCGAGAACGCGAGGCTCTTGCGGGCGGCCCCGAGCACGTCGGAGCGGAACACGTCGAAGAGCGTCACGTCCTCGACGAGGTCGCCGCCGGCCCGGCGGAGGGTCGTCGCGACGGCGCCGGCTGCGACGGCCTCCGGCACGACGAACGCGAGGTCGATCCGCGACGGCGGGTAGGGCGACGGTGCCCGGAACGTCCGGTCGCGGCGGGGCGCGGCGAGCAGGCGGTCGAGGTCGACCTCCAGCGCGACGATGGGGCCGCCCAGGTCGAGGGCGTCGAGCACCGTCGGGGCGATCTCGCCGACGAGGCCGACCTCGCGCCCGGCGGCGACGACGGCCGCGGACCGACCCGGGTGGTAGCCCGTATGGGCCGTGGCGTCGAGGTGCCAGTCGTCGACCTCGACCGCGGCGAGGACGGCGCGGAGCACGTCGACCGCGTCGTAGACGTCGACGACCCGGTCGTCCTCCAAGGGGCGGCGGCTGACGGAGCCGGCGAGGGTCGCCGCGAGGTGGTAGCGCTCGTCGGGCAGGAGCCGGTCGCCGTCGGGCCGGAGGAAGACGCGGCCGAGCTCGAACAGCGCGACGTCGGCGAGGCCACGTGCGCGGTTGTAGGCGACCGCCCGCAGCAGGCCGGGCAGGATGCTCGTACGCAGGACCGACTCCTCCGCCCGGAGCGGGTTGGCGGCCTCGACGACCCGGTCGATCGGCGCGCCGGCCCGGGCCAGGTCGCCCGGCGCGACGAGCGGCAGCGTGATCGCCTCCGACAGCCCGGCGCCCACGCATGCGTCGGCGACCCGCCGGCGGTCGCGCTGCGCGTGGGTGAGCGCGCCGACCTGCTCCGTGGGGCGCGCCACGGTCCGACCGATCGACGCGAACCCGACGCGGCGGGCGACCTCCTCGACGAGGTCGATCTCGCGTTCGAGGTCGGGCCGGAACGTCGGTGCGAGGGCGACGAGCTCGTCACCCGAGCCGGAGACGTCGATGCCGAGCGGCGTGAGCGCGGCGACGACGGCGGTGTCGGCGAGGGTCGTGCCGAGGAGCCGGTTGACCCGGCTCGTGCGCAGCGTGATGCGCGCCGGTTCGACCGGCGCGAGGTACTCGTCGACCGCGTCGGGCGCGACCCGCCCGCCTGCCACCTGGGCGAACAGCTCCATCGCGCGGTCGGCGTGACGGGCGACGCCGTCGGGGTCGATGCCGCGCTCGAAGCGCGAGCTGGACTCGGACCGGAGCTTCAGCCGCTTCGACGTGCGCGCGATGCCCATGCGCTCGAAGTAGGCCGATTCGAGGAGGATCTCCGTCGTGGCCGCCGACACCTCCGAGGTCGCGCCTCCCATGATCCCGGCGATGGCTTGCGGGCGCCGTTCGGCGTCGCAGATCAGCAGGTCGTCGGGCGTGAGCTCGCGCTCGACGCCGTCGAGCGTCGTCATGCGCTCGCCGGGCTCGGCGCGGCGGACGACGATGCCACGGCCACCGAGCAGGTCGAGGTCGAACGCGTGCAGCGGCTGGTTCCGTTCGAGAAGCACGTAGTTCGTGACGTCGACGACGTTGCTGATCGGGCGCATCCCGGCCTTCACGAGCCGTTGCTGCATCCAGGCCGGCGACTCGCCCGTCGTCACCCGGGCCACCCGGGCGAGGTAACGGGGGCAGGCGTCGGGTGCCTCGACGACGACGGTGACGTCGGCGGCGACCGACGCGTCGGTCGGCGTCGCCGCGGCCGGCACCGTGAACGGCTGGCGGAGGTGCGCGGCGAGCTCGCGGGCGACGCCCACGACGCACATCGCGTCCGGACGGTTGGGCGTGATCGCGAGGTCGAAGACGACGTCGTCGAGGCCGAGGACCTCACGGACGTCGGCGCCGAGCGCCGCGTGGCCGTCGAGCTCGAGGATGCCGGCGTGGTCGTCGCCCAGGCCCAGCTCGCGCGCCGAGCACAGCATGCCGTCGGACACGACGCCGCGGATCTTGCGCCGCTCGAGCCGGAAGCCGCCGGGGAGCTGCGCGCCAGCCGGCGCGAACGGCGCCACCATGCCCGGATAGATGTTCGGCGCACCGCACACCACACGCGTCTGGCCGTCGCCGAAGTCGACGTCGGCGAGGCGGAGCTTGTCGGCATCGGGATGCGGCAGCACGTCGAGGATGCGGGCGACGCGCACGCCCCGGATCTCACGGCCCGGCTGCTCGACCGCGTCGACCTCGAGACCGAGCTGGTTGAGCGCGGCGACGAGCTCCTCCACCGGCGCGTCGGCCGGCGTGAAGTCGCGGATCCAGGAAAGGGGCGCACGCATCGGTCGTCAGTACTGGGCGAGGAATCGGACGTCGTCGTCGAAGAACGTGCGGATCTCGTCGATGCCGTAACGGATCATCGCGATCCGCTCGAGACCGAATCCGAACGCGAAGCCCTGCCACACCTCGGGGTCGTAGCCCACCGCCTCGAACACGTTGGGGTCGACCATCCCGCACCCGCCGAGCTCGATCCACCCCGTGTGCGAGCAGACGCGACAACCTTCACCGTGGCAGAAGATGCAGCTCACCGCGAGCTCGGCCGAAGGCTCCGTGTAGGGGAAGAAGTCGGAGCGGAACCGGGTGCGAATCGTCTCGTCGTCGAACAGTCGGCGCACGAACGTCTCGATCGTGCCGAAGAGATCGGCCAGCGTGATGTCGCGGTCGACGGCGAGGCACTCGATCTGGTGGAACACCGGGGAATGGCGCGCGTCGAGCGTCTCGTTGCGGTAGGTGCGACCAGGGGCGACGACGTAGATCGGCGGCTCGTGCGTCTCCATGGTCCGGATCTGCACGGGCGACGTGTGCGTGCGGAGCATCACCTGCTCGTCGCCCCCGAGCTTCACGTAGAGCGTGTCCTGCATCGAGCGGGCCGGGTGCGCGGGCGGGATGTTGAGCGCCTCGAAGTTGTGCCAGTCGTCCTCGACCTCGGGACCCTCGGCGATGCGGTAGCCGAGGCCCACGAAGATGTCCTCGAGCTCTCGCTGCACCTGGGTGACGAGGTGCAGGTGGCCGCGGGCCCGCCCGTGGGACCCGGCCGTGAGGTCGAGTCGGTCGCGGTCCGCGGCGGCCGCCGCCTCCGCCGCCGCGAGCTCGTCGCGCCGGGACGCGACCAGCTCCGCGACCGCGGCCCGGTACGCGCCGACGGCCTGGCCCGCCTGCGGCCGCTCGGCGGGCTCGAGGTTCTTGATCGCCTCGTTGGCCTGCCCCGCCGGCGACCGGCGCCCGAGGAGCTCACGCTCCAACGCGTCCAGCTCGGTCGTGGAAGCCGCCGCAGGAACCGACCCGCGGGCCTCCGCGAGCGCGGTGTCGAGGAGCGTGCGGAGATCGTCGAGTCTCACGAGCGCGCTCACCGGCTCGCAGCGCGCCGCTGGCGGTCGGCCTCGAACGCGACGACCGTGCCGGCCATCGCGACGTTGAGCGACTCGGCCGCGCCCGCCATGGGGATCGAGAACACGGCGTCGACGGCGCCTTCGAGCTCGGGGGCGAGACCGTGGGCTTCGTTGCCGAGCAGCACGGCGCAGGGTTGCACGAGGTCGACCGCGTCGTACGACGCCGTTGCGCCCGCCTTCGTCGCGTAGCAGCGGCGCCCGGCGGCATGCAGCCGTTCCACCACCGCCATCGGGTCGTCCTCCTCGGCCACGGTCACGCCGAACAACGCGCCGGCCGACGACCGTACGGTCTTCGGGTTGTGCAGGTCGACCGAATTGGCCGTGCAGACCACGCCGGCGGCGCCGGCCGCCTCGGCGCTCCGCAGCAACGTGCCGAGATTCCCCGGGTCGGCGACCCCGACGGCGACGAGCACGAGCCCGTCGGGCCGGAGCGCGTCCAGCGGGCGCGTGACGTGGCCGGCGACGGCGAGGACGGGTTGCGGGGTACGGGTCGTGCCGACCTTCTCGAGCACACCCTCCTTGAGCTCGGCGACGGGAACGCCGAGCCGCCGGACGCCCTCGACCAGCGGTCGGAACGCGTCGCGGGCGCCGTAGCCGAGGTAGACGGCCTGGAGCCGAGCGCCGCGATCGAGTGCGCCGGCCACGACGTTCGGCCCTTCGAGCACGCAGGCGCGCTCAGCGTCGCGTGCCGTCCGGTCGCGCAGCAACGCCCGCAGCCGCCGGACCTCGGGATGCCGCGCGCCCAGCATCGCGGGCTCGGACACGTCACGCGGCTTCGAGCGCCTCGCGTGCCGTCGCGACCAGGGCGCCGAAGGCGGCGTCGTCGCGCACGGCGAGGTCGGCGAGGATCTTGCGGTCGACCTCGATGTCCGCCGCCTTCAGGCCGGCGACGAAACGGGAGTACGAGATGTCGTGCTCGCGGCACGCCGCGTTGATGCGCACGATCCAGAGGCGGCGGAACTCGCCCTTTCGGGCGCGCCGGTCGCGGAACGCGTAGGCGCCCGAGTGCATGACCTGCTCGGTCGCCTTGCGCAGGTGACGGCTCCGCGAGCCGGAGTAGCCCTGCGCGGCATCGAGGACGGCGCGGCGCCGCTTCTTCGAGTGGACGGAACGCTTGACGCGTGCCATGACGGTGTGCTCCTGGTCGGGTCGATGCGGGACGTCCGGGGCTAGGCGCGCCCGAGGAGCCGCTCGACGTGCTTCTTGTCGCCGCCGGTGACCTCGGCGCCGCGGCCGAGCCGGCGCGTGCGCTTCGTCGCCTTCTTCTCCAGCAGGTGCGACCGGAACGCCTTGCGGCGCCGGATCTTGCCGGTGCCGGTGACGCGGTAGCGCTTCGCGGCACCCCGGTGGGTCTTCATCTTGGGCATGTCGTGCTCCGTCAGCTGGCGGGTTCGGTGGCGACGGGCTCGGGCGCGGCCTGCGGGGCGGCGCCCTGCGGCCCGTTGGGTGCCGGCTCGGTCGCGTCGCCCGCGGGCGGACGCCGCTTGCGACCACCGCCGCCCTTCGCCGTGGGATGCAGGACCATCGTCATGTTCCGGCCGTCCTGACGGGGCGCCGCCTCCACGGTCGCGATGTCGCTCACCTCGTCCGCGATCCGCTCGAGGATGCGCAGCCCCAGCTCCGGGTGGGCCATCTCGCGCCCCCGGAACATGATCGTCAGCTTGACCTTGTGCCCCTCGCCGAGGAAGCGCTCCACGTGGCGCATCTTCGTCGTGTAGTCGTGCACGTCGATCTTTGGCCGGAACTTCATCTCCTTGATGACGACCTGGGTCGCCTTGCGCCGGGACTCCTTGCGCCGCTGCTGCTGCTCGTACTCGTGGCGGCTGTGGTTCATGATCCGGCACACGGGCGGATCGGCGCCGGGGGCGACCTCCACGAGGTCGAGCTCGCGCTCCCTGGCGATCGCCAGGGCCTCCGGGAGCGGCTTGATGCCGAGCTGCTCCCCGTTCTCGCCGATCAGCCGGACCTCGCGGGCCCGGATGCGGTCGTTGATCCTGGTCTCGTCTGTGGCTATGTCATCACCTCGCTCGTCAGGTACCGGTCGCCGGCGCCCGGCCTCCCCGGACGCGACGATGGCGGATGCAGGAAGCATCCGCCATTCGTGAGCCCTCCGTGGACGGCCCGAGGCGTACGCCCCGGGCCACGGAGGACTGAAGACGGACCCGGCTCGGGAGCGGCCACCGGCGCCACCCCCGAGGACCGGTCGAGCATGGTCCTCGAGAACGGGCCCCGAGGGACCGACGTTCCGGCCGGGTGGGGGCCGGCCACACCCGCACGATCCGTGCGGACGCCCGACCCCACTTCCCACATCGATTGTCGATCGGCGAGGATACCAGCGTGAGCGGCTTGTGGACACCATCAGGAGAGCACGTACCGGGCGGCGGTGACGAGCCCGACGAGGAGCTCGCCGACGACGAGCTGACCGACGAGGAGGTCGCGGACGAGCTCCGGCGAGTCCGGGCCGAGATCTCGAGCACCCCGGTCGCCGACATCGTGGCCAACCACGCCGTCGGCCTCTGGCAGCTCGCGGTGCTCCACCTGACGCCCGAGGGGGGCGCGGAGCCCCGCCTCGACGAGGCGGGCCTCGCCATCGACGCGCTCGCCGCGCTGGTCGACGGTGTGGGCGACCGGCTCGGCGAGCACGCCGGCTCGCTGCGCGACGGCCTGACCCAGCTCCGCCTCGCGTACGTCCAGGTCCAGACTCGGTCCTGAGGTGGACCTCGTCGACACCCTCCGCACGACGGGCGCCGTCCGGGAGTTCCGGGGCGATCCCGTCCCCGACGACGTGCTCTACCGGGTCCTCGACACCGCGCGCTTCGCGCCGAGCGGCGGCAACCGTCAGGGCTGGCGTGTCGTCGTCGTGCACGACCCCGACACCCGTCGCGCGATCCGCGACCTCTACGTCGCCGACTGGTACCAGTACCTGGCCATGCGCAACCACGGCCTCACCCCGTGGGCGCCGGTGACCGACCGGGAGGCCGAGGCGCGCGCGGTGCAGGACGCACCGGCCATCGCCGCAGAGGCGGCGGCGGCGGGCGGCGGGTTCGCCGAGCACTTCGACGAGATCCCGGTGATGCTGGCGATCGTCGCCGACCTGAGGGCGCTCGCGGCCATCGACCGCGATCTCGACCGCTACACGTTCGTGGGCGGCGCGTCGGTCTACCCGTTCGCGTGGAACCTCCTGCTCGCCGCCCGTGCCGAGGGGCTCGGCGGCGTCATCACCACGATGCCGATCCGCCACGAGCAGGAGCTCAAGACGCTCCTGCACGCGCCCGACCACACCGCGGTCGCGGCCGTCGTCGCGCTCGGCTACCCCGTCCGGCAGGTGCGCCGCCTGCGCCGCGAGCTGGTCGAGGCGTTCACGACCGTCGACCGCTACGACGGCGAGCCGTTCGCTCCCGCGTGACGGAGCTCAGCCTTCCCAGTGCCAGGGCTCGGCACTGGGCTGACCCTCGGCCGCCCACGCCGGATGGGAGAAGCCGAACTGGCCGGCGTGCGCGGCGAGCCACTCGTAGCCGGGCGACGTGAACGTGAGCTCGCCCTGGTCGTCCTGGAAGTCGACCGCGCGCCCGAGGCCGTGCCGGCTCGTCCCGGGCACGGCCGCGAGGCCGCACTGCCCGACGGAGCAGTAGTAGTTGCGCCACCAGACCTGACCCTCGTAGCTGCGGTAGCACGACTCCACCGCCGGCGGCTGCGGCGCGTAGAACGGCAGTGGGTAGCTCGTCTCCTCCGGTTCGAGCGCGACGCCGTCCGCGTGCGCGGCGGCGAGCAGGTTCCGGAGCGGTGTCGCGAGGTCGTTCACGATGCGGCACTGCGGCGTGATCGTCGTCAACGCCGAGTCGGGGAACCGCCCGTTCGCGTACGGCGCGCCACCGGCCGGCGCGCACGCCGCCAGCGCGAGCCCTGCCACTACGACGGCCAGGACGGCGGACACCCGGCGCACCCGACCAGCGTACGGTTCCCGGCAGCCCGTCGCCGTCCGCTCGCACGGTTCATGTGGAGGAGACGTTCGTCAGGCGAACGGATCCTCCCCATGAACGACCGCGATCACCAGGCGGCGGCGGATCTGCGCCGTTGCCCGCGGGTCGTGCGATGAGTTTCGCGCCGTCGAGACGTCGAGTGAGGGTGAGCGTCCGCAAGGGGGCGCGGGGCCGCGGCGGGAGGAGGATCAGGACGTGAACTCGATGGCACGCCGGATGTTCGAGCTGGTCGAGCCGATCGGTGTGATCCCCTACTCAGCCGACGAACCCAACGAGGCGATGTTCGCCCTCGGGTTCACCGACTACTGGGATACCTACTTCGCCGGACGGGCGGCCCCCCTCGGCCTCGTGCCGGCCGAGCTGGTGGACGCGCTGTTCTACAACTTCGCTCCCGGCGAGGTAGCCCGCCACATCCCGAAGGTCTGGGAGACGACCACGCCCGAGGCCGCGATCGCCGCCCGTCAGCAGGGCTGTGCGAAGGCGTTGCGGCGGATCCTCGGCGACCACGTCGAAACACCTGCCTTCGCGCGTGCCGCCGAGCTGCTGCTCCGGGCGGCGACCAGCGCTCCGGTCGAGGGGCGGCCCATGTACGCCGCGCTGCGCGCAGTCACGATCCCCGACGACGTGGTGGCCCGGTTCTTCCATGCAGCGTCCCTGCTGCGCGAGCACCGTGGCGACGGGCACATCGCCGCCCTGATGAGCGAGGGTGTCGGCCGCCTGGAGGCGCACGTCCTCTTCGCCCTCGACGCGGGTATTCCCGCGGAGAGGTTCGGGCGCATCCAGCACCTCCCCCGAGGCCAGCTCACCGCGGTGATCGACGGGATGCGTGATCGTGACCTGATCGGAGACGACGGTTGGCTGAGCGAACCGGGCCGCGCCGTCAAACAACGGGTCGAGGCGCTCACGGACGACCTCGCCGCGAAGCCCTACGAGAGCCTCGAGCCGGACGAGCTCGACGAGCTCATGGTCACGCTCGAACCGCTCGCCCAGCTGCTCCTCGCGGCCCAGGACTGGTAGACGGAGAGTCGCGCCGTAACCTCGGCCCCGCCAGCCGGCGCCCGAGCACGCAGGAGTTGCCATGCTCTCCGGTTACTTCGCCATCCCGAACCTGATCGCCACGTACGCCGAGCGGATCGACGCGGGCGACTTCGAAGGCGTCGCCGACCTGTTCGCGCACGCGACGATCACCGTCGAGGAGAACGACGTCGTCGTGCGCGGCAAGGCCGAGACGCTGGCGATGTACGAGCAGTACACCCGTCGCTACGACGACAACGGCACACCGCACACGCGCCACGTCACGACGAACCTGATCCTCGACGTCGACGACGACGCCGGGACGGGCACGTGCCGCTCGTACATCACCGTGTTCCAGCGGACGGACGTGCTGCCGCTGCAGCCGATCCTCGCGGGTCGTTACCACGACCGGTTCGAGCGGGTCGACAGCGAGTGGCGCTTCGCGCACCGGCACATGATCAACGACTACCTCGGCGACCTGAGCCAGCACATGCTCGCCGACCCCTTCCCCGACCGCGCCTGACGCTCACGGCGCGGGCGCACGCCTCCTAGTCGCGAACGCCCAGCATCTCGGTCAGGCCGAGGATCTCGAGCGTGCGGTGCGGGACGCTCGAGACGTTGCGCAGCGCCAGCGTCCGCCCCTCGGCCCTGAGCTCGTGGGCGATCCGGACGAGCAGGGACACCCCGATGGAGTCGACGAAGCGCAGGTGCTCGCAGTCGACCACCACGTCCCCCTCCCCCACGGCGTCGAGCCGGTCGGCGAGCTGCGGCGACGTGTGGAGGTCGAGGTCGCCGGCGACGTGCAGCACGACCGGCGGACCCTCCTCGACCGTGATCCGGAGCGCATGGGCGTCGTCGGCCGCGGCGGACGCGCCCCGGCGGCCCGGCGCGGGCTCGGGCTCCGGGCCGGGCCGGTCGGGGTCGGCACCCGCGACCCGCCCGATGTCGACGGCGGTGTAGAGACCCAGGGGCGCCGAGTCCGTCCGCTCCTCGCGGCGTCTCCCCATCGCCTGCTTCTCCCGGTGTCGGGCCGGCCCGTGGCCGGTCTGCCTGCTCGGTTCGGCCCCACCGCCTCGCTCTCCGCGCGACTCTACCCACTTTGCGTGCCACAGGCACGGCAGGGGGACGCCGGCCCGGGCCGGCGGGCGTCGGGCTCAGCGCTTCTCGATGGCGGCGGCCTCGAAACGCCCGAGCCCTCCCGGCCGGAGACCGAACCGCACGGGCGCGCCCGGATCGATGCGCCGGGTCCCGTCGGCGATCTCGGTGCAGTGGAAGGGGTAGCGGGCGCCCCCCTCGGCCTCGACGATCCCGAGACCCCGGAACTCGTCGAACTCGACGACCGTCCCGTCGAGGAGGGCGCGGTCACGACCCGCACGCGGCACGGCGGCTCAGTGCACGATCTTGGAGATCGGCAGCTCGATGATGCCCGTGGCACCCGCGTCGACGAGCGCCGGGATGAGCGTGTTGATCTCGCGTTTCGCGACGACGGTCTCGACCGCGAACGCGTCGTCGCCGAACAACTGCGACACGGTCGGTGCCTTCAGTGCCGGAAGGAGCCCGATCACGGCGTCGAGGTTCGGTCCGTCGACGTTGAGCTTGATGAGCACCCGGCCCCGCGCCTCGAGCGCGCCGTCGAGCAGCGTCTTCAGCTGCTCCATCGCGCGCCGCTTCTCGGGCACCGCGTACGCCGCCGGGCTCGCGATCAGCTCCGTGTACGACTCGAGGATCGTGTCGACGATCTTCAGCCCGGCGGCCCGCAGCGCCCGCCCCGTCTCGGTGATCTCGACGACGGCGTCGGCGATGTCGGGCACCTTTGCCTCCGTCGCGCCGTACGAGAGCACGACGTCGGCCTCGATGCCGTGGCGCTCGAAGTAGCGGCGCGTCAACGAGGGGTATTCGGTGTGGACGCGCAGCCCGTGGCGGGGCAGATCGTCGATCTTGTCGGCCCCGGAGTCGGCGGCGACTGCGAGGACGACGCGGATCGGGCGGGCGGTCGCCTTCGAGTAGTGCAGCTCGCTGAGGGTCACGACCTCGACGCCGGTTTCCTCGATCCAGTCGCGCCCGGTGATCCCGACGTCGAAGCGACCCTCGGCGACGTAGCGTGGGATCTCCTGGGGTCGCAGGATGCGCACGTCGGCGACGCGCGGGTCGTCGATCGAACCCCGGTAGTCGACGTCCGACGTGCGCGCCACGGAGAGATCGGCGTCCTCGAAGAGCTGCAGGGTGGCGCGCTCCAGCGATCCCTTCGGGAGGACGAGGCTCAACATCGGGACCCGAGGCTACTTTGGCGAGCCCGCGCTCACCCGATCGATTCGGCCGCCGGCGGTGCCGCGTGCCGCTCGGGTGGCAGCGTGCGGAGGAGCGCGACCATCTCGATCGCGGTCGCCGCGGCCTCCGCGCCCTTGTTGCCCTCGCGTCCGCCGGCCCGGTCGAGTGCCTGCGCGAGGTCGTCGGTGGTGAGGACACCGAAGACCACCGGGATGCCGGTGTCGAGCGCGGCGCGCGACACGCCGTACGCGCACGGCCCGGCGACGTAGTCGAAGTGGGCGGTG
>DASRHL010000367.1:0-2237 GCA_035650535.1 Acidimicrobiia bacterium
GCCGCCGGGAGCGCGTGTCGTGAGCTGGCGCGACGTCGTCCGCACGGCGACCGAAGCCGTCCGTACGCACAGGCTCCGCTCGGCCCTGACGATGCTCGGGATCCTCATCGGGATCACCGCGGTCGTGCTGACGGTCGGGATCGGCCAGGGCGCCAAGGCCAAGGTCCAGGACCAGATCAACGAGCTCGGCACGAACATCCTGGTGATCTCGCCCGGGAGCTCGACGTCGTCGACCGGGACCCGGGGCGGGTTCGGGTCCGCGTCCACGCTCACCGTGCAGGACGCGCAGGCGCTCCGGTCGCGCACCGTCGCTCCCGACATCGAGGCGGTGGCGCCGGCGTCCACCTCGCAGGCCGAGCTCGTCTACGGGTCGACGAACTGGACGACGAGTCTCAGCGGGACCACACCCGAGTGGCGCACGATCCGGTCGCGTGGCGTCAGCTCGGGACGCTTCCTCGACGCGTCGGACGAGGACCACGCGAGCTCCGTCATCGTCCTCGGGCCCGACACCGCGACGCAGTTGTTCGGCAACGCGGACCCGGTCGGGCAGTCGATCAGCCTCAACGGCGTGAAGCTGCAGGTGATCGGCGTGCTCGACTCGCTCAGCTCGTCGGACGCGACCTCGAACAACGACCTCGCGATCGTGCCCCTGAGCACCTACTCGCAACGCCTCGTCGGCGGCGTCAACCGCAACTCGGTCAGCTCGATCTACGTGAAGGCGACGTCGGCCTCGACCCTGTCGGCCGCGTACCAGGAGGCCAACGCGCTCCTGCTCAACACCCACAAGATCACGACGGCGGCGAACGCGGACTTCTCGATCGCGACGCAGCAGTCGATCCTCAGCGCAGCCACGTCGGTCGACGACACGCTGACCGTGATGCTCGGCGGCATCGCGGTGATCGCGCTGCTCGTGGGCGGGATCGGTGTGATGAACATCATGCTCGTCTCGGTCACCGAGCGGATCCGCGAGATCGGCGTGCGCAAGGCCATCGGTGCCCGTCCGGCGTCGATCCGGCGCCAGTTCCTGGTCGAGGCCGGCGTGCTCGGGCTGGCGGGCGGGCTCCTCGGTGTCGCGCTCGGCCTGATCGGCGCCGCCGTCATCCCCGAGGTCGCGGATGCCCGGGTGATCGTCTCGATCCCGGCGTCGCTCGCGGCGATCGTCGTCGCCATCGGCATCGGCATGGTCTTCGGCGTCTATCCCGCATCGCGCGCGGCACGCCTGGCACCGATCGACGCGCTGAGGAGCGAGTGAGGCGATGACCACTCCCGTGCACCCCTCCTTCTCCACGTCGGCCGACAAGCTCGCGGCGCTGTTCGACGACCCCGACGGTGGTGCCGCCCGACCGCGCCGGCGCCGGCGCCGGCGCACGGCGCTCGTCGTCGTGGCGATCGTGGTCGCCGTGGTCGTCGCGTTCGCGACCGACGCGTTCGGTTCGAGCGGTGACTCCTACCGGCTCGCGGTCGTCGGCGACCACAACGTCGACGCGCTGCTCACGGGCGTGGCGACGATCGAGCCGGTGTCGCAGGCGAGCGTCGCGTTCCCGGTCGCGGGCACCGTCTCCGCGGTCGACGTGCAGGTGGGCGACCACGTCGCGGCGGGCCAGGCGCTCGCGTCGCTCGACCCGCAGGGCCTGGTCCAGACGCTGCACACCAAGGAGGCGGCGCTGGCCCAGGCGAAGCTCGCGCTGTCGAAGGCGCTCTCGGGGCAGAGCGTCGGCAGCACCGGGGCGATCGGAGGTTCGGGCGCGGGCGGGACCGGCACGACCGGCGCCGGCGGCTCGGCGACGCAGAGCGCGGTGCGGACGGGCACGGCGGCGACCGCGGTGCTGACCGCCGCGACGCCCGCCGACCCGCAGCTCGCCGCCCTGCAGCAGGCCGTGCTCGACGCTCAGCAGGACGTCGACCACGCGCTCACGGCGGCGAGGACCGCGCTCGACAACGCGAACACGGTGTGCGCCGCCGCGGGCGCGGGAAGCACGCCGGCGACCACGACCCCCGCGACGAGCGGCTCGGGCCCCGCGGCGGCGGCCGACCCCCAGGTCACCGCGTGCCAGACCGCGCTGGGGAACGTGCTCGCCGCGCAGACGGCCGCCGACACGGCCCAGCACGAGCTGGCCGACGCGTCGAACGCCCTCGACGCGCTGCTCGCCCAGCGGGCAGCGGCGACACCGGCGACCACCACCCCGACGACCGCGCCCGCCACACGTACGGGCTCGGGTACGACGAGCGGGTCCGGC
>DASRHL010000368.1:0-14027 GCA_035650535.1 Acidimicrobiia bacterium
ATCGTCCCGACGAGCGCTGCGTCCAGGTCTCGCTGGCCACGGTCTGCCTCGGGGCGACCGACCTCGCGACCGCGTGGCTGTACCAGACGGTCGGCGACCTCGACACCGCCGACGCGTACTACCGCTCGGCCGAGGAGCTCAACGCCCGCATCGGCGCCCGCAGCTGGCTCGCGCAGGCGCGGGCCGACCATGCCGGCATGTTGATCGAACGAGATGGTCCCGGCGATCGTGACGCCGCGACCCGCCTGCTCGACCTCGCGCGGGGCGCGGCGCGCGAGATCGGGCTCGCCACCGTCGCGGCGGCCGGATCGGAACCGGTCCACGCGCCGAGGGTGTCGGCGTCGTTCCGCCGCGAGGGGTCCGTGTGGGCGCTCGCGTTCGGGGGTCGGGTCGTGCAGCTTCCCGACGCCCGCGGGCTGCGCGACATCGCCTCCCTGCTCGCCCGGCCGGGGGAGGCCCTGTCCGTCCTCGAGCTCGCCGACGGCGCCGGCCCGGGTCCGGCGGTCCGCGGCGCGCCGGCCCTCGACGAGCGGGCGCGCCGCGAGATCCGCGCGAGGCTCCGCCAACTCGACGCCGACGAAGCCGAAGCCGAGGCACGTGGCGACGGCGAACGGGTCGCGCTCGCACGTGAGCAGCGGCAGTCACTGGCCGAGGCGGTCGCTCGCGACTTCGGGCTCCGCGGGCGCCCGCGCCTGGTGGGCGACCCGGTCGAGCGCGCGAGGAAGACCGTCTCGACGCGCATCCGGCGCGCGATCACGACGATCGGCCGCGCCCACCCCGAACTGGGCCGCCACCTGGAGCGCTCGATCGACACCGGCACCTGGTGCGCCTACCGCCCGGCCGAGCCGGTCGACTGGCAGACCTGACGCGTCGCGACGCGACATCGCGTGTCGCGCCGTACTCCACGAGAGCGGCACGCCGGTGTGCCGCAGCGCTCGTGGAGGTTCCCATGGCCGTCGACGAGGCCCGCCTCGAAGGGTTCGTGCAGAAGTTCACGGGCGACTTCGGGGCCGCCCTGCACGCGTCGACGGTCGTGATCGGTGACAAGCTCGGCCTGTACCGGGCGCTCGCCGACCTGGGACCGACCGACGCCGCCGGGCTCGCGGCCGCGACCCGTACCGACGCCCGGCTCGTGCAGGAGTGGCTCGACGCGCAGTACGTGTCCGGCTACTGCCGCTTCAGCGCCCGCACCGCGACCTACTGGCTGAGCCCCGAGCAGGCGGCGGTGCTCGCCGACCCCGCCAGCCCCGTGTTCCTGGTCGGGAGCATGACCATCGCGGCAGCGGCCGCCAAGGACGAGGAGAAGGTCCGCGAGGCGTTCATCAGCGGCGCCGGGCTGGCGTGGCACGACCACCACCACGACCTGTTCCACGGAACCGAGCGGTTGTTCCGAACCGGGTACGCCGCCAACCTCGTGTCGAGCTGGATCCCCGCCGTCGGCGTCGCCGACACGCTGGCGGGCGGCGGGTCGATCGCCGACGTCGGGTGCGGCCACGGCGCGTCGTCGATCCTCCTCGCGGAGGCGTTCCCGAACAGCACGGTCTCGGGGTTCGACCCCCACCGGGCGTCGATCGACGTCGCCCGCAAGCGGGTCGCGGAGGCGGGCGTCTCCGACCGTGTGCGCTTCGAGGTGGCTGCCGCCCAGGACTTCCCCGGCAGCGGGTACGACCTCGTCTGCGTCCTCGACGCCCTGCACGACATGGGCGACCCGCTCGGTGCGGCCCGCCACATCCGCGACGTGCTCGGCCCCGCCGGGGTCTGGCTGCTCGTCGAACCGATGGCGGGCGACTCGGTCGACGACAACGTCAACCCGGTCGGGCGGATCTACTACGCCGCGTCCACCTCCATCTGCGCCCCGGCGGCGCAGGCGCAGCCGGGTGGTTCCGTCCTCGGAGCCCAGGTGCCCGACGCGACGTGGGCGGCCCTCGCGGCCGACGCCGGCTTCGGCCGGTTCCGCCGTGCCACCGAGACCCCGTTCAACCGCGTCTTCGAAGTTCGACCGTAGGCCCAGACAACAAAGGAGAGAGAGACATGACCGGACTCGAGATCAACGACTTCTCCGCACCGGACGAGGTCCGCCGGCCCGACCACACCACCGTCGAGGTCGTCAACCTCGCTGGCGGCCAGATCGGTCGGTACACCTTCCAACCCGGATGGCAGTGGTCGGAGCACATCAAGCCGGTCGTCGGGACCGAGTCGTGCCAGACCGAGCACGTCGGCTACGTCGTGTCCGGAACGCTCGAGGTCCGCACCGACGACGGCACCAGCGGCAAGCTCACCGCCGGGAGCGTGTACCGGATCGCGCCCGGCCACGACGCGCGGGTCATCGGTGACGAGCCCGTGGTCGTCGTCGAGTTCCAGGGTGCGGCGACGTACGCCAAGCACTGACAGCGTCTCGCGCGCCGCCGGGATCGACCCGGCGGCGCGCGCCCGTTCACGGGATGACGAGCGGCAGCCGCTCCCAGCCGCGAACCGTCGACGTCGGCGCGAGCGCGGCGTTGGCCTCGTCGATGTCCCACTCGGGGAAGCGGTTGAGCAGCTCGTCGAGCGCGACCCGGCCTTCGAGGCGGGCGAGGCTGGCGCCGAGGCAGTAGTGCAGTCCGTAGCCGAACGTCAGGTGCTGGACGTCGTCGCGGCGGATGTCGTACACGTCCGGATCGGCGTAGCGGCGCGGGTCGCGGTTGGCGGAGGCGATCAGCAGCAGGATCGGGCTCCCCGCGGGCACCGTGACGCCGTGGTACTCGACGTCGACCATGACGGAGCGGGCGGTCGCGTGGCCGGTCGGTTCGAACCGCAGCGTCTCGTCGATGACGTTCGGGAGCAGCGAGCGGTCCTCGACGACGGCGCGCCGCTGGTCGGGGTGCTCGGCGAGGACCTTGGCGAGCCAGCCGATCAGGCGTCCGGTCGTCTCGTTGCCCGCGCCGGCGATCACGGCGGTGTAGGTCAACACCTCCTGCCGCGTCAGCCTCCGGGTCTCGCCGTGCTCGTCCTCGAACTCGGCGTTCAGGAGCTGGGTCATCAGGTCGTCGGCGGGATGCTCGGCGCGCCACTCGACGTACTCCGAGAACATGTCGCCGTTGGCGACCTCCTCCTCCTTGACGTCCATCGGCTTGCCCGGCTCGGTTCGGAGGTTCGCGTCGGTCTTGTCGCGCACGGCGACCTGGTCGCTCTCGGGGATGCCGAGCAGCATCCCGATCACCCGCATCGGCATCACCGACGCGAGCTCGGCGACGATGTCGAAACCGCCCGATCCGACGAGTGGGTCGAGGCAGCGGACACAGAACTCGCGGACCTGGTCCTCGAGCGCGGCCATCCGCCGGGGCGTGAACACGCGCGACATCAGCCCACGGTGCATCGTGTGCAGCGGCGGGTCCTCGAACAGGATGACGCCCGGGGGGAGCTCGACGCCGGCCTTGATGATGTCGAGGATGTCGCTGCGCGTGTTCGAGAACGTCTGCCAGTTCAGGAGGGCCTGGTTGACGTCGTCGAAGCGGGAGAGCGCCCAGAAGTCGTACTGCTCGTTGTAGTAGGCGGGGGCCTCCTCGCGGAGACGCGCGTACGTGGGGTACGGGTCGGCGTTGATGGCGACGTCGTACGGGTCGTAGGACACGGCCGCGGTCGTCGTGTCGGGCATGGGTGACCTCAGGGTGTCGTGGCGGTCAGGCCGCCGTCGATGGCGATCATCGCCATGTTGTACACCAAAGTAGAGCGACCGCTCTATTTTCTGATCTGGCGGCCGCTGATGGGCTACAACACGGCGGTGGCCCCGCCCCGTCGACCGCGTGCCGCGACGCCCGAGAAGCGCCGGCGGCTGCTCGACGCCGCGGAGCAGATCATGCTCAAGGACGGCTACGCCGCCGTGACCTCGCGGCGGGTGGAGGCGGAGGCCGGGCTCAAGCTCCACTACCACTTCGGGACGCTCGACGACCTGTTCGTCGCCGTCGTCCGCCGCCGGGGCGAGGGCAACGTCGCCCGCCTCGCGGACGCGCTCGCGTCCGCGGAGCCGCTACGCGCGTGGTGGCGGCTCGTCTCCGAACCCCGAGGGAACACGCTGCTCGTGGAGCTGACGGCGGCCGCGAACCATCGCCCGGCGGTCCAGGCCGAGGTGGCGACGTTCGCCCGCGAGGTCCGCCGCATGCAGATCGAGGCCCTCGACGCCATCCTCGACGGCTACGGCATCGACCGCGAGACGTTCCCGCCCGCGCTCGTCGCCGCGGCCGTGCAGGGCCTCGCCTTCGCGATGGCGCACGACAAGGTCGCCGGGTTCGACACCGCGCACGAAGAGGCCGCGGCGGCCATGGCGCGCCTCGTCGACCAGCTCGAGGCGCGCCGGGCGGCTCGCCGCGCTCCTTGACCCGATGCGCCCGCCGGAGTTGGAACGAGCGCTCCAACTGGTCGACGTCCGGGGGCGCGCCGCACGATGACGACCGTCGCCGGCCGATACACCGGGACGCGCGTCCACCGCGTCGAGGACGGGCGGCTGCTCCAGGGCCGCGGCACGTTCGTCGACGACATCTCGCGGCCCGGGATGCTGCACGCGTGCTTCGTGCGCAGCCCCTTCGCGCGAGCGCGCATCCACGGCATCGATCCGGCGGCTGCGCTCGCCCTGCCCGGTGTGCGTGCCGTGTTCACGGCGGCCGACCTCAACCCGCGCGTGCGCGAGCAGTGGTACACGTCGATGGGCCGTGACGTGCCCGACACGCCGCGCCCGCCCCTCGCCGACGGCGAGGCACGCTTCGTCGGTGACCCGGTCGCGCTCGTGGTGGCGTCCGACCGGTACGTCGCGGAGGACGCGACCGAGCTCGTCGAGGTCGACTACGAGGCGTTGCCACCGGCGGTCGACTACGTCACGGCACAGGGATCGGAACCGCTCGTGCACCGCGGCTACGCCGGGAACGTCGCGGGCGCGACGGGCGGCCCGCCGTCGGACGATCTGGCCGCCGCGTTCGTTTCGGCCGCGCACGACGTCAGGGTGACGATCCACCAGCAGGCGTACGTGCCCGTCCCGATGGAGACGCGCGGGATGGTCGCCGAATGGACGGGCGAGGAGCTCACCGTGTGGGCGGCCACGCAGGCGCCGCACGAGGTCCGCATGTTCCTCGCCCGGTTGCTCGGCCTCGGCGAGCACCAGGTGCGCGTGATCATGCGCGACACCGGTGGCGGCTTCGGGCAGAAGGTCGTGCCGATGCGCGAGGACATGTGCGTCGCCCTGGCCGCGGTCGAGCTGCGGGCGGCGGTGAAGTGGATCGAGGACCGCCGCGAGAACCTTCTCTCGGCCGGGTCGGCCCGTCACGAGCACGGCGACGCGCGCATGGCCTTCGACGACGCGGGCCGCATCGTCGGCGCGTACATCGACCACGTGCAGGACGTCGGTGCCTACCCGACGCCGTGGCCGGTAGGCACCGCGGCGGCGGTCGGCATGCTCTTCCCCGGGCCCTACCGGGTCCCGCGAGCCGGTTTCCGGACGACATCGGTGTTCTCGAACACGTCCGGTCGCGCTGCGTACCGGGGTCCGTGGCAGTTCGAGTCGTTGTCCCGCGAGGTGCTGCTCGACGTCGCCGCGCGACGGATGGGCGTCGACCCGATCGAGCTGCGGCGGCGGAACCTGCTGCGACGGGACGAGATGCCGTACTCGAACCCGAACGGGATGCCGTACAGCGACATCACGCCACTGGAGACGTTCGAGCACGCGCTGACGATGCTCGACTACGACGCCTTCCGCCGCGAGCAGGCCGCCGGGCGCGCTGCCGGGCGCTGCCTCGGGATCGGCACCTGCACGTACGTCGAGCCGACGACGACCGGGATGGCCTACTACGGGACCGAGGGCGCGACGATCCGTATCGAGCCGTCCGGGAAGGTCAACGTCTACGTCGCCGGAGGATCGACGGGGAACAGCCTCGAGACGGCCGTGGTCCAGCTCGCGGCCGATGCCCTCGGCGCCGAGCTCGCCGACGTCCGCACGATCCAGGGCGACACCGCCGTCACGCCGTTCGGCGCGGGCACCGGCGGGAGCCGCAGCGCCTCGATGCTCGCCGGCGCGGTCACCGAGACCGCGGCGTCGCTCCGGGAGCGCATCGTCGCCATCGCCGCGGAACGCCTCGAGGCGTCGCCCGACGACGTCGAGCTCGGCGAGAGCCGTGCCCGCGTCCGCGGCACGCCCACCGCGGCGGTGTCGCTCGCGGAGATCGCGGACATCGCCTACTTCAAACCGCACAAGCTCCCGCCGGGTGTGCCGGCGGGGTTGGAGGCGAGCGCCCGCTACCGGGCGCGCAGCCCCATGATCTGGGCGAACGCCACGCACGTCTGCACGTGCGAGGTCGACCCGGTCACCGGCGCCGTGACGATCCTGCGTTACCTCGTCGCCGAGGACTGTGGCCCGATGATCAACCCCAACGTCGTGGAGGGCCAGATCGCCGGCGGGACCGTGCAGGGCATCGGCGGCGTGCTCTCCGAGCACCTGGTCTACGACGGCGACGGCAACCCGCTCACCACCACGTTCATGGACTACCTCCTTCCCACGGCGGCCGAGGTCCCCCTGATCGAGTACGGGCACGTCGAGACCCCGGCACCCGGGCCCGGCGGCTTCAAGGGTGTCGGCGAGGGTGGCGCGATCGGCGCGCCGGCGGCCGTCGTGAACGCGATCGCGGACGCGCTCGCACCCTTCGGCGTCGAGATCACGCGTCTCCCGTTGACGCCGGCGGCGATCGTCGAGCTCCTCGACGGGTAGGAAGCCGGCATGGAGGTGCGACGCAACGACACCGAGCATCGTTACGAGCTGTTCGACGGGCACGAGCTGGTCGGCGTCGCGGACTTCGTCGTGCGGGGCGACACGGTGGTCATGCCCCACACCGAGATCGTCCCGCACCGGCGGGGCCACGGTCTCGGTGACCGTCTCGTGAGAGCCGCGCTCGACGACATCCGCGCCACGGGGCGCGCGGTCGTGCCCGTCTGCTGGTTCGTGGCCGACTTCATCGACCGCCATCCCGAGTACGCCGGGTGAGGCGCGCGCGAAGATCGGGCCTGCCCGTCCGACGGGGTGACGGCTGAAGGGGGATCGGCGTGGCGGAGACCGGCGACACGAGTGCCAACAAGACCGTCGTCCAGCGGTTCTGGGACGCCCTGGCCGCGCGTGACTACGAGGCGATGAAATCGCTGCTGACCGACGACGCCCACTACACCGACGTCGGCACACTCGGCGCCGGCGGTACCGGTCCGGAGGGCGTGGTCGCGCGGCTCAAGATCGGGCTCGAACCCCTGGAGGGCTACGAGCACCTTCCCGGCGCGAACATGGTGGCCGAGGGCGACCTCGTGATGACGGAGCACACCGAGCGCTGGCGGTTCCACACGGGCGAGGTGATCGACCACTCGTTCGTGTCGGTCACCGAGTTGCGGGACGGGAAGATCTGCCGCTGGCACGACTACTCGAACATCCCGAACATCACCGACAACGCGCCCGCGTGGTGGCTCGAGCACATCATGAAGGCGGCGGCGGGCGGCGCCTGACCACCCGGCTCGCCGGCAGCCCGTGCAGTCAGGGTCCCTGTGTCGGCATCCGCTGGCGGCGCGGGGGTTGCGGCGGGGTGCGGATCTGCGCGCACTCGCGCTTCACCAGCTTGTCGGCGAGGCCCTCGATCGGGAGCTTCGGCACCTGGCGGCGCGGGCGGTCGAAGTTCAGCGTGCTCGTCAGGTCCGAGACGGTCCGGCGCCGCCAGTCGGAGAGATTGGGGATCTCGACGCCGAAGCGCGTCTCGAGGAAGCGGAGCAACGACGTGTGGTCGTAGACGTCCGAGTTGACGTGCCCGCCGCGGCTGAAGGGCGAGACGACGATCGTCGGGACGCGGAACCCGAGCCCGATCGGGCCGGTGATGCCGTTGGTGAGCGGCGGCAGGAGTGCCGGGTCGGGAACGTACTCGCCCGGGGTGCCGGGCGGGGCCGTCGGTGGCGCGACGTGGTCGAAGAAGCCGCCGTTCTCGTCGAAGGTCACGAAGAGGACGGTCTTGGCCCACACCTTCGGGTGGCGTACGAGCGTCTCGACCACGCGGCCGACGACGCGCTCTCCGACGTTGGGCGCAGAGGGCGGGTGCTCGTCGGCGCCGGGCGTCCTGCTGTTGAGCCACGACACCGAGGGGAGCGTCCCGTTGGCGACGTCGGTCTCGAAGTCGTCGGGGAAGCTCGGGACGAACGCGTTGCGGTAGAGCTCCGAGCCCGGGTCGCGGTACTGGGCGTAGCGGGCGAGGATGTTGTTGGTCGTCGACGTCGACGAGAGGCTCCCGGGTGCCTGGTACACCTTCCACGACACGCCGGCCGCCTGGAGCCGTTCCGGCATCGTCGTCCACGAGTAGCGCGCCTGCTCCATGATCGTCGCCGGCGGGTTCACGACGATGTTGGGTCCGTTGCTGCAGACCGGGCCGCCCGCGCGACCCTCGGGGTCGATCGTCGCCGACATCGCGTAGTGACGGTTCGGGTCGCTCGGTCCGATGACGGAGCAGAAGTAGTGGTCGCAGATCGTGAACGCATCCGCCAGCGCGTAGTAGAAGGGGAGGTCGGCGCGCGTGTAGTAGCCCATCGTGAGCGGTGCGGTCAGGGGGAGCAGGTGCGCCTGGACGAACTTGTCCATCGCGCCGCCGTTCCACGCGATGTGCTGCGCGTTCCACTCGTGCGAGATGTCGGCGGTGCACGCCGCGTTCATCGTCGCGGTGTCGAGGTGCCACGGGAGGAGCACGCCGTCGGGTGACGTGTTGCGGCGTTGGGGATCCTTCTGCGCGAACGCGCCGAGGTCGCCCTTGCGATGGTCGTCGAAGCCGCGGCCCTTGGGGTAGGCGCCGAAGTAGTGGTCGTACGAGCGGTTCTCCTGCATGAGGACGACCACGTGCTCGATCGACCGCAACGACGCGGGCGCGGCCGCCGGCTCGGCCGCCGCGGCCGGCAGCGCGGCGAGGGCATCGACCAACCCGACGCGGGAGGCGAGGGCCGCGCCACCGCCGGCGACCGCGACGCGGCGGAGGAACTCGCGCCGCCCGACTGCCTCCGGGCGCGCCCCGCGACGACCCCCCAATGTCTTCCCCCCAAGCTCTTGCCCGACTGGCGCCAGTGTGACAGACCGCGGTCTCCCACCTTGTTCATCCGGTGACGACGAGCTCGACGCAGACGCCCATGTCGCCGTCTTGGTGGAACCAGGAGCGAGCGTGCTGACGAGCGACGAACCCGGCATCAGGGCGCTCCTCCGGTCCCGTCGGACCGAGGCCGTCGTCGTCCGCGTCCGACACGCGGTCCGAAAGCGTCACACCCCGCGGGTACAACGACGCAATGGGCAAGAGCAACCGCCTCCGGCGGGCGGCGAAGCAGCGGAAACGTCAGCGAGCACGCGGCGCAACCCGAGGCGACCGGCGTCCGCGCGGGTCGAACGAGGCACCGTTCACGGGAAGCGTGGTGGACCTGATCGTCGAGGCGGCGAACGCGGCCCGCACGGGCGACGTCCCGGCGCGCCGGCTCGCGATCGAACGGCTCGCGTCCGAACCACGCCGAGGTGTCGCACGCGAGGCCGCAGTGCTCCTCGAAGCCCACGTCGGCCGCCTGTGGGATCGCGGGTGGCAGCCGGCGGACGTGAGCCGGGTGGTCGGGCGGGAGCTCGACGGCGGGGCGGAGGCGCTGGTTCGTCGCGTGGTCGCCGCGCAGGCCGCTTCCTACGAGGCGCTCGGCCGCCGTGTCGCGCCGGCGTGGATGGCCCAGGTCGACGAGGCCGACGCGCCGCCTCGCGCCGGTGAGCCGTACCTGCTGCTGGAGCAAGGCGAATGGATCGAGACCCTCGACACCCTCGCGTCGCTCCTCGCCCTCCTCACGATGCTCCCCGCCCTACCCGAGCTCGTCGATCCGCCGTCGCGGTGGCGGGACGGGACCCTCGTCGCCGGCGGGGCGCTTCCCGACGGGCTGCTCGAGAGGGTGCGGGCGTTGCTCGCCAAGGCCGAGGCGACGACCTTCGACGCGGAGGCCGAGTCCTTCACCGCGAAGGCACAGGAGCTCATGGCGCGGCACCGCATCGACCGGGCGATGTTCGATGCCGGCCGCGACCACGGAGCCGAACGGCCCCTGGGCCGGCGGATCGGGATCGACGATCCCTACGCGGACGCCCGGGCGTTGCTGCTCGCCGAGATCGCGGGTGCGAACGGCTGCCGCGCCGTCTGGTCGAAGCCGTTCGGGTTCACGACCGTGTTCGGGTTCGCGCACGAGCTCGGCGCGGTCGAGGAGCTGTTCACGAGCCTCCTCGTGCAGGCGACCGCGGCGCTGCGCCGGGAGGGTTCGAAGCAGGACGCCTTCGGCCGCAGCCGCACGACGCGGTTCCGCCGCTCGTTCCTCACTGCGTTCGCGTTCCGGATCGGCGAGCGACTCCGCTGCGTGGTCGCCGACACCGTGGCCGCGGCCGACGGCGAGCTCGGTGGCGATCTCCTCCCGGTGCTCGCGAGCCGCGCGGACGAGACTCGGGCGGCCGCCGACGCCGCCTTCCCCGAGACCCGCACCTTCGCGGCACGCGCCAACGACGCCGAGGGCTGGCACGCCGGCAGGTTGTTCGGTGATGTCGCCGACCTCGGTGTCCGCCGGGCCGTGACGCGCCGGTCCGCCTGAGCGCGCGGGAGGGTCGGCCCTCCGGGCACCGCCTGCCGACTCGCCGCGCGCTACTTCGCCCGCCGCGCCGACGGGCGGCGACCGGCCGGCGCAGGACGGCTGCTGGTCGCGACGACCTCACCCTGCCCCGACGGCGCGATCCCGACCCGGTTCCGGCCCTTACCCTTGGCCCAGTAGAGCGCGGCGTCGGCTGCCCGGATGAGGTCGTGCACCGTGTGGCCGTGGTGGGGGAAGGTCGCGACGCCGAGCGACGCCGTGGTCCGGATGGTCGCGGATCCGTGCGGGACGACCAAGGTCTCGGTCGCGCGCCGGAACCGCTCCGCGTGGTCCACCGCCGCCCCCTCCGGGCAGCCGGGCATGACGACGAGGAACTCCTCGCCCCCGTACCGGCAGCAGGTGTCGTCGGCCCGGAAGGACTCCAGGAGCAGCGCGCCGAAGGATCGCAGGACCTCGTCGCCGGCCGGATGGCCGAGCCGGTCGTTGACGGACTTGAAGCGGTCGAGGTCGGCCATGACGATGCTGAGCGGCGACGAGGCGCGCGCTGCCCGCGAGAGCTCGCGTTCCAGCGTTTCCTCGAGGTAGCGGCGGTTGTAGAGGCCCGTCAGCGCATCGTGGATCGACTGCTCGCGCAGTCGCTCCTGCAGCGCGAGGACCTCGCGCTCGGTCCGTGCCCGCTCGGTGATGTCGATGAGGACGCTGATCAGGACGGACCGCCCGCTGACCTTGATCACGTTGCCGTGTGCCTGCAGCTCGATGATTGCACCGTCCTTGCGGCGGCCGCGGAACGTGTACTCGACCTGGTCGACTTCGCCGCTGAGGCGCCGGCGGAACTGCTCCGCGACGAGCTGGCGGTCGCTCTCGAGTGCGAGGTCGAGGGGACCGAGCTCGCGCATCTCCTCCGGTTCGTAGCCGAACATGTCGTCCAACTTCGGGTTCGTGTAGACGAGCTTCCCGTGCTCGATGATGGCGATGCCGACGATCGACTGGCTCACGATCCCGCGGAACTTCGCCTCCGACTCGCGAAGCGCACGCGCGACCCGCTCCGTCTGGCGGAGCGCGGCTTCGAGCGCCAGGGTGCGCTCACGCACCCGTTGTTCGAGCATGACGGTGTTCTGGAACCTGCCGTAGTCGGACATCTGCGCACTCGTGCTGCGCTCGGCCCGTTCCACGAGGGCGCGGATCATGCGGTTGAGCCGGTCGACCTCGGCCAGGTGTTCGCAGCGGGGCGCGCAGGCACCCGAATCGGCGTCACCGGGTCCGGTTCGGCCGCGGGTGATGGGCGCTTCCATCCGCCGCTCTCCTGGTTCCGTCGCCGGCGCGGCCGGGGGCGTGCCGCGCCGTCCGGTCCTGATCGGCGGTCGTCGGAGGGCTCCGCGGGGCCCAAGGTCATTCCTTCGATGACCTCCGTTGATCAGGGCGCTCGACCCTCCGCCCCACGGCCGGCCGGGGCGGGCGTAGCGTTTCGGGGGTCCACCGAGCAGAGGGGAGACGGCGATGGCCGACACGATCCAACCACCCGCCGAGGCCGAGGCGCTGAAGCCGTTCTTCTTCGACGTCGCCGAGCTGCCGGGGTACACGATCGCCGACATCTTCGGCGGATCCGACGATGCCGAGCACTACTTCGAGCTCTTCGGCCGCGACCTGCTCACGAAGACGATCGTGATGACACCGGAGCTGTCCGTCTTCCACGAGACCGCCAAGCCCGGCGAGCAGGTCAAGCCGCACCGCCACGGAACCCAACAGGTCAACTTCATCCTGCGCGGAGAGCTCCGCTACGGCAATCGCGTCCTGACCGCGGGCATGGGTGCGTTCACGCCCGACACCCTGTACGCGTGGCGCGCCGGTGACGACGGGGCCGAGTGGATCGAGATCCACGGCGGCGGATCCCCGGGCATCTACACCGACCGCCCGGAGTGAGCAGCCGCAAGCCGGCACGCGTTCCGTTCGAGTCATGGGTGGAGCGCAAGATCCGTGAGGGGATCGAGCGCGGCGAGTTCGCCGGCCTCCCCGGCGAGGGCCGGCCGATTCCCGACATCGACGAGCCCCGCGACGAGCTCTGGTGGTTGCGCAAGAAGCTGGAACGGGAGCAACTCGCCGTCCTCCCGCCCACGCTGCAGATCCGGAAGGACCGTGACGACGCGCTGCGCCGGATCGGTGCGGCGACGAGCGAGGCGCAGGTGCGGAGCATCCTCGCCGACATCAACCGCCGGATCGCCAAGGTGAACTCGACCGCCACCGCCGGTCCACCGTCATCGGTTGCGACTCTCGACGTCGAGGACGTCGTCGCGCGCTGGCGCGCCGCTCGCGCGTGAGCCGGCGGCTCAGGCGACGAGCGCGTCGGGCAGGACGACGTAGAGGGGTTCGGCGACGCCGACGGAGCGCTGGTAGTTACGGATGCGTTGGAGCATCTGCTCGGTCACGACGTGCTCACGCCCGACGAGCAACGCCCCGGCGGTGGTCAGGACGTCGCGCGTGAGTCGCATGCCCTCGCGGAGCTGTCCGACGGTGATCTCGGCGACCTCGGCGGTCTTGCTCATCGCGACCTTGCGTGCGAACGCGGCGAGCAGGTCGGGGTCGTAGAAGCCGCGGCGTCGCTCGAGCAGCGGGACGGCCTGGCTCGACGTCATCCCCTGGGCGTGGAGGTTGTCGAGGTCGACCGCGATGCGAAGCATGCGGGCACCCAACGGCAGGTCGGTGCCGGAGCGCGAGTCGGGCGGGTCACCGGAGCCGTCGAAATGCTTCGGGTGCAGCCGGATGGCGTCGCGCACCTCGTCGAGGCGTGGGATGGAGCCGAGGAGCCGGACGGCGAGGGCGGGAAGCTGGTCGACCATCTGCTGCTCGGAGGCGTCGAGCGGTGTCGCGTCGTTGAGCTTGGCGGCGGTGTCGGCCGGGAGCGTGACCATGCCGAGCTGGGAGAGCATCGCTGCGACCTCGATGGCCCAGCGGTCGCCGGTGCCGGTGGCGTCGAGGAGGTCGGTCACGATCTGCTGGAGCCGGGTGGCCCTCGCGAACGCGCGGGGGTCGGCGAGCGAGAGCGTGTCGACGAGCGTCTGGACGCTGCCCCGCAGGGTCTGTTCGAGGAGCTCGCGCTCGGCCATGACCAGTGCGTACTGCTCGACGGCGCCTTCGAGGCTCGTCTTCAGCACGTCGAAGTCGACCGGCTTGGTGAGGAAGCGGAAGAGCCCGCCCCGGTTGACGGCGTCGATCGCGGAGTCGAGCTCCGCGTTGCCGGTGAGCAGCAGCCTGACGGTGTCCGGCGCGACCTCGCCCACCCGGTTGAGGAACGTGATGCCGTCCATATCGGGCATCCGCAGGTCGGACAGGACGGCGGCGTACGTGCCCTCGCGGATGGCCGCCAGACCCTCGTGCCCGCCGAGCGCGGTCGTCACGTCGAAGTGGTGACGCAG